>NZ_JBIWNL010000026.1:0-120860 GCF_044767225.1 Kitasatospora sp. NPDC101447
TATTTACTACCCATAGAGGCTCGCTCGAAATTAACAGTCAGCGTTGAGGCGCTGGCCAGCCAAACGGGAATCTTCGACTCCGAATACATTTGAAGCTGCTGAAAGCAGATACCCGCCGAGTTCCAGCCCTCGCCAGAGAGCTTTGCGCATAGCTCCAAGGCTCGCGTTACTGAAATTCTCCCTACAGCTCCGGAGTGGATCGCCGAAGCGCCTCCCCTTCCCCTCACCGCAGTTAGGCCCACAGGGCGAATGAGGTCATCAGACACCACACACAAGAACCGCCAATCCCCAAGCGTTACAGAGAAGAACCGAACGAGCGCTTGCTCTTCTTGAGTCAATGCCTCGACGAATCTCCGCAGGTCTAGGGTTCTCTGCGGCTCCTTCGACAGGAGCTCGTCGCGGAGTCCATAGATTCCCGCCAGAGTGGACGCGCGCACTTGAGAGGACTCGATCGGAGCGTCTCCGAGCAATTCAAGCCTTGACATCGCAATCCCAGCGGAATCCCACCCAAGTCGAGACAGGCCTGACCAGAGTCGGACAATCATCGCCGCGGAAACTACCGAGGGGTTCGCCATATCGAGAATCACCTCCTTCGGTTCAGCCATTGATCTATCCGACCTTCCGACCGATGCCCACTACCCGAGCCCCCCGCACGACTCCTTCAACAAGATTCTCCGACGTTTCCCACAGATCCGAGCTGAACATAATTGATGGATAGACCGGCTGCCCAAGGGGTAGCCTCACCTGGAGAACTACTCCAGCCAAGTCCTTGCGGCCTTCGGCAGCACCCCGCGCATAACTGATTGCCGTATCCTTATTGGTCGTCCAGGACGTAAAGATGCTAGAGGTATTGCCATCATGGTGGCGCTCCATGTCGGAGTGACCACCCCTCGGTTCCGCAATTCCCTGCTTTGCATTTCCGTACGCGGGACTCTTTTCCGAGACTCCTCGGTACAGGTAGTTAACGCCCTCTTCTTCTTCGAAAGCCTCTCCGCAATTGTGGACGAGGACCGGCGTGGCCCCTGCCAGCACATAGTACGTATGGAGCAGGTTGACGGTGAGGTTGTGGGTGGTGACGGCGTAGGGGTAGTTGCGGACGGACTGGATGGTGAGGGCGGTGCCGTCGGGCCGGCGGAGGTGTTCGCCCGGGGTGAGTTCGCCGGCGTCGACCCACTGCTGGCGGGTCTCACTCCAGTAGGGGTGGTGGTGGGTGGAGGTGATCTTCGCCTGGTCGGCGGCCGGGGGGCCGCGGGGGCTGGCGTCGTCGGTGAGGGTGAGGTCGGTGAAGTCCTTGTCGTCGGGGGTGGTGATGGTGGCAGTGACCGGCTCGGGGTGGGTCTCGCCGGTCTGGGGGTCAGTCGCCATGACGACGTCGCCCTCGTGGATGTCCTCGATGGACTTGAGGCTGCCGTCTCCCATCAGGACCTGGGTGCCCGTCGGGAAGCTGTTGCGAACGAGGGAGCAGCTGGCAGCGGCCGATTCGTCGGCTTCCTGAGCTGCTGCTTTGCTCTCTGTTCCGGCAGCATCTGTTGCTGTTTCTTTTGCTGCTTTTTCTTCTGCTGCCTTGGCAGCGGCCTTTTCAGCTGCTCGGGCTTCCGCTGCCGCTGTCTTGGCGGTGACGTAGGCGGCGTCGGCTTCCTTGGCTGCGCGCTCGCCAGCCCGGATCGCATCGTAAGCCTTGTTGATCTCCTTGTAGATCTTGAGGGCCTGGATACCGACCTTGATGGCCTTGAAGATCTTGCCCCAGGGCACCGCGTTGAGCGCGGTGTTGACACACGCCATCACGTCGCCCTTGGTGAAGCAGTCGCGGGCGTCGTTGAAGCCGATCAGATCGCCGACGATGTCGACCACCTTGTGGACGAGTTCGTCCCGCTTGCGCTTGTTCTCGTTGAGGTTCTTGTATGCGGTGTCGACCTTGTGTGCCGCGTTCTGCATTTCCGGCGAGGGCGCGGGGTCCGGCTCGCCGGACGGCGGGGGCGGCTTGGTGATGTAGGAGTAGCCGTGACCGTCGTCCCTTTCGGCCGCGAGACCGTTGCACTCGGCCGTGGTGTCACAGGTGGGCCGAAGGCCGTTGGCGTCCGACTTGTTGATCGGGCTGTTGTTGGCGTAGGCGTACGCGTTCCACTGCTGCGGATCACCGGGGTCGGTGATGGGGTCGGGGCTGATGAAGCGGCCCGTCCTGGGGTCGTACTCGCGGGCGCCGAGGAGGGTGAAGCCGGTGGTCTTCTCCTTGGTGCCGCCGACGAAGCCCTTGTTGCCGGCCCAGACGCCTTCTTCTGGCTGGGTGCCGCGATCGTTGCCGAACGGGTCGGTGGGGCGGCGGACATGGGCGAGGGTGTCCGCGTCGAACTGGACGCCGTTGGTGCCGTGCGGGTCCGCGCCCTGGTAGGCGAACGTGGAGGTGCCGCTGGTGGTGGTGCGGGTGATGGAGAGGCCGTTGGGTGCCGCGTAGGAGCGGACGTTGGTGACGGCCTTGGTGGTGGTGTCCAGGGTGAGCTGGTCGGCGCCCAGGTTGAGGGTGACCTTGCCGGGGTCCCGGCGGATCAGCTGGTTGCCGGACACGTCGTACAGGTAACTGGTGGCGCCGCTCTGGCCGGTGCCGGTGATCTGGTCGAGCTTGCCCTGGGCGTTCCAGTTCAGCGTCCTGGTGCCCGGGGTGTCGGTGATCGAGGTGGTGTTGCCCGCGGCGTCGTAGGTGTACGAGGTCACCGCGGTGCCGGCCGGGCCGGTCCGGGTGGACTTCATCAGCGCGTGCGGACCACCGGTGCCGCCGCCCGTCTTCGGGTCGGTGGACGGGGTGTTGGGGCCGGTGCCGAAGGTCTGGGTGGTGGTGACGTCCTTGGTCGCGTCGCCGTCGGTGTCCTTCTGGACCAGCTTGGTGCGGTTGCCGATGAGGTCGTACTCGTACTGCTGCCAGTACGGGGCCGGACCGCCGACGCTCGGCTTTCCGGCGTCCACCGACGGCCCGTCGGGGTTGGCGCAGGCGCCGATGCCCGGGACGCTGGGCTGGGGCCTGGTGGTCTGGTTGCCGGTGTCGGTCCAGGCCTGGGTGAGCCGCCCGAGGTAGTCGTGGGTGAAGCACTGCAGGTCGGCGACCTCGCCGTCCTGCGCGTTGCGGGCCGAGGTGACCTGGCCGAGCGGGTTGTAGGTGTAGTCGACCGAGTCGACGTGGGCGGTCTCGGCGGTCTGCTTGTCGAGGGTTGAGCGGGTGACTCGGCCGGTGGCGTTGTCGATGTCGAGCGTGGCGACCACCTGGGTACCCGCGCCGCCCACGGTAGTGCGGTACGGACGGCCGTACGGGTCGTAGCGGACGTCGGCCACGTAGGTTGTCGAGCTGAACCCGAAGACGCTGCTCAGGCCGACGAACTGACCGACGACATCGGTGGCGAAGCTCAGCGTCTCCCGGCCCATACCGGCCACCGCGGGCATCGTCGTACTGTCGAGGCGGCCTGCGGCATCGTAGACGTTGTCGGTCTGGTAGACGCCGGCGAGTTGCCCCTCGACGGCCGGGATGGTCGTCTTCGAACCGGTCTCGCGGTAACCGACGTCGTAGCCCGTCACCTCCGACGTGTAGGCGGCCCCGCTCACTCCGCCGACGTAGCGGGTGGAGGAGGTCGGCTTGCCCTTCGCGAGGGTGTCGAAGGTCCAGGCTGCGACCTGCTTGGCCGGGTCGACCGCCGCACCCTCGTAGGCCGCGACGGTGCGGCCGAGCAGGTCGGTGGCCGTGGTCGCGCTCTTGCCGCGGGAGTCCGTGACGGTGACGAGGTTCTTGCTGTCGTCGTACGTCGTCGTGCCTGTGCCCGAGTCCGGGTCCGTGCCCTTCACCGGACGGCCCAGCAGGTCGTACTCGTACGTCCACCGGTTGCCGGCCGCGTCCTTGCGCCAGATCTCCTTGCCGTCCGGCGAGTAGCCGTAGGTGGTCTCGTCGTACGCGCCGGTCGGGGTGTTGCCCTTGTACTGGCGCAGGGCCACTGTCTTGCCGCGGGCGTCGGTGATGGTCGCGGAGGCGTAGCCGCCGGCCGGTGGGGTGGTGCGGACTTCGTCGGCGCCGACGAAGTCGGTGTGGGTGCGCCACTGCTCGACACCGTAGGACTGGAATATCGAGTCGGTCGTGCGGCCGAGGCCGTCGAACTTCTGGACGGTCTGGGAGGGGATCTTGCCGTCCGGTTCGACACCGCCGTTGGGCAGGAAGAGCTGGCCGCCGGGCTGCGCCTGGTCGTTGTAGTAGGCGGCGCTGGTCTTGGTCTGCCAGCCGTGTGAGTCGAACAGCGCGTCGGTGATCATGCGGCCGGTGGCGCCCGAGGGCGTGCTGGCCTGTGTCTGCCGGACCCGGCCGAGGCCGTCGTAGATGGTGTAGCTGGAGGTGTAGGTCTTCAGGTCGCCCATCAGCGCCTGGGTGAGCACCTGCGAAGGTGCGTTGGCGCCGTTGACCGAGTACGAGATCTTGCGATTGGGGCGGTTCGGGTTCTGCGACCGGTTGTTGTCCGGGCCCCAACTGGCCTGTGCGCGGCCGAGGGCGTCGAAGTCCTGCTCGCTGATCCGGCCGTTCTCGTCCTTGATCTTGAGCGGTGAGCCGCGGCCCACGTCGAGGGTGCTGACGGTCTGCCAGCCCATCGGGTTGGTGTGGGTGACCTGCGTGGGCAGCTGGCCGGCGGCCGGGGAGTACTCGGTCCTGGTCTCGGCGCCGGTCGGGTGGGTGGCGTCGGTGCGGGTCGGGTCGACCGTGCTGATCACGCGGCCGTACGCGTCGAAGCTCGCGCGGGCGGTGGTCCGGTAGACCGGCTTGCCTGCGGTGTCGTAGCGCTCCAGGACCTCGGTGGAGGTCTGCTCGGACTTGGCGCCGGCCTGGCCGAGGGGCAGTCCGTCGAAGTACGCCCGGGTGTCGGCGACGGTGTTGTCCTGGGTCGCGGTCCGGCCGCAGGCGCCCTTGAGGACGAGGGTGCGCGAGGCCAGCTGCGTGGGCGCGCCGCCGGGGCCGGTGGCGTACTCGAAGGCGGTGCAGAGCAGTTGCTCGGGGTGGGTCGGGTCGCCGGTGTCGTAGACGGTCAGCGGACGGGCGAACGGTGTCGAGTCGTACGAGGTGGAGCGTTCGCGGGTGCGCCAGCCGTCGGCCAGCTTGTCGCGGTTGGTCACCTTGAGGACGTTGACGGCCCGGGCGGTGATGGCCAGCATGCCGCCGGACTGGGCACGGGTGGCCGTGACCGGGCCGATCCACGGGTCGGAGACCACCGTGGAGAGGACCTCGCCGTTCTCACCGTTGTAGGTGGCGGAGTCCCGGATGAACCCGGAAAGGACGTTCTCGTCCTTGATCGTGCCGCCGTGGACGTCGGTCACGGACACCTGACGGGTGCTTCCGTTCCTGAGGACGTCACCGTCCATGCCGCGCAGGAACGTGGCGACCGACTTGGTGCGCGGTGACTCGACATCGCTGCCGTTGCCGGTGAGGGTGGTGACCGTCGCGTACCCGCGGAACTGGTCCCAGGTGCGGGTCTTGGCGTCGGTCATCTCGGAGTCGTTGCGGTGCCAGGCCGCTCCGCCTCCGTAGACATAGTTCGTCACGACCGCGGGCTGGCCGCCGGCGACCGCGTCCTCCTGGGTGACGGACTGTACGACGATCTTGTTGAACCAGTCGTTCACCGGGTCCGGCGCGCTCTGCCCGGGCAGGTACCACTTGACCGGCATGCACGCCATCGTGTTGCCGTCCTCCGAGGCCGGCATCGTCCCGCCGGCCTCCCGCGAGCACTCCGCGGGCCGGTAGACCACGTCGATCAGGCCGCCGGTCTCGGTGGTGATCTTCTGGATGCGCGGGCGGTTGTACGGCTCGACCGAGGACGACGTGCCGTCCGGAGCGACGATCTGCCCCTGCACGCGGTTGGCGATCTGCAGCGGCTGGAAAGACACCGCCGGCAGGGTGATCGGCGTCCGGTTGTTGGTTCCGGTGTGCTGGACCGAGTCCAGCCAGAGCGACGGGGAGGTGCCGTCGCCCGGGTCCTGGAAGGACTGGTTGAGGGCGAAGGAGTCGACCGGGCGGTATACCGCGCCGTCCCGGACCTCGGTGTCGATCTTGGTGAGGCGCTTGGTGGTCCAGAAGGTGGGCGAGTAGACGGTGCAGTCACCGGTCGCGTCGCAGTTCTGGTCGACCGGGGTGTCCGGCCACCGCTTGGCGTTGTCCTTCGTCCGCTGGGACGGGTCGCAGCCGAAGTCCTTGTCCGGCAGGCAGCGCTCGGCGGTGCGGAACCACACCTGGGCGGCCGGGTTGGCCTTGCCCTTGGCGGCGATCTGGTCGGGCAGGCGCTGGCCGTAGCCCACCCAGGTCGGGTAGGAGGCCCGCTGGTACTGGGTCCGGGGGCCGTTGCCGTTGTTCTGGCCGCCGCCCTTGACGTAGTAGTTCTGCTCCTGCTCGTACCGGTAGGTGATCAGGTTCTGGTGCGGGTCGACGACGTAGTCCAGCGACCACTGCCAGCCCATCTGGTTCCAGGAGCCGGTGGCTGGCGAGCCGGTCTTCAGGCACGGGTCCTGACCGCCGGGCCAGTAGACCGGCAGGGTGGAGACCGAGTTGGCGGCCTGGTCGGTGCCGTCACCACCGGGGAGGTGGTTGGCGCCGAAGTAGTACTGGGTGCCGTCGACGGTGGTGATCCGCCAGGCCTCGCCGTTCCAGGCGCCGTTGTTCTGCCCGGTCAGCCGCTCGACCTTGGTGCCGTCCTCGCCCTGCAGGTGCCAGTCGCAGGACTTGTCGTCCTTGACCAGCTGGCCCGCGTGGCCCGCGAGCGAGAGCTGGAGCAGGTCACCGCCCCAGCACTGGTCGCCCGACTTGTCGATGCCGGCGTCCTTGCAGCCCTTGTAGCCGCGGACGATGGAGCCGGGCTGCCAGTCCCAACCCTCGCCGACCCAGGACGGCTGGGCGTTGGTGGAGGCGGTCCTGCCGTCCACGGCCGAGGAGTCGTAGCCGAGCGAGACGTCGGGGGCGGGTCCCGCGAGTGCGGAGGGCAGCTCGACGGTGTAGCCGTAGGTGAAGTTGCCGGCGTTGGAGCCGGCCTGCCAGGAGGCGGACGGGGTGATCGGGGAGGCGGTGAAGTCACCGCTGCTGCCCTTGGCCTCCGCCTCGACGGCGAGTGCCACCGTGGGGGCGGCGGTCGCCGCGCCCTCGAAGGCGCCCGAGGTGAAGGACTTGGCGGCCCCGGTGGACGCCTGCGGGACGTCGACCTCGGCCACCAGTCGGCCGGTGGCCTCGTCACGGTGGGTCGGCACCGGGGTCCGCGCCTTGCAACCCGCAGCACCCGGGGTCGTCAGCGCACACCCGGGCAACTGGACGATCCTGGCCCGCGAGGCCCAGTTGGCACCGGCGTTCTTCGCCCAGGGCTGAACGTCGATCCCGACCTGGACCCGGCCCGCCCGCGCGCCGCCGCCGGTGTCGGTGAGGGCGACCAGGGCACCGGCCACGCCGGCCGCCTTGGCCCGGCCCTGATCGGCCAGGTCGACCTGGAGCGCCGGGGAGCCGTCCTCGGCCGGGGCAGCCGATGCGCTCCGGGCGGACTTCGCGCCGGGGGCCGGGGCGATCCAGACCGGCAGGGAGCCGGCCTGGACCGGCCTCGGGGCCGCAGCCGTCGGCGCCGCGTCGGATGCGGCCGATGCCGACGCCGCCTTGGCGTCGGCACCGTCGAGGACGGCGGTGGCCCGACCGGCCGGCGGGCTGGAATCAGCCGGTGGCGCCCACTTCTTTCCCGGGTCGGGCTGGTGACCGGCGACCTTGCCGTTCGTGCCCTTCACGGGGTGGGTCTGCGGCACCGGCGTGTTCGGCGGCACCCAGACCTTGGGTGGATCGGGCGCGTGGGTGACTGCCTCGACCGAGGGGATCGTCACCACCGACATGCAGACGGCCAGGGCGGCCGCGACGGCCACTCTCAGGCTGCGCGGGCGCGTGAAAACGCGGACGCGACGAGACAATTGATCCCCCCACAGATCACCGGAGCTCGAATCGGGCCGACCTCTCCGGCCCGGACCTCCGGCACCCTAGGGGCATACGACCTATCCGGAACAGGAAGAGTGCATGATCACGCAGTGTGAGGATCATCACCCGGAGAGCAATGCGTGACCCCCCGTGACAACTCGGACACCCTGTCGACAAAACGCTTTGACAGCGAAGCAAATGTGAAGGCAGCGTGCGGCTGACTTCTGCTCACCTCACCTTCGACGACGGGGTCTTCATGTCGAGGCCAAAACCTCCATATCCTTCAACTCCCGCACGGAGCAAGAGAATTCGGACATTCGGCGCCGCTCTGATGCCGCTCTCCTGCACGGCGGTCCTCGCCCTCGGTGCAGCTCTGCTCGCAGTGCCCGGTGTCGCTGCGGCGGCTCCCGCCGACCGCAACCACGGTCCTGCCGACACCTCCTGGCCCACACCTCCGCCGCCTCCGGCCAAGGGACAGTCCGACACCCGCACGGCGCAGACCGCGACGATCCGCACCGCACAGGCGAAGGCGAAGAGCACCGGAAAGCCGGTCGTCGTCGACGCGTTGACCACGGGGAGCAGCCGGACCACGGCCAACCCCGACGGCACGCTGACCAGCGACTCCTCACCGGTGGCGGAACGGGTCAAGAACGCCGACGGCACCTGGCGCGCCGTGGACGCGACCCTCCGGGCCAACGCCGACGGCACGGTCACGCCGATCGCCGTCCCGTCCGCGCTCACGTTCTCCGGCGGGGGGAGCAGTGCGCTGGCCACCATGACGACCGCGGACGGCAGGAAGCTGTCGGTCAAGGCGCCGTTCGCCCTGCCGAAGCCCGAACTCAGCGGGAGCGACGCGCTCTACCGATCCGTCCTGCCGGACGTCGACCTGGAGCTGAGCGCCACCTCCGCCGGTGGATGGCGGCAGGTGCTGATCGTCCGCACCGCGCAGGCGGCCGCCGACCCGAAGATCAAGAAGTTGCACCTCGACACCGTCTCCGAGGGACTGACCGTCAAGGCGGACGGCAACGGCAACCTCACGGCCGAGGACACCGCCGGCAAGGTGCGTTTCACCGCTCCGGCGCCGGTGATGTGGGACTCCGGCACGGCGGGCACCCCCGTCTCCGCGGCTCAGGCCGGCGCCCCGGCCAAGTCCGCCGGGCAGGCCGGACCAGCGGCGGCACCCTCGGCGGACGGCGGCACGCCCGCGGCCGGGTCCGACAGCAAGGCCCCCGGCCCCGGCGCCCGGACCGCACCGATCGCCACGACCGTCAGCGGCAGCGGCATCGACCTGGTGCCGGACCCCTCGGTCCTCGGGCAGGGCACCGGTCCCTGGTACCTCGACCCGGGCTGGAACCCCAGCGCCGACAACGGTACCCAGGCCTGGGCGCAGGTGCAGTCGGCCTACCCCAAGACGCCGGAGTACAACGGCACCCAGTACGGCCAGGACAGGCCCGGGTCCGGCTACTGCGGCTACATCGACACCGCCCACCGTTGCGAGAAGGAGGGGAAGGAACGCGCCTACTTCCAGGTCGGCCTGAACCCCGTGTTCTGGGACTCGACCGTGCTGAGCGCCAAGCTCTACGCCACCGTCGCCGAGTCGTCCAGCCCCTCGACGTCCACGCCGATGGGCCTCTACTCGACCGGCTCGGGCACCAACAACCCGATCAACCAGTGGACGCGCTGGGAGGCCCAGCCCTGCCCGGAGCCCTCCAGCTGCGCCAAGGTCGGCCTGAACTGGATCCAGGGGGCCGGCGGCAAGGAGTTCGACGTCCTCGCCCAGATGACCCAGGCGGCGCGCGAGCACTGGGGCGGGTGGACCTTCATGTTCACCCCCGACGACGAGACCAACAAGTACTACCACCAGCGGTTCTTGAACAGTCCGCACATCGTCGTCACCTACGACTTCGCGCCCGCCGTCGGCAGCCCCGCCACAAGCCCGACGCCCGGCTTCGCCCGTGACGGCGCCTACAGCCAGTGCCAGACCCCCGGTACGGGCAACCCGTGGGACAACCCGGGCTGGGTCGGGATCAACACCGACATCAACCTGAGCGTCGACACCTGGTCTCCGACCGGCGAACAGCTCTGGACCACGTTCAAGATCTGGGACGACGACGACAACGGCTCCACCCAGCTCCGCGACACCAACTGGGCGGCGAGCTCCGGTCGCAAGAACGTGAGCGTCGGTTCGCTGACCGACGGGCACGAATACGGCTGGTACGCCGTCACCGATGACGGCACGCTTCACAGCGGGAACTCCCCGATGTGCTATCTGCGCATCGACCGTACTCCGCCGACCGCCCGGGTCACCTCGACGGACTTCCCCGAGTCGGGCACCCTGGGTGGGCACCCCAAGCTCGTCGGCCAGGAGGGCGTCTTCACCCTCACCGGCACCGACCCGGCCCCGGCCGGCGGCGGCCGCTCCTCCGGCCTGGCCTGCGCCCGCTGGACCACGGACCCCGTCCAGGCCGCGGCCACCGGATGGAACTGCACCGACGGCGGTAACGTCGTCAAGATGGACGGCGACGGCAGCGTCCAGCTGAACTACACGCCCTGGCACTGGGGGACCAACTTCCTCTACCTGCAGACCCAGGACAACGCCGGCAACATGTCGCAGCCGGTCGCCTACACCTACTTCGTGCCGGGCAACCCCGCTGCCGGCGACCCGGTGATGGGCGACATCGACGGCGACCGCAAGGGCGACGTCCTCCTGCCGGACGGCACCGGCTCCCTGCGCCTGGTGGGAGCGAACACCGACCCGTACGCGGCCCCGAACACCAAGCCCGCCTCGGCCCCCGGCGCGGCGGGCAACCAGGACTGGAGCACCGTCCAGATCACCCACCGGGGTTCGTTCAGCGATCGGAACGTCGACGACCTGGTGGCGCATGCGCCCGGCGCCGCCGAGTTGTACCTCTACGCCAACGACGACATCGCCGCGCACCTCGACGGGCAGGCCGCGGTCCCCATGGCGAAGTCCAGCCGTTGCGCGTTCCCCGACGGAACGCCGATCACGTGCGCGGACTACGGAAACGGTGGCGACTGGTCCTCGGTGACCCAGATCGCTGCGTTCGGATCGCCCACGGGCGACACCCCCAGGAAGCCGGGGACGACCGCAGCCGGCCTGCCGCGTTCATCCCTGCTCTACGTCGAGAACGGCAGGCTCTGGCTCGCGTTGTCGTCGATCGTCCGAAAGCTCGACGGGCCCGCCGTCCTGCTGTCGCAGAGTCAGGACTGGGACCACTACGACCTGATCACTCCCGGCCCGTCCAAGGGCACGAACGTCCCCACGGTCTGGGGCCGGTCGAAGAGCGACGGCACTGTCCACGCCTACCAGTTGGCCAAGGGAAGCGCGCCGGGGACCTTCGACGCCTCCGGCTTCGCCGACCCCACGAAGGGCTGGCTGGCCAACGGTGTCGACGCCACGTTGTACCCGAAGGTCGGCTCCAACGGTGACGTCACCGGTGACGGTGTCCCGGATCTCTGGGCCGTCGACACCGACAACCAGCTGGTCGCCTGGGCCGGTGTCGGCGCCAAGGCCGCCGACGTCAACAGCGGTCCGACCGTGACCGGTCTGGAGGCGACCCCGGTCGTGCTCGGCAGCCTCGACCACCCGGTCGGCAACTGGCTGGCCGCACCCGACGGCGGGAACACCGTCAAGGACGGGCAGAAGCGCACGGACGGGACGGCCTCCGGCGTCGGCTGGGTCGGGGACACCGTGGACGGCCGGGCGGTCACCGTGGGCGCCTTCAGCCCCGGCGAGGGCTCGAACATCACCATGTCGGGCCCGGTGGTCGACACCCGCAAGAGCTTCACCGTCTCCACCTGGGCCAAGGCCGGTCCCGCCGGTGGTGTGGTCGCCAGCCAGGAGACGGTCCACGGCAGCAACTTCATGCTGTACACCGACGGCCCCGGGCAGAACTGGAGCTTCGCCCTGGCGTACGCGGACGACGACAACTGGTCCTACGACTTCACCCGCGTGGTGAACTCCAGTGCCCAGACCCGTCCCGGTGTCTGGACCCGGCTGACCGCTTCCTACGACGCGAACACCGGCATGATGGCGCTTTACGTCGACGGCGTACTCGCCGGCACCACCGTCCACAAGGCGAGCGCCGGCCCGCCGTCCTCGGGGCCGTTCACACTCGGCCGTTACCGGTACCAGTCGAAGCCGAGCCCGAGCTTCGACGGCAGCATCAGCAGCACCGCCGTCTACCCGTTCGCGGTGGCACCCACCGCGCCGGGCATCACCGGTACCGTCCGCTCGGCCGTCAACGGCGGCATGTGCATCGACGACACCGGAGCCGGCACCGCCGACGGCACCGCGATCCAGCTCTACGGCTGCCACGGTGGCCCCTCGCAGCAGCTCTCGCTCGGCAACGACGGCACCCTGCGCGTCATGGGCGGGTGCATCGCCCCGCTGAACGCAGGAACCGGCAACGGCACGCCGCTGGAGTTCCACACCTGCGACGGTACGGCGGCGCAGAAGTGGGTGCCGCTGGCGAACAACGCGCTGTACCACCCGGCCTCGGGCCGTTGCCTCGACCTGCCGCAGTGGCTGGCGACCGACGGCGCCCGGCTCGACCTGTGGGACTGCAGCTACGAGGCGAACGAGCAGTGGAGCGTCCCGATGCTGCGGACGGCTGTGCTGCCCGCTCCGCCGCGTTCCTGACACCGTGTCCTGAGTGGCTAGGCAGGGCCCGCTCCGCCGATCGGCGGAGCGGGCTTTGCGGGCTTCCGGGGTGGCTTCGGACAGGATTGGAGGAGGGTTCGAGGAGAGTTCGGGGAGGGGCTCTGGAGGGCCCCGCGAGGGGATGAATCGGGGCAAGATCGGCATAGCCGTCGACGGCGTTGACACCGGGTTGGGTACCTGGTGGGGTTGCTCGCGTTGTGGTCCTGGCCTGGCGAGGAGGCTCCTGTGCAAGCCCGAGTGTCCGTCGCAGCCGGGCGACGCCTGCGGTCCCAGTTGGAGCAGAGTCCTGCGTTGCGGGAGGTGCTGCAGCACCCGGCGGCGCTGGCCGCGCGGCGGGCGACGGCGCGGACGTGCCGTCAGCTGGCGCCCCGGACGGCGGACCGGCTGATCGCCGACCTCAAGGGGACGGAGCCGCTGCTGGCCTCGGTGCGGGCGGAGCGTGCGGCCGGGCGTCCCGGGCGGCGGGCGATGCAGATCGCGGCCGGGGTGGCGACCGCCGCGGTGGTCGGCGGGCTGTTGGCCGGGCCGCTGCCGTCGGCGGCGTACGCGGCCACGCCGGGGCCGGACGTGGTGTCCACCGCGCCGCAGACGCCGCTGGGGAGCGTGACCGACCCTCAGGTGTTCCCGCGGCCGCAGGAGAAGACGGTGGCGGGCAAGGCGGTCGTGGTGCCGGCCGCCGTGACGCTGGTGGCCTCGCCGAAGGCGGACATCGGCGCGGTCCTGGCCGTCCGTGAGGTGCTGAACGTCGCCGGGGCGACCGAGGTGACGCCGCAGGCGGACGGCGGGACGCCGGCCGCCGGCTCGCTGGTGGTGTACGTCGGCGGGCCCTCCGAGGGCGCCGACGGCGAGGTGGACCGCGTGCTGCGGCAGCTGAGCGCCGCGGCCGGCGGAAAGGAGGGCACCGCGCCCTCGACCGCGAACCTGCCGGCCGGCGGGTACGTGCTGTCGGCCGGTCAGCTGCCCGCCCAGGGCGGCGGGACGTACGGCGCCGTGGTGCTGGCGGGCACGGACTCCACCGGGACCTTCTACGCCGCGCAGAGCCTGCGCCAGCTGCTCGCCGCCGTGCCGGCCGGGCAGGGGCAGGCGGCGGGCGCGAACGGGCTCGGCCTGCCCGGGATCACGCTGCGGGACTGGCCGACCGGCGCGCCGGTGCGCGGCACCGCCGAGGCGTTCTACGGCACCCCGTGGACGGCCCAGCAGCGGCTGGACCAGGTCGACTTCCTCGGCCGCTCCAAGCAGAACTTCTACCTCTACGCCCCCGGTGACGACCCGTACCGGCTCTCCCGCTGGCGCAACGCCTACCCGGCCGCGCAGGCGGACGAGCTGCGCGAGCTGGCCGACCGGGCGCGGCGCAACCACGTCACGCTCGGCTACGCGATCGACCCGGGGCAGTCCCTCTGCTTCAGCTCCGGCAAGGACGTGGACGCGCTGGTGGCCAAGCTGGACGGGCTGCGCAAGCTCGGCTTCAGCGCCTTCCAGCTGCAGTTCCTGGACGTCAGCTACGACGAGTGGCACTGCGGCGACGACCGCGACGAGTACGGCACCGGGCCCGCCGCGGCCGCCAAGGCGCAGGCCGAGCTGGTGAAGAAGGTGCAGGACCGGCTGATCGCCCGGAACCCGGGCCTGGCGCCGCTGTCCGTCGTCCCGACCGAGTACCACCAGCAGGGGGCCACGCCGTACCGCAAGGCGCTGGCCGCGGCGCTGCCGGCGAACGTGCAGGTCGCCTGGAGCGGGGTCGGGGTGATCCCGGAGAAGATCACCACCGCTCAGGCCTCCGACACCGCGGACCTGTACGGGCACCCGCTGGTCACCATGGACAACTACCCGGTCAACGACGCCAGCCCGGACCGGCTCTTCCTCGGCGCCTACACCGGGCGCGACCCGGGGGTGGCCACCCGCTCGGCGGTGATGCTGACCGGTGCGATGCAGCAGCCGATCGCCTCGCGGATAGCCATCGCCACGGCCGGCGACTTCGCCTGGAACCCCGTCGGCTACAAGTCGGACGAGTCCTGGCAGGCGGCCGTGCGCACGCTGGCCGGGCCGACCGGCGCCGCCGCGACGCCCGCCGGGACGGCGCTGCCCGCCGTCACCGCGCTGGCCGGCAACAGCGTCTCCTCCCCGCTGTCCCAGCAGGAGTCCGGCTACCTGACGCCGCTGCTCGACCGCTTCTGGGCGGCCGCCGAGCCCACCTCCGGCGCGGCCCCCGACCTCGCCAGGCTGATAGAGGCCGCCGCCCCGCTGCGGGACGCCTTCGCCGCGATGGCCACCGCCCAGCAGACGCTGGCCGGCACCCCGGCCACCGCCCAGCTGGCCGGCGAGGCCGCGCCGTGGCTGGGCCCGCTGCGCGACTACGGGCTGGCCGGGCAGGCCGCCCTGAACATGCTGCTCGCCCAGCACGGCGGCGACGGCGCGGCCGCCTGGAAGGCCCGGGTGGAGCTCAACCGGCTGCGCGAGCAGCTGGACCGGTCCCCGGCCACCATCGGCGCCGGGGTGCTCGCCCCGTTCCTGGACCGCGCCGTCCGCGCCGCCGACAACTGGGCCGGCGTGGTCAGCGGTGGGGTCACCGCGACCACCACCCTGGGCACCGCCCAGGACCACCTGCCCGCGCTGATGGCCGACGGCGTGGCGGACACCTTCTACTGGAGCTCCGCTCCCCCGCAGCCCGGCGACGCGGTCGGCCTGGACCTCGGCGCGGGCCGCCCGGTGAGCGGAGTGACCGTGCTGATGGGCAGCTGGGGCAACGGCCCGGACGCCCGGACCGCCGTGGACGACTACATCCGCGACGGCGTGCTGGAGTACTCCACCGGCGAGGGCGGCTGGAAGCAGCTCGCCGTCGTCAAGAACCAGAAGACGGTCAGCGCCCAGCTCCCGCCGGGCACGATCGTCCGGGCGGTGCGGCTGCGGGCCACCGCCGCGCAGAAGACCGCCGTCGCGGTGCGCGAGTTCACCGTCACCGCCCCGGACGAGTCCCCGGCGAGCGTCACCGGCGGGCCCGACGCGCTGCCCGGCTCCTCCGCCGCCGCGGTGCTGGACGGCAACCCGGACACCGCGTACCGGGCCGCCAAGGCGCCGACCGCGCAGGACGCGCCGCTGACCGTGGAGCTCGGCGCCGCCCGCCCGCTGGACCGGCTCACCGTGCTGACCGACCCGGGCGTGCGCGCCACCGCCACCGTCGCGGTGCGCCGCGCCGACGGCACCTGGGCGGACATCGGCACCGTGGTGCCCGGCTACAACGAACTGCCGGCCGGCGGGCAGGTGGCCGACGCGTTCCGGCTGACCTGGCGGCCCGGCGGCGACCCGCCGGTCGTCAACCAGGTGATCCCCTGGTACGCGGACGCCCCGGCGGCCCGCCTCAGCCTGTCCGACCCCGCCATGGACGTGGTCACCGGCGCGGCCGCGCCGGTCAAGACCCAGGCCACCGTGGAGGCCGGCCGCCCCGAGGGCACCACCGGGGAGCTGCGTGCCGAGGTGCCGGTCGCCGCCAAGGGCCTGACCGTGACCCCGGCCGGCCCGGTGACCGTGCCGCGCGGCGGCCGGGTGGGCGTGCCGCTGCAGGTCGCCGCCGCGCCGGGCACGCCGTCCGGGACGTACCAGGTGCCGGTGCAGTTCGTGTCCGGGGCGACCAGCGTCAAGCAGGTGCTCCAGGTGCACGTGGTGCCGCCGACCGGCGGGCCGGACCTGGCGCTCGGCGCCAAGGCCACCTCCTCGGGCGACGAGACGTCGAACTTCCCGGCCTCGGCGGTCACCGACGGCGATCCGAAGAGCCGTTGGTCCTCGCCGGCCAAGGACGACGCCTGGGTGCGGCTGGAGCTGCCGCAGGCGACCCGGCTGGGCGCGGCGGTGCTGCACTGGCAGGCCGCGTACGCCGCGGCGTACAAGATCCAGGTCTCGGCGGACGGGAACTCCTGGACGGACGCGGCGACGGTGGACAACGGCAAGGGCGGCGACGAGACGGTGCGCTTCGACGCGCCCGGCGTCCGGTTCGTCCGGGTCCAGGGCGTGGCGCGGGCGACGAAGTACGGCTACTCGCTGTGGGGCGTCGAGCTGTACGCGGTGACCCCGCCGGCCCAGCCGCAGCCGCCGGCCGGCCAGCCGGGGCAGCCCGCTCAGCCGGGTCAGCCGGGTGGTGCGCCGGCCGCTCCCGCGACTCCTCCGGCGACGCCCGCGAAGCCGTAGCCGGCCGCGGGCCCCGAGAACGCGGCGGGCCGCCGTGCTCCCCGCTGCGGGGGGCGCGGCGGCCCATGAGGCGCGTACCGACGGTGTGACGGGCGGGCCCTTGTGTCGCTGGGGTCAGGCGGAGAGCGGTTCGGGCTGCTCGCCGCGGCGGACGGGGGTGGGGTGGGCGCCGTGCGCCCGGCCGATCGGGACCGAGTGGTTGGGCTCGGTATGGTCGTGGTGCTCGTACTCGCCCCACTGCGGGGCGCGCAGCTGGTCGCCGCCGCCGTAGGGTTCCAGGTAGGGGCGCCAGCGCGGGTCCTTGATGCCGGTGCCGATGATCCGCCAGGCGAGTCCGCTGGGCGGTGCGGGTGGGCGCTTCATCCGCCACCCGAGTTCGGTGAGGTGACGGTCGGCCTTGGTGTGGTTGCAGCGGCGGCAGGCTGCCACCACGTTGTCCCACCGGTGCTGGCCGCCCCGGCTGCGCGGGATCACGTGGTCGACGCTGGTGGCGGCGGCCCCGCAGTAGACGCAGCGGCCGTGGTCGCGGGCGAACAGCGCCCGGCGGGTGAGCGGGACGGGCCCGCAGAACGGGACCCGGACGAAGCGGGTCAGACGGACGACGGACGGCGCCGGAAGGGCGCTGGTGGCGCTGTGCAGAGTGACTCCCGTGTCCTCCAGGCTGACTGCCTTGTGGTTGAGGACCAGGATGAGTGCGCGGCGCATCGATACGACGCCGAGTGGCTCGTAGGACGCGTTGAGGACCAGGACATGCGGCACGGATGCCTCCTTGGACGCCTGCGGCGCGTGGCTCGCGCCGGGACGAGCGGTTGGATCGCACAACGAGTGCGCGATCTCCCCCAGTGTCGCCTTACGCCTTTGTACGGCGCCACCACTCCTGTGTAACGGACCTGCCGTGAACTTCGGGTGTGGTCTCTGTCATAACCGGTATGCCCGGGGAAGGTCGACTTGCACCCGGGTGCCGCCCGGGTGCCGCCCGGGCCCGGCCGGTGGCCCTCCCGGGGGACGGATCGGCCGGTCGGAGCAGTGTCCGGCCGGGTCGCGGCGGCTTCCGGGGCGGGGTGCGGGGGGAGCGCACCGGGGTGTTGACGGGGCGTCCGGGCCCTTCCGTACGCCCTCGGGAGGCTTCGCGCGAGGCGGCCGACGGCGTTCGGCGTGTCCGGGCGGGCGTTCGGCGGCGGATAGGCTAAGGCGCACGGTCCGCGGGCCGCTTGCCGGCGGTGTGGGCCCGCCACGCACCCAGCAAGGAAGGTCCGCACGTGTTCAGCTCCGGCGCCACCGGTCTGTCCGACGCGTCCCCGACGCCCTCCGTCCCGACGCCGACCCCCAGCCCCACCGCGCAGCTGCCGAACCTGGACCTGCGGATCCCGACCAGCGCGCAGGAGGTGTCGGACACCACCAAGCAGGCCGCCAGCTGGTTCGACACGCACTGGCAGAGCTGGCTGGCCTCGGGCCTGCGGATCGTCTTCATCGTGGTGCTGGCGATGGTGCTGCGGGCCGTGGTGCGCAAGCTGATCACCCAGCTGATAGGGCGGATGGCACGCAGCCCCGAGCACCAGGAGGAGAGCCGGCTGGGCGGGCTGCTGGCCAACACCGGGGTGGTGAACCCGGAGCGGCGCCAGCAGCGCTCGGAGGCGATCGGCTCGGTGCTGCGCAGCGTGGCCTCCTTCACGATCCTGGGCACGGCGGCCCTGATGGTGCTCTCCGCGCTGGGGGTGAACCTGGCGCCGCTGCTGGCGAGCGCCGGTGTGGCCGGTGTGGCGATCGGTTTCGGCGCCCGCAACCTGGTCACGGACTTCCTCTCCGGGGTCTTCATGATCATGGAGGACCAGTACGGCGTCGGCGACGAGATCGACACCGGGGTGGCCACCGGCACGGTGCTGGAGGTCGGCCTGCGGGTGACCAAGCTGCGCGGCGCGAACGGCGAGATCTGGTACATCCGCAACGGCGAGGTGAAGCGGATTGCCAACATGAGCCAGGGCTGGTCGACGGCCTCGGTGGACGTCCAGGTCGCGTACAAGGAGGACCTGCTGCGGGTCGAGGACCTGATCCAGCAGACCGCCGAGAAGCTGGCCAAGGAGACGCCGTACGACGAGTTGGTCTGGGCGCCGGTGTCGATCCTGGGCGTGGAGTCGGTGGCGGCGGACTCCCTGATGCTGCGGGTCGAGGCCCGGACCGCGCCCGGCAAGGCGGCGGTGGTCTCCCGGGCGCTGCGCCAGCGGCTCAAGGCGGCCTTCGACGGGGCCGGGATCAAGGTCAAGGAGGAGGCCCCGACGGCCGCGGCCGCGGCGGCGGCCGCCGTGGCCGCCGCGGTGATCGCGCCGGCGCAGGCCCCCGCGGTCGAGCAGGTGGCGCCGTCCGCGTTCGCCGACCCGAACTCGGCCCGGTTCAAGGCTGCCGAGCCGATCCCGGTGCCGAAGCCGGAGCCGGCCCCGTAGGCCCCGTAGGCCCCGTAGCGGAAACGGCTCCCCGCAGAGGGGACGAGAGCCCCGCCCCGGCACCGTGGGGGCGGGGCTCCCTGCTGCCGGTAACGCTTCGGCATCCTCCGTTCCACCGACCATTGACACCCCGCTGACGCGGCCCTTACGGTCCTTCCCAAGCGACTGGAAAGTTTCCTAACAGTTCGCCCGAAGCTCGCACCCGTCCCCACGGACGCCGCCCGAGAGCCACCCCGACGTCCCCCGGCGGCAACCCCGACCAGCCGAAAGAGGAGGATTCGGGCATGACCAAGAGCACCGCCAAGGCCCCCCTCGCCGGCACCCCGAGCCTCCTGCGGGCCATCAACGACCGCGCCGCCCTCGAACTCCTGCTGGAGAACGGCCCGCTCTCCCGCACCCGGATCGGCACGCTGACCGGGCTCTCCAAGCCCACCGCCTCCCAGCTGCTGGCCCGGCTGGAGGCGGCCGGGCTGGTCGTGCCGGTCGGCACCACGGCGGGCGGGCCGGGGCCCAACGCCCAGCTCTACCAGGTGAATCCGGCCGCCGGGTACGTCGCCGGCCTGGACGTCACCAACACCGGGATCCGGGTCGCGGTCGCCGACATCACCGGCACCACGCTGGTCGAGCACACCGTCAGCACCAAGGGCGTGCCGGCCGCCGAGACCGTCGCCACGGTCGCCTCCGCCGTCGCCGAGGCGGTCCGGGCCGCCGGACTCGCCGAGGGCAGCCTGCGCACCGTCGCGATCGGCGTCGGCGGCGCCCCCGACCCGGTCACCGGCAAGCTGCGCTACGCCTCCCACCTGCCCGGGTGGCACTCGCCGCGGCTGGTCGAGGAACTGTCCGAGGCGATCGGCGCGCCGGTGTCGATCGAGAACGACGTGAACCTGGCCGCCGTCGCCGAGCAGGCCTCCGGTGCGGCGGCCGGCTTCGAGGACTTCGTCCTGCTCTGGGCCGAGGCGGGCGTCGGCGCCGCGATCGTGATCGCCGGGCGGCTGCACCGCGGCTTCACCGGCGGCGCCGGGGAGGTCGGCTACATGCCGGTGCCCGACTCCCCGGTCGAGTGGGACTCCCGCCGCCGCAAGTTCGGCGGGTACCAGGCCCTGGTCGGCGCGCCCGCCGTCCGGGCCCTGGCCCGCGAGCACGGGCTCGGCGCGCCCACCGCCGAGGAGTCGGTGGCCAGGGCCCTGGCCACCCCGGGCGCCGGCGACGCCTTCCTCGCCGCGCTGGCCGGGCGGCTCGCCGTCGGACTGACCGTGATCGTCTCGGTCGTCGACCCCCAGCTGGTGGTCCTCTCCGGCGCGGTGCCGAGCGCCGGCGGCGAACGCCTGCGCGCGCTCGTCGAGGACGAACTGGCCAGACTCTCCATCGCCCGGCCGGAGGTGAGGAGCAGCGCCCTGCCCGGCTCCCCCGTCCTGCTCGGCGCCCTGCAACGCGCCCTGTCGGACGCCCGCGAGGCGGTCTTCTCCACCCACTGACGCTCCCGCCCACCGACGCTCCCCCCGCACCCACCTCTCCCCGACCCCCGAACGCGGGCCCCGAGGCGACGAAGCCTGCCCGCGCACTTCCAGGAGGACCTCCCAGTGCACGCCACCACCTCCCGCAGAGGCCGCCGCACGATCGCCGCCGTCGCCGGCAGCGCCGTCCTGGCCCTGCTCGCCACCGCCTGCACCGGTTCCAGCGACTCGGGCGGCAACGACGACTCGGCCAGCGGCAAGGACGTCACCATCACCTTCTGGCACGGCTGGAGCCAGGACAACGAGACCAAGGCGATCGACGACAACATCGCCGCCTTCGAGAAGGCCCACCCCAACATCCACGTCAAGGCCGTGGGCAACATCCCGGACGACAAGGTCAACCAGGCCCTGCGGGCCGGCGGCGACGACGCACCGGACGTGGTCTCCTCCTTCACCACCAACAACGTCGGCATGTTCTGCTCGACCAAGGCCTTCGTCGACCTCAAGCCGCTGCTCCAGAAGAGCGGCATCGACCCGGCCAAGACCTTCCCGGCCGCGATGCTCGACTACACGCAGTTCCAGGGCAACCAGTGCTCGCTGCCGCTGCTCGGCGACGCGTACGGCCTGTACTACAACAAGAAGGCCTTCGCCGAGGCGGGCATCGCCCACCCGCCCAAGACCTTCAGCGAGTTCGCCGCGGACGCCGCCCTGCTGACCAAGGCCGACGGCGACTCGTACAAGCAGCTCGGCTTCATGCCGCTGTACCACGGCTACGAGTCCACCACCGAGCACTACCTCGGCCAGTACGGCCCCACCTACTTCGGCCCCGACGGCAGGTCGAACCTCGCCACCGACCCGAAGGTCGCCGCGATGCTCAAGTGGCAGAAGGGCCTGGTCGACCAGCTCGGCGGCTACGACAAGCTGGAGAAGTTCCGCGCGACCTTCGGTGAGGAGTTCAGCGCCAAGAACCCCTTCCACACCGGCCAGGTCGCGATGGCCATGGACGGCGAGTGGCGCACCGCCTCGCTCGCCGCGAACAAGCCCGACTTCGACTGGGGCACCGCCGCCTTCCCGGTGCCGGACGACCAGGCCGACACCTACGGCCGCGGCTACCAGACCGGCACCATCGTCGGCATCGCCAGCACCAGCAAGAAGCAGGCCGCGGCCTGGGAGCTCGTCAAGTACCTGACCACCGACACCGACGCGGTCGTCGGCTTCGCCAACGCGATCCACAACGTGCCCAGCACCTTCGCGGCGCTCGACTCGCCGAAGCTGGTCAGCGACGACAACGTCAGGACCTTCCTGGACATCGCCAAGAACGCCCACTCCGGCACCACCCCGCCGGCCGTCAACGGCAGCGGCTACATCAGCTCGCTGCAGAACCTGGGCTACGACTACGAGTCCGGCAAGCAGACCGACCTGCAGGCCGGTCTGGCGGCCACCGCCAAGCAGATCGACACCGACATCGCCCAGGCCAAGTAAGCGCCCGCGAACGGCCCACGGAGCTCCCATGTCACTCGCGTTCGGCACCCGCAAGGAGAGCGGCGGCAACGCCGGCGCCGGACCGGCCGGCCCGGCGGCGCCCTCCACGCAGCACCTGCTGCGCCGGAAGCGCCGCCGGGAGGCGGCCCGCACCCTCGCCTTCCTCTCCCCCTGGCTGATCGGGTTCAGCGTCTTCTTCGTCTACCCGCTGGTCTCCACCGCCTACTTCTCCTTCACCCAGTACAACGGCTTCGGCCAGCCGACCTTCAACGGCCTCAAGAACTGGGACTACGTCCTCGGCCAGCTGCCGACCTTCTGGCAGGGCCTGCGCAACACCCTCTGGCTGGTCGTCGTCATGGTGAGCCTGCGGGTCGCCTTCGGCCTCGGCATCGGGATGCTCATCACCAGGGTCAAGACCGGCGCCGGCTTCTTCCGCACCGTCTTCTACCTGCCGTACCTGGCCCCGCCGGTGGCCGCGACCGTGGCCTTCGCCTTCCTGTTCAACCCCGGCACCGGCCCGGTCAACCACCTGCTCGGCGAGCTCGGCCTGCCGCAGCCCGGCTGGTTCGCGTCCCCGGACTGGTCCAAGCCCGCGCTCACCCTGCTCGCCATGTGGGGCGTCGGCGACCTGATGGTCATCTTCATGGCCTCGCTGCTGGACGTCCCCAGGGAGCAGTACGAGGCGGCCGAGCTGGACGGCGCGAGCCCGTTCCAGCGGTTCCGGTACGTCACGCTGCCGAACATCTCGCCGATCATCATGTTCGCGGTGGTCACCGGGGTGATCCAGACCATGCAGTACTACACCCAGGCGATCGTCGCCGGGAAGGTCGCCAGCGGCATCGCGGGCAACTCCGGCCAGCAGTTCGAACCGGGCTACCCGGGCGGCTCCACCTGGACCCTGCCGCAGATGGTCTACAACCTGGGCTTCCAGCGCTTCAACTACGGCGCGGCCTGCGTCGTCGCCCTGGTGCTGTTCGCCATCTCGATGGCCGTCACCTCGATCCTGCTCCGCCGCCGGTCCGGCTTCATGGCGAGCGACGACTAACGGGCCAGTGAGGACCTGATCATGACTCTCGGCAACACGCTCACCGAGGCGCCGGCCCCGGCCGGCCCCGCCCGCCCCGGCCGGCCCGGCAGCCCCGCGGCCCGGGCCGCCCGGCGCCGCGCCCTGCTCCACTGGGTGGCCGTCCACTCGCTGGCCATCGCCGCCGCGCTGTTCTTCCTGCTGCCCTTCGTCTTCGTGCTGCTCACCTCGCTGATGGACGACCAGCAGGCGCTCACCACCGACTACTGGCCCACCCACTGGGAGTGGGGCAACTACGGCAAGGTGTGGAACACCCCCGGCTTCCTCACCTGGTGGCGCAACACCCTGCTCTACGCCGGCGCGGGCACGCTGCTGACCGTCGTCTCCAGCCTGCCGGTCGCCTACGCGCTCGCCAAGTTCCGCTTCCGGGGCCGCAACCTCGCACTGATGGCGGTCATCGCGATGATGATGCTGCCGCCGCAGGTCACCGTCATCCCGATGTACCTGTTCTGGGCCAAGCAGATGGGCATGAGCGGCTCGCTCTGGCCGCTGATCATCCCGATGGCCTTCGGCGACGCGTTCTCCATCTTCCTGCTGCGCCAGTTCCTGATGACCATCCCCCGGGAGTACATCGAGGCCGCCCGGATCGACGGCTGCGGCGACCTGCGCACCCTGCTGCGGGTGGTCCTGCCGATGGCCAAGCCGGCCATCGCCGCGGTCGCGCTGTTCCAGTTCTTCTACTGCTGGAACGACTACTTCGGCCCGCAGATCTACGCCAGCAACAACCGCGAGGCCTGGACCCTCTCGTACGGGCTGGAGTCCTTCAAGGCCGCCCACCACACCAACTGGAACCTCACCATGGCCGCCACCCTGCTGGTGATGGCACCGGTGATCGTCCTCTTCTTCTTCGCTCAGAAGGCCTTCATCGAAGGCGTGACACTGACAGGGGTCAAGGGCTGATGTCCGCACCGAAGACGTCCGGAACCGCCGCGCTCAAACTCGCCGTCGTCGGCGGGGGTTCGACGTACACCCCGGAGCTGATCGACGGCTTCGCCCGGCTGCGCGACACCCTGCCGATCGGCGAACTGGTGCTGATCGACCCGGCCGCCGAACGGCTGGAGCTGATCGGCGGCCTCGCCCGGCGGATCTTCGCCCGACAGGGGCACTCCGCGGCCGTCACGGTGACCACGGACCTGACGGCGGGCGTCGCGGACGCCGACGCCGTCCTGCTGCAACTGCGCGTCGGCGGGCAGGCGGCGCGCAACCAGGACGAGACCTGGCCGCTGGAGTGCGGCTGCGTCGGGCAGGAGACCACCGGCGCCGGCGGGCTCGCCAAGGCGCTGCGCACCGTCCCGGTGGTGCTGGACATCGCCGAGCAGGTGCGCCGGACCAACCCGGACGCCTGGATCGTCGACTTCACCAACCCGGTCGGCATCGTCACCCGGGCCCTGCAGACCGCCGGCCACAAGGCCGTCGGGCTCTGCAACGTCGCCATCGGCTTCCAGCGCAAGTTCGCCGCGCACCTCGGGGTGGACCCGGAGCTGGTGCGGCTCGACCACGTCGGGCTCAACCACCTGACCTGGGAGCGCGGGGTGACCCTGCTGGACGCCCCCGGCGCAGCCGGCGGGCGGGAGGTGCTGCCGGAGCTGCTCGGCGGCTTCGGCAAGGAGATCGCCGAGGACCTGCACCTGCCGCAGGCCGTCATCGAGCGGCTCGGGGTCGTACCGTCCTACTACCTGCGGTACTTCTACCAGCACGACGCGGTGGTCGCCGAGCTCAGGGAACAGGGCTCGCGGGCCGCGCAGGTCGCCGAGATCGAGCGGCAGCTGCTGGAGCTGTACGCCGACCCGACCCTGGACACCAAGCCCGAGCTGCTCGGCAAGCGCGGCGGCGCCTTCTACTCGGAAGCCGCCGTCCAGCTGATCGCCGCCCTGCTCGGGACCGGCGGCGGGACCTCCGTGCAGGTCGTCAACACCCGCAACGACGGCGTGCTGCCCTTCCTGCCGGACGACGCCGTCATCGAGGTGCCCGCCGAGGTCGACGCCGGCGGCGTGCGCCCGCTGCCGCAACGCCCGCTGGAGCCGCTGTACGCCGGCCTCGTCGCCGCCGTCACCGCGTACGAGCACCTCGCCCTGGACGCCGCGCTGCACGGCGGGCGCGACCGGGTCTTCGACGCGCTGCTCGCCCACCCGCTGGTCGGCCAGATCGAACTCGCCGACCGGCTCACGGACCGACTGCTCGCCCACAACCGCGAGCACCTCGCCTGGGCCTGACCCGGCCCGCGGTACCGGCCCGCGTCCCGCGAGGAGAGCGCGGGCCGGCACTGCGAGGAGACCGCCCACACCCGGCCGCCCACACCCGGCCGGGCACCCCCGGCCGACGACTTCCCGGCCGGGCCACGTACGAGCCGCGGGGACCCGATGACCCACCAGCCCGAACCACTCCTGCCCGGCGTACTCGCCATCGACGCGGGGAACTCCAAGACCGACGTCGCCCTGATCGGCGTCGACGGCAGCGTCCTCGGCACCGCCCGCGGCGGCGGCTTCGCCCCCCAGCGGATCGGCGGCGCCGCGGCCGTCGCCGGCCTCGCCCCGCTCGTCCGGCAGGCCGCAGCCGAGGCCGGCCACCCGACCTGGAACGGCGTGCTCACCGGCCACGTCAGCGCCTGCCTCGCCAACGCCGACCTGCCGGTCGAGGAGCAGGCCCTGCACGACGCCCTCGAAGCCCACCCCTGGGGCGTCACCACCACCGTCGTCAACGACACCTTCGGCCTGCTGCGCGCGGGCACCGACGGCCCGCGCGGCGTCGCGGTCGTCTGCGGCGCCGGGATCAACTGCGTCGGCCTGCTGCCGGACGGCCGCACCGCCCGCTTCCCCGCCCTCGGCGAACTCACCGGCGACTGGGGCGGCGGCGGCGGCCTCGCCATCACCAGCATGTGGCACGCCGTACGGTCCGAGGACGGCCGCGGCGGGCCCACCGCCCTCGCCCGCGCGATCGCCGACCACTTCGGGCTGCCCAGCGCCGGCTCCGTCGCCGAGGCCGTCCACCTCGGGCAGCTGTCGAGCGACCGGCTGCACGAACTCGTCCGGGTGCTGTTCGCGGTCGCGGGCGACGGGGACGCCGTCGCCCTGGAACTGATCGACCGCCAGGCCGACGAGATCGTCCGGCTCGCCGTGGTCGCCCTGAGACGGCTCGACCTGCTGGACTCCCCCACCCCGGTCGTGCTCGGCGGCGGCGTGCTCGCCTCCGAACAGCCGCTGCTGCTCGACAACGTGAAGGCCCGCCTCGCGCAGGCCGCACCGCTGGCCGAACCCCGGGTCGTCGTCGCGCCGCCGGTGCTGGGCGCGGCACTGCTCGGACTGGACCACCTGAAGGCGGGCGCGCAGGCGCAGGCCCGGCTGCGCGAGGCCTACGAGGGACCGCGGCCGGTCGCGGCCTGACCCGGCGTCAACGAACTTCCCTCCTCCGCCGGATCCGCACGTCCGGCGGAGGAGGGAACCCATGCTCCCGGTCGTCCTCGTACGACCCGAGTACCGGCGGACGCCGCCGCCCGGGGAGACTGGTGCCATGGCCGTGCCCCGCAACCTCCTCGCCGCCGCCCTGCTGGCCTGCGGCACCGCAGCCGCGCTCACCGGCTGCACCCCCGCCGACTCCCGCCCGACGGTGGCCGCCGCCTCCGCCGCGGCGGTCGCCGACGAGGCGGCGGACGACCTGCTGGACGAGGACGACGAACTCCTGGGCGAGGAGGAGGACGTCGAGGAGGCCTACTCCCCCGCGGCCGACCCGTCCGCCGCCGACCCGTCCACGGCCGACCCGTCCGCCGCCGGCCCCTCCGCCGCCGACCCCTCCCTCCCGGCTCCGTCCGGCCCGGCCCCCGGCTGCACGGCGCCCACGGAGCTCCCGGGCCACGAGGTCCTCGTCGTCGTGGCCGCCGGCCCCGCCGCACTCACCGCCCAGCCGGCCCGCTTCACCTGCGGCCCCGCCCGCTACGCCCCCACCGGCACCCCCGTCCACTACGGCTTCGCGGCGGCCGGCGTGGCGGCGACCCTGGTCGACCGCCCGCACGACGAGCCGGCCAGGGCGGTCCCGCTGACGGAACTGGTCGCCCACCTCGACGACTGCCTGGCGGAGCGGGACCCCACGCCCCCGTACGGGTGTCACGGGAACGCTTACGACGTGGTGCTGGACTCCCACGGGCGGATCATGCGGATCGGCGAGGTCGAGCGGCCGTAGGGCGGGCGTCAGGGTGGGCGTGGGGCGGCATACGGTGTAGAACCTCCCCGCAACTGTTGACATTCGGCTGAGCTACGCGCGTCAGCAGCCCGGCAGCTGGGGACTTTTGACGTTCCATACCTCCGCGTGGGCCGCCCTTGGGGCTGGTCTTACTCTCAGCCTCGTTGACCCGGTTTCGGCGGCTCTGCTTTGCTTCCGGCGGTCGACGGTGCGCCGGTCCCCCATCCCCTCTTCGCCGGCCGCCCCTGACGGGCGGTCCGCCGCTCCGGCCTGCCGTCGTCGCCCCGCTCGTCCCCCCACAGCGCCGCCGCTTCCCCACCCGGGTGCGGCCGGCGCGAGAGAGGAACCCTCACGATGGGCATCTCCCCCACCTCCCGCCGGATGCGTGTCCGGGCCTTGACCGGGCTCAGCGCGCTGGCCCTCGCCGTCACCGGCTTCGCCGCTCCGGTCGCCCAGGCCGACCAGCCGGGCGGCGAGTTCGCCGGGAACTCCCACCCGTACCGGCACGGCGCCCACCCGACCAAGGAGGCGGGCAACTCCGCCGCCGCACGGACCAGCAACCTGAAGTACGGCGGCGCCGTGGACGGCATCGGTGTCACCACCGGCGCCCCCAAGGTCTACCTGGTCTTCTGGGGCACCCAGTGGGGCACCCAGGGCACCGACGCCAACGGCTACACCACCCTCACCGGCGACCCGAAGGGCGTCGCCGTCCGCGCGCAGCAGCTGTTCAAGGGGCTGGGGACCAACAACGAGACCTGGTCCGGCGTCATGACGCAGTACTGCGAGGGCGTCGCCAAGGGCGCGACCAGCTGCCCGGCCACCGCCGCGCACGTCGGCTACCCGACCGGCGGCGCGCTGGCCGGCGTCTGGGTGGACTCCTCGGCCGCCGCCCCGGGCCAGGCCACCGGCAACCAGCTGGCCGCCGAGGCCGTCAAGGCGGCCGGGCACTTCGGCAACACCACGGCCGCGTCCAACCGCAACGTCCAGTACGTGGTGCTCTCGCCCACCGGCACGCACCCGGACGGCTTCAACACCCCGAACGGGGGCTTCTGCGCCTGGCACGACTGGAACGGCGACACCACGCTGACCGGCGGCGCCGCCCCGTCCCCGTACGGCGACGTGGCGTTCACCAACGACCCGTACGTGACGGACATGGGCGCCTCCTGCGGCCAGAACTACGTCAACAGCGGCAGTGCGGGCACGCTGGACGGCGTGACCATCGTGTACGGCCACGAGTACTCGGAGACCGTCACCGACCAGAACCCGGCCGGCGGCTGGACCGACTCGACCGGGTACGAGAACGCCGACAAGTGTGCCTGGAAGGGCACCGGCGGGACCGGCGGCGCGCAGAACGTGACCTTCGCGACCGGGTCGTTCGCCATGCAGGGCACCTGGTCGAACGCGGTCAGCGGCTGCCAGATCTCGCACGCGATCGTCCACTGACGCCGGCGGTGCGTTGAGGCGCCGGCACGTCGGGGTGCCGGGGCGGGCCGTGCGGGCCCGCCCCGGCGCTCGGCGTTCCCAAGGGGCGCCGTCAGGGGCTGACCAGCCCGAACTCGTAGGCCTGGATGACCAGATGAACTCGGTCGCGGGCGTCGAGCTTGGTGAAGAGCCGCGCGACGTGGGCCTTGGCGGTGGCCACGCTGATGGTGAGCTCCTCGGCGATCTCGGCGTTGGACAGACCGCGGCCGACCAGGGTGAGCACCTCGCGCTCGCGCTCGGTGACGCTCCCGGTGACGGCCCGCCGGGGCTGCCGGGCCGCCCCGCCGTTGCCCCCGCCGTTGTCCGGACGGGCGGCGAACTCGCCGATCAGACGGCGGGTGATGCCGGGGGCGATCAGCGCGTCCCCGGCGGCGACGACCCGGATGCCGTCCAGGATGGTCTCCAGGGCGAGGTCCTTGACCAGGAAGCCGCTCGCGCCGGCCCGCAGGGCGCCGTACACGTAGTCGTCGTCGTCGAAGGTGGTGAGCACGAGGACGTGGGTGGGCAGGTCCGGGTCGGCGGTGATCCGGCGGGTGGCCTCGATGCCGTCCGTCCCGGGCATCCGGATGTCCATCACCGCGACGTCGGGGCGCAGCCGGGCGACCAGGTCGACGGCCTCGGCGCCGTCGCCGGCCTCGCCGACCACCTCCAGGTCCGGGGCGTCGGCGATGAGCACGCGCAGGCCGGTGCGGATGAGCGGCTGGTCGTCCACGAGAACGACGCGGATCACGGTCCCACCTCCACGGGGATCGGCAGTCGGGCGGCGACAAGGAAGCCGCCTTCGGGGCGCGGGCCGGCGCTGAACTCGCCGTGCAGCAGGGCGACCCGCTCGCGCATGCCGGCGATGCCGTAGCCGGTGCCGGGGGTGGGCGTCGCCGGGGCGGCTCCCAGGTCGACGACGGTGACGGCCAGTTCGTCCGGCCGGTAGTCGACGGTGACGTGGCAGTCGCGGGTGCCGGAGTGCTTGACCACGTTGGTCACCGCTTCCTGGACGATCCGGAACGCGGCGAGGTCGACGTCGGCGGGCAGGGCTCGCGACTCGCCGCCGCGGGTCACCGCGACCCGGACGCCGGCGCCCGCGCTCTTCTCCACCAGTCGGTCCAACTCGGCGAGACCCGGGGCGACTTCGAGCGGTGCGGACTCCTGCTCGCCGGCCCGCAGCGCGCCGAGCATCCGGCGCAGGCCGGCCAGGGTCTCCCGGCTGGTGGTCTCGATGGCGGCCAGCGCGTTGCGGGCCTCGGCGGGCTGGGTGTCCATGACCCGGCTGCCCATGCCGGCCTGGATCGCGATGATGCCGATGCTGTGCGCGACCATGTCGTGCAACTCCCGGGCGATCCGCAGCCGTTCGGCGGTGATGGCCTGCTCGGAGGCCCGGCCGCGCAGCGCCTCGGTGTGGGCGCGGGTCTGGTGCACGGTGTTGCCGACCAGCCAGGCGATCAGCACGGTCGCGGCGTAGCCCGCGTAGGCGAGCGGGTTGACGGGGTAGTCGTGGACGGCACCCCAGAGCATTAGCCCGGCGAGCGTGGCGAGCGGCAGCGCCAGGGCGCTCAGCGAGACGCGCCGGGAGCGGGTGGCCGCGCAGTAGCCGACGACCCCGTCGGCGATCAGGAACTGGAGCCCGGTGGTCTCCGGAACCTCCCACATCCCGAGCGCGAAGACGCTGCCTCCGAGCGCCACCGCGATGGCCGCCAGCGGCAGCCGGACCAGCAGGGTCGCGACCGACGTGGTGACCACCGCGGTGACCACCAGCGGCATGTCCTCCGGGTTGCCGTAGTACCTGAACAGGTGGCTCAGCTCGTCCTCACGCGTGAAGCAGCGGAACACCACCAGGGCCGTCCAGAGCGCCGCCACCCACACGCCCGGCGGTAGGCGCCTGAGCAGCGGCGGGCGGGCTTCGGTGATCATGACGCGATGGTAGCCGCGTCCCGTTCGGCGGCGCATTGGCCGGCGGGCGTAATCCCCGGGGCCAGTGCGCCGGCCCGCAGTTGTGGCCCGCCGCCCGACGCCCGGGCGGGGCGGCGACCGGCAGCGTTGTCCCCGTGATCGAGATCGAGCGACTGACCAAGAGGTACGGCGCCACCACGGCCGTCGACCAACTGACCTTCACCGTCCGGCCCGGCGCCGTCACCGGCTTCCTCGGCCCCAACGGCGCCGGCAAGTCCACGACACTGCGGATGATCCTGGGCCTCGACACCCCCACCGGGGGCAGCGTCACCGTGGCCGGCGTGCCCTTCGCGAGCCGGCCGCGCGGGCTGCGGCACGTCGGCGCGCTGCTGGACGCGGGCGACGTCCACGGCGGGCGCAGCGCGAGGGCGCACCTGCGGGCGCTGGCCCGCAGCAACCGGATCCCGGCCGGGCGGGTGGAGGAGGTGTTGGAGGAGGTCGGGCTGGGCCGGGCCGCCGGACGGCGGATCGGCGGCTACTCGCTGGGCATGAAACAACGGCTCGGCATCGCGGGCGCGCTGCTCGGCGACCCGCCGGTGCTGCTCTTCGACGAGCCGCTGAACGGGCTGGACCCGGAGGGCGTGCTGTGGGTGCGCGGGCTGTTCCGCCGCCTGGCCGCCGAGGGGCGCACGGTGTTCGTCTCCAGCCACATGATGGCCGAGATGGAGCACACCGCCGACCGCCTGGTGGTGATCGGGCGCGGCCGGCTGATCGCCGACGAGGGCCTGGCGGAGTTCTCCGCCCGCAACGCGACGACCTCGGTGACCGTCCGCTCACCCGAACTCCCGCTGCTGGCCGAGGCGTTGCGGACGGAAGGCGCCGACGTACAGCTCCACGAGCCGCAGTCGGCGGTCGTCACCGGGCTGACCGCCGAACGGATCGGCGAACTCGCCCTGCGGCACGGCGTGGTGCTCGGCGAACTGACCACCCGCACCTCGTCCCTGGAGACCGCGTTCATGTCCCTGACCGCCGACAGCGTCGAGTACCCGGCGGCCGAACACCCGGCTGGAGAACCCCGATGAGCACGAGCCACACCGCCCTCACCCCCCTCGCCCCGACCGCCCCACACACCGCCGAACCCGCACCCCGCTTCACCGACCTGCTCGCCGCCGAGTGGATCAAACTCCGATCACTGCGGTCGACGTACTGGGTGCTCGCGCTCGCCGCACTGGCGGCAATCGTGGTGAACCTGAACGCCGTCCACAGTGACCTGCCGTACCTCGACCGCCCGAGCCCACCGCCGCCTGGCTTCCCCCCGTACCGGTACGACCCGCTGTTCCACGGCCTGAGCAGCATGTCGAGCGACCTGATGGCGATCGCGGCCGGCAGCCTCGGTGCGATCACCGTGTTCGGCGAGTACACCACCGGCCTGGTCCGCACCACCTTCGCCGCCGTACCGGACCGGCGCGCGGTGGTCACGGCCAAGGTGGTGCTGATCGGCGGGATCACCGCGCTCGCCGGGCTGGTGGTGTCGTTCGGCTCCTTCCTCGCCACCAACGCGATGCTCGCCTCCCGGCACGTCGGGCTCTCCATCGCCGACGACGGCTGCCTGCGCGCCGTCCTCGGCTTCGCGGCGATCGTGCCGACCTGCGCGCTGATCGGCATGGCGCTCGGCGCGGTGCTGCGGCACGCCACCGCCTCGATCGTGTCGCTGGTGGTGCTGATGTTCATCCTGCCGCTGATGTTCGGCGGGGACCGCTACCGCTGGCTCAAGGAGATCGGCACCCACCTGCCGCTCAGCACCGTCACCCGGCTCACGATCAACCCCGACTCCTCGACGACGATGGGGAAGTACGCGCCGACCGTGCTGGACTCCTGGATCACGATGGGCGTGTGGGCCGCCGTCTCGGTGGCAGTCACGGTGGTCGTGGTGCGGCGACGGGACGTGTGAGGTGCCGCGCCCCTAACCGAGGCCGAGGCGCTGCGCGGTCGCGGCGGGCAGCGGGTACGGGCGCTCGGGCGGCAGCAGCCGCTGCGCCTTCGCCCCCTGCCCGCCGCGGACCAGCGCGGCGATCCGCCGCACCTGCGGGGTGAGGTCGGTGAGCCCGGTGACCCACTCCTCGGCGAAGGTGCGGACCAGCGAACGGCCGACGCCCACCTGGATGCTGTAGTGGTTGAGCGCCGCCCCGCGCAGCGTGCGCTCCGGATCCCACTGGACGTGGACCTCGGCGCGGGCCAGCTCGTCGGGGTGCGCCGTGGTCGGCACGGCCCGGGCCAGCGCGTCCTCCCAGCCCTCACGGGTGATCCGCACCGCCAGCACCCGGGTCTGCCCCGGCTTCTGCGCCCAGTTGCTGCGGTGCATCAGCCAGCGGAACGAGGGCTTGATCCACGTCATCCGGTGGAAGCCGAACGGCGCCACGAAGCGCCCCGCCGCCAGCGCCGCGTCCGCGACGGCGGGCGGGTAGGCCTGGTAGACCACGATCGTCCGGTCGTCGTGGTCGGCGCGGATCTCCCGCAGCGCGGTCATCGCGGCGCACCCCCTGGTCTTCCTGCTCCCCGGCGCATCCCCGCCGTCCTCTGCCGTCCTCTGCCGTCCTGGCAGCGTCCCCCGCAGGGCACGCTGCCAGGGTGGGCGGGGCGGCGCAACGGAATTGCCGCGCGGGCGGGGCGGCGGGGCCCCGGGAGGCGCCGGGGGGCGCCAGGTCAGCTCACGCCGGCGCCGGCCTTGGCGCGGAAGGCGGTGATCGTGGCGGCCGGGACGCCGCAGGCGGGGAGGAAGGAGGCGGCGCCGCCGTGGTGGGTGCGGACGCGGTCGAGGAAGACGGACATGGCCTCGGCCGGGGCCTCCAGCAGGGGCGCGGGGATGGTGAGGTGGCGGCCCTGGGAGTCGGTGACGCGGGAGGGGGAGTAATCGTTGAGCGCGGCGCGGTGGCGTTCGGCGAGGCCCGCGAAGATCTGCGGGAGGGCGTCGGCGGTGCGGGCGTAGTCGGCGACGATGCGGTCCGCGGAGGCGCCCAGGAGGTCGAGGAGCAGGGCGGTCAGCAGGCCGGTGCGGTCCTTGCCCGCCGCGCAGTGCAGCAGGACGGCGCCGGGGCGGACGGTGGCCTCGACGGCGGCGGCGACCGCCTCGGGGGCGGACTCGGCCAGCAGCACGTAGAAGTCGCCGAGGTCGGCGGCCGTGGTCATGGTGCTCATCCGCGCGGTGAGGGCGTCGGCGGCGGGGTTCACCGGGGCCGCGACGACGGCTATCCCGGCGGCCTCCGCGGCGGCCCAGTCGGCGGGGTCGGTCTCCCGCAGGTCGCGCAGGTCGACGATCGTACGGATGTCGCAGGCGCGCAGCTGGGCGACGGTGGCCTCGTCGGCAGCCGGGAACGGCTGGGCGGAGCGGTACAGCACGCCGGGGCGGACCCGACGGCCCTCGGGGTCGCCGAGGACGGCGGCGTCGCGGAAGTTGACCAGGGACATGCGTGAGGCCTTTCGGTGGAGCCGCGCTCGGGAGGGGTGGGGCATCCGGACGGACATCTAGACGTCTAGATGTCTAACCCCTCCGGGGGTCGCCGGGCAAGCGGCGGCCGACGGCGCTCCCTCCATCCCACCCCCGTCCGTGCGCCGGGGCGACCCGGAAGGGGCGGCGGGCTGGGGCGGCGGTTCCGGGCGGCGGGCTCGGGGCGGCGGGCTTCGTAGGATCGACGGTGTGGCGACCAACCCTCCGAGCACCCCGAGCACCCCGCTGTACCGCCGCCTCGCGCGACGGCTCCAGGAGCGCATCGACGCCGGCACGTACCCGGCGGGCGCCCGACTGCCGAGCGAGCCGGAGCTGAGCACCGAGTTCGGCGTGAACCGGCTGACCGTGCGGCAGGCGGTCGCCGAGCTGGAGCGGGCGGCCGTGGTGGAGATCCGCCGGGGCGTGGGCACCTTCGTCCGCCCGCCCGCCGTCCGCGTGTCGATCACCGTGGACCCGCGCAGCCAGCGCTTCGACCTCGGCAGTGTCCACGCCGCCCTGCCCGCCGGCAGCCACGGCCCCGGCCCCGGCCGGGAGGGCGACGAGGGCGGCGATCGGGACGGCGGCCCGGACGGCGCTCAGGACGACGGCGAGTTCGTCGTCGCCGCGCCGCCCGTCACCGGCGCGGCGGAGGACGCGGAGGCGGCCCGCCAGCTGGGGCGTGAGCCCGGCGAGCTGTCCCGGGTGGACTCGGTGATCCGGCTGGGCGGCCGGGCCCGGGCCGCCTGCAGCTACTGGGTCCCGTTCGGCCCGCTGCCCGACGAGCTGGTCCGGCCCGGGCGCCCCGGGAACCTCGTGCTGGACCTGGCGCGCGCCGCCGGAGTGGAGCTGGAGTACGACTGGCGGGCCTTCGGCGCGGTCGGCGCGGACCTCGCCGACGCCGAACTGCTGGGCGTCCCGCCGGGCACCGCACTGCTGGTCCGCGAAGGCGTCAGCTGCACCCCGGACGGCACCCCGGCCCTGTACGTGCGGCGGCGGATCGACGGCAGCAGCGCCCGGTTCGTGCTGCACTTCCGCGACCGCTAGCGCGGGCTCCCGCGCGGGCGGTGCCGGGTCGCGCAGGCCGGGCGGTGCCGGGTCGCGCAGGCCGGGCGGCGCAGGGCCCGCGCGTGCGGCGGCACCGGCCTCCGGCCGTATCGGTCCTGCTAGTGTTCAGCGCCGAATCACCAGGTCGTTCGGGGGATGGCAGGACAAGGTGACCGAGGGGATCGAGCACGACATACCCACCGAGCTGGCCGAGGCCTACCTCGTCCTGCTCGCCGACGTCTCCCGCACCGGCCGGCTGCTGCGCCGCGACGAGCTGGAGGGTCTGCGCAGGCTCGGCGAGCACTGCGCGGAGGCCGGGTACGGGCTGCGCGAGGTGGTGGCGCACTGCCTGGCGGCGGCCCGCCGGGCCTGGCAGACGCTGCCCGGGACGGCCTCGGCGACCAGCGTCAACGAACTGCGCCGGATGGGCGACGCCGTGCTCGCCGCCACCGACGCCGCACTCGCCGCACTCGGCGAGGGGCACGAGCGCGCGCAGCGACTGGCGGTCCGTCAGGAGGAAGCAGCCAGGCGGGAGTTCATCGACGACCTGCTGTTCGGCCGCAGCGACCTCGGCCTGCTCGCCGAGCGCGCGGAGCGGTTCGGGCTGCGGCTGGCGGGTGCGTACACGGTGGCGGTCGCGGTGGGCGACGAGCCCTTCGCGGACGTGCACCCGATGGTGCACCGGGTGGAGCGGGAACTGGCCGGGCGGTTCGGCGAGCGGGACGTCCTGCTGGCCGGCAAGGACGGCCGGCTGGTCTGCATAGCCCCGGACTCCGAGCGGGCCGTGCTGGAGGCCTTCGCCGATCTGACGCTGCGCCCGGGCTCCGGCTACCGCCCGGTGCAGCGGGTGGCCACCGGCCGTCGGCACTCGGGGCCGAGCGGGGTCCTGCGCAGCTACGAGGAGGCGCTGGACGCGCTGGACTACGCGCAGCGCCTGAACCTGCCGACCCGGCAGCTGAAGGCCGAGGAACTGCTGGTCTTCCCGGTGCTGATGCGCGACCGGGCGGCCATGGCGGACCTGGTGCGCAGCGTGCTCGGCCCGCTGACCGAGTCGCGCGGCGGCGCCCGCCCCCTGCTGGACACCATCGCGGTGCAGGCGGAGGCCGCGTACGTGAACGCGGAGGCGGCGCGGCGGCTGGGGCTGAGCGTGCGGACGCTGGGCTACCGGCTGGAGCGGATCAAGGCGCTCACGGGGTACGACCCGTCGGACGCGCTGCAGCGCTTCACGCTGGAGACCGCGGCGATGGGCGCGCGGCTGCTGAACTGGCCGGAGCAGCCGCTCTAGGCCCGGCGTCGAGCCCGGCGTCGAGCCCGTCATCGAACGCTCGCCGAACCCGCCCGCCGGACGCTCGCCGAGCCCGTTCGCCAAACCCGCGCGGGCCCGCTGCGACCGTCCGGCGGCCGTTCTGTTGCCCGGCTGTTGCAGTGTCACGTGGGTCGCGCGTACCAGGGTGTCAAAGAGCCGTAAAGATTGCCGGATCCTGGCAATGTGCGGCCGGCTCCTCCACTGCCATGATCTCCCCGGCGCCGAAGCGCGGTGCCGGGGGAAAGGCGGGGGAGCGTGGCCGGGACGGGGGAATTCTTCGCGGCCGCGCTGGCCTTTCCGACCGCGCTGTTCAGCTTCGCGCTGGTGGTCGTCGTCGGGTACTGGCTGCTGATGCTGCTCGGCGGACTGGGGTTCGACGCCCTGCACGGGGGGCACGGCGTCGGGCACCACCTGGATGCCGGGCATGTCGGTCACGTCGGCCATGCGGGTCACGTCGGGCACAGTGCCGGGGGGCACGGTGCCGGGGGGCACGGTGCCGGGGGGCACGGTGCCGGGAGCCACGTGGCACACGGGGGCCACGTGGCACACGGGGCACACGGGGCACACGGCGGGCACGGCACCGACGGACGCGGCTCCGACGGGGGGAACGGCGGTGACGGCACCCGCACGGGGGCCGGCCACCACGGGGGCGCGCTGGACGCGCTCGGGCTGGGCGGCGTGCCCGTGACGGTGGCGGTTTCGCTGCTGGTCGCGCTCGCCTGGTTCGTCAGCCTGGCCGGCACCGTGCTCACCTCGGGGGCGCCGGCGCGCGGTGGAGTGTTCGCCGTCGCGCTGGTCGCCTCCTGGGCGGGCACCCGGGTGCTCGTCAAGCCGCTGCGGCGGCTCTTCCCGCAGGACCGGCCGACCACCCGGGGGGACTTCGTCGGCCGGGTCTGCGTGATCCGGACCGGCCGGGTGACGGCCGACTTCGGGCAGGCCGAGGTCACCGCCGAGGACGGCTCCACCGCGACCGTCCAGGTCCGCACGACCACCCCGGAACCCGAGCTGACCGTCGGGCGGACCGCCCTGATCTTCGACTACGACGCCGAGGGCGAGCACTTCCTGGTGGCGCCCTTCGACCCGTCGCCGCCGGGCCTCACCTGACGGCCCGAGCCCGACAGCCGAGCCCGACAGCCGAACCTGTCGGCCCGGACCCGCCGGCCCGGACCCGCCGGATCCCGTTCGGCGCTCCCCGTCGGTTCACTTCCCCAACTCTCCTGTTCGCACCGTCTCGCCATCGTCAAAGGACTCCGTGATGGACACCATCGCCGTGGGTTTCGGCGTACTCGTCGCCGTCGTGCTGCTCATCGTGCTCGCCATGCTGCTCTTCGTGGGCCGCCTGTTCCAGAAGGTCGAGCAGGGCAAGGCACTGATCGTCTCCCGGACGAAGAAGGTGGACGTCACCTTCACCGGCGCGATCGTCCTACCGGTCATCCACAAGGCCGAGCTGATGGACATCACCGCCAAGACGGTGGAGATCCACCGGGCCGGCCGGGACGGCCTGATCTGCCGCGACAACATCCGCGCGGACATCCGGATCTCCTTCTTCGTCCGGGTGAACAAGACCGTCGAGGACGTCGTCAAGGTCGCGCAGTCGATCGGCACCGCCCGGGCCAGCGATCCGCAGGCGATCCAGGACTTCTTCGCGGCGAAGTTCGCCGAGGCGCTCAAGACCGTCGGCAAGCAACTGGACTTCACCGACCTGTACACCCACCGGCACGAGTTCCGGGACCAGATCATCGCGGTCATCGGCACCGACCTCAACGGCTACACGCTGGAGGACGCGGCCATCGACCACCTCGAACAGACCCCGATGAGCCAGCTGGACGGCGACAACATCCTGGACGCCCAGGGCATCCGCAAGATCACCGAGCTGACCGCGATCGAGCACGTGCGCACCAACGAGTACCAGCGCACCGAGGAGAAGGAGATCACCCGGCAGAACGTCGACGCCCGGGAGACCGTCCTGGAGCTCGAACGGCGCCAGGCCGACGCCGAGATCCGCCAGCGCCGCGAGATCGAGACCCTGCGGGCCAAGGAGGACGCCGTGATCGCCCGGGTGCAGGAGGAGGAGCGGCTCAACGCGCAGACCGCGTTCCTGCGCACCGAGGAACTGCTCGGGGTGCAGCGGGAGAACCAGGCCCGCGAGGTCGCGGTGGCGCAGAAGAACCGCGAGCGGGTGATCGCGGTGGAGAACGAGCGGATCGAGAAGGACCGCCTGCTGGAGGTCGTCGGCCGCGAGCGGGAGACCCAACTCGCCTCGATCGCCAAGGAGAAGGAGGTCGAGTCCGCCAAGCGGGACGTCGCCGACGTGGTCCGCGAGCGGGTCGCGGTGGACCGGACCGTCGCCGAGCAGGAGGAGGCCGTCAAGACGCTGCGCGCCACCGAGGAGGCCGAGCGCGTCCGCAAGGCGGTCGTCATCCAGGCCGAGGCGGAGGCCCAGGAGAAGCTCGTCAAGGACATCAAGGCCGCCGAGGCCGCCGAGCAGGCCGCCACGCACAAGGCCCGCGAGGCGCTGGTGCTGGCCGAGGCCCGGCAGCAGGCCGCCGAGCTGGACGCGGCCGCCAAGATCCGGATGGCCGAGGGCGTCCGGGCGGAGGCCGCCGCCGAGGGTCTGGCCCGCGTCCAGGTGCGGGAGCAGGAGGCCGCGGCCGTGGAGAAGGTGGGCCTCGCCGAGGCCGTCGTCCAGGCCGAGAAGGCCAAGGCCGCCGCGCTGGAGGTCGGCGCCAAGCTGAAGGCCGAGGCCGAGGGCCTGACCGAGAAGGCCGCCGCGATGGCCAAGCTGGACGAGGCCTCGCGCGAGCACGAGGAGTACCGGCTGCGGCTGGCCGCCGAGAAGGACGTCCGGCTGGCCGGGCTGGACGCGCAGCGGCAGATCGCCGAGGCGCAGGCCGCGCTGGTCGCGACCGGACTGGAGAAGGCCAAGATCGACATCGTCGGCGGGGACTCGGTCTTCTTCGACCGCCTGGTGCAGTCGGTGACGGCCGGCAAGAGCGTGGACGCCTTCGTCGGCCACTCGCAGACCGCGCAGACCCTGGCCGGCCCCTGGCTGGACGGACGGGCCAGCTTCACCGAGGACCTCACCCGGGTGCTGTCCTCGGTCTCCACCGCGGACGTGCAGAACCTGACCGTCTCCGCGCTGCTGATGCAGCTGATCGGCTCGGGCGCCGGCGCGCAGTCCGGGCAGCTGCGCCAACTCCTGGAGTCGGCACGGAAGCTGGGCATCGCCGAGACCCCGATCGGGACGCTGGCCGGTGGCGGCGCCGCGCTGAACGGCTCCAAGTAGCCTACGGCTCCGGGCGACACCGCTCCCGGCAACGGGCAGCACCCGCTCCGGGCAACGGGCAACACCGCTCCGGGCAACACCGCTCCGAGCAACGATCCGCCGAGTACCTGAGGAACTGACCGTGGACGTCCTCGACGACCGGCTCGACGCCGGCACCTACGAGGTCCTGCGCGACCGGCTCGCCCGGGCCGCCACCGAACTCGCCGACCGCGCACAGGCGTTGAACGCCCGCCGGGTCGAGGAGTTCGGCGGCGGGGAGCTGCGGCTGACCGGCACCGGGCGGCTCACCACCGCCCGGGCCTGCCTCCCGCAGGACCTCACCGCCGCCGGCGGGCTGCTCCTGCTCGGCACCCGCCCCACCGACGTCGCGGACGGCGCCGAGGACTTCGCCGACGTCCTCGGCCTCCACGGCCCCGACCTCTCCCCCGCCCCCGCCGAGGGCACCCTGCTGGACGACCCCCGGCTGTGCCAGGACCTCGCCGACCTGCGGCGCTACTTCCGCGACGCCCGCCTCGAACGCCTGCGGCCGGTGGACGGGCGGCTGCTCGCCGTCTTCCGCACCGGCCCGGCCGCCACCGACGTCCGGGTGCTGCGCTGGCGCCTCGACGACGACGCCGACGACGCCCGCCCCGCCTACCTGGACGGGCGCGGCGAGCGCGACCACACACCCGCCGACGGGCAGCAGCTCGCCTGGACCGCACTGACCCGCGACGACCAGCTGCCGGCCGGCCCCGGCCGCCCGCCCCGCGCCGACCTGGCCGGAGAGCTCCACCTCGGCGTCGACGGCGGCCGGTTGACCCTCACCACCCCGGACGGCCGCGAGCTGCACCACGAGTCGCTCGCCGACGCCCTGCAGACCCTCGCCGACGCGCAGATCGCCCACACCCGCCTGGGCACCCTGCTGCTGGTGCGCGTGCGCCCGTACCAGGAGGAGGGCGTCCGGCACCTGGTGGTGCACCTGCCCACCGGCAAGGTCACCCGGATCGACGCGCTCGGCCGGGCCTGCCTGCGGCTGCCCGCCGACCAGGGCGTGGCCTTCCCCGGCGGCTGCCACCTGACGGACGGCACCGTACGCACCTTCGACCAGCCCGTGGACGGCCTGGTCCACGAGCGCACCGTCGTCTCGCCGAACGGCGAGGACGTGCTGTACGAGTTCCGCTCCCCCGCCGACGGCCGCGCCCTGCTGCAGCCGTACAACAGCGTCCGCCAGGAGGCCGCCGCCCCGCTGTCCTGCCAGGGGTACGCACTGCTCGCCGACGGCACCCTGATCGCGCTGCGCCCGGCCGAGGACGGGCCCACCCGGCTGCACCCCGTCCAGCTCTGGCAGACCCCGTTCACCAGCGAGCGCTTCGCCGCCCGACAGCCGCCCGGCACCGGGCCGTTGGCCCGCATCGGCAACGCCGACCTGGTACGCGGCCTGGCCGACTGCCTCGCGCTCGCCCGGCTGGCCGCGGCCGGCGCCGACACCCCGGCCGGCCACCGGGCCGTCCTCGCCGCCTGCACCCGCACCGCCGACCGCCACCACTGGCTCGGCCAGAGCGGCCTCGGCGACCTCGCCGCACCGCTCGCCGAGATCCGCGACACCGCCCGGCAGGTCATCGCCGAGTACGAGGCGATCGCCCAGCTCACCGCGCACGCCGCCCGGCAGACCGACGAGGCGGCCGAACACGTCGAGGGCCTGCTGCGCACCGCCCGCGGCGAGACCCTGGCCGACGCCGCCGAGTGGGTCGACCGGCTCGCCGCGCTGCGCCGCGCCCAGGGCCGGGTCGAGGCGCTGCGCGACCTGCCGCGGGCCGACGCCGAGCGGATCGACGCGCTCGCCGCGCACCTCACCGAGGGCCTGGCCGAGGCCGCCGAACGCGCCGTCGGCCGGCTGGCCGAACCCACCGCCTTCGAACCGCACCGGCAGCGGGCCGCCGAACTGGCCGAGCAGTGCGCCGTGATCGCGACCGCCGCCGAGGCCGAGCCACTGGGCCTCGAACTGAACGCCCAGAGCGAGGCGCTGCAGACCGTCTCGGAGCTGGTCGGCACCCTCGACCTGGCCGACGCCACCACCCGCACCGCGATCCTGGACCGCCTCGCCGACGTCCTCGGGCTGCTCAACCGGGCCCGGACCGCGCTCACCGTGCGCCGCCGGGAGCTGCGCACCCGCGAGGCCGCCGCCGAGTTCGCCGCCGAGACGGCCCTGCTCGCCCAGGCCACCACCGCCGCGCTCGCCGCCGCCGACACCCCGGAGGCCTGCGACGACCAGCTCGGCCGGCTCCTGCTGCGGATCGAGCAGCTGGAGACCCGCTTCGCCGACGCCGACCCGGCCCTCGGCGAGCAGCTCGCCGACCGGCGCACCGCCATCCACGACGCGCTCACCGCCCGCCGCCAGCACCTGCTGGAGGAACGGGCCCGCCGCGCCGACCGGCTCGCCGCCTCCGCCGAGCGGATCCTCGACACCCTGCACCGGCGCCTGACCGCGCTGGACACCGCCGCCGAGATCGACGCCGCGCTCGCCGCCGACCCGACCGCCGTCAAACTCCGCGACCTCGCCGGGCAGTTGACCGCGCTCGGCGACCGGGTCCGGGCCGAGGAGCTGACCGGACGGCTGCGCGCCGCCCGCGGCCGCGCCCACCGTGCCCTGCGCGACCGCGCCGAACTCGCCGGGGACGGCCCCGGCACCCTGCGGCTGGGCCGGCACCTGTTCGCCGTCACCACCCAGCGGCCCGAACTCGCCCTCGTGCCCTGGCGCGGGCGCCCCGCCTTCACCCTCACCGGTACCGACTACCGCTCCCCCGTCACCGACCCGGCCTTCGCCACCACCGAGCGCTACTGGGAACGCCCGCTGCCCTCGGAGACCCCGCAGCTCTACCGCGCCGAGTACCTCGCCGCCAGTCTGCTGCTGGCCGCCGAACCGGGCTCGCTCTCCGCCGACGCGGACCTGCTGGACCACGTCCGGCGAGCCGCCGAGCAGCGGCCGGACGAGGGCTACCAGCGCGGCGTGCACGACCACGACGCGGCGCTGCTGCTCCGCGCCCTGATCGAACTCGGCTCCGACGCCGGCCTGTTGCGGCACCCGGCGGCCGCCCGGGCGGCCGCGCAGCTGTACTGGGCACACGGCGCCGACGAGCGGCAGCGGCTGCTCTGGCACACCCGGGCCCGATCGCTCGGGCTCGCCCGGCAGGCCTTCGGCGGCGTGCCGGCGCTCGACGGGCTGGCCGCCGAACTCTCGCGGGCCGTCGCGGAGTTCGACCCGGAGTCCGCCGGCCCCGGGGCCGCCGACGCCGGACCGTACCTGGTGGCCGAACTCACCGCCGAATCACCCGCGTTCGCCTACTCGGCGGGCGCGGCCGCGCTGCTCGACAAGTTCCGCGCCGCCCCCGAGTCGGCCGGCCTCATCGAGGCGCTGGCCGCCCTGCCCGACGAGCCCGCGCTGCTGCCCGTACGGCGCCAGCTCGCCACCGCCTGGCTGACGGCGGGAGCCGCCGACGCCGATCCGGCCGACCTCGCCGAGGCCGCCGCCGTGCTGCTCTGCCCGTCCCTGCCGCGTCGGCCGGTGGACGCCGCCGTGGCCACCCGGCTCACCGGACTGCTCGGCGACCATCCGCGCCTGGCGGGCGGCGCGCTCGACCTCCGACTGGACGAACTGCTCGCCCGAGTCAAGGAGTTCGAGGAAGTCGAGGTGCCGGGACACCGGGCCTACCGGAAGCTGCGCGGCGAGCTCCTGGCCGCCGAGCACGCCCGGCTGCGCCTCGACCAGTACCGGCCCGCCCCGCTCAACGGCTTCGTCCGCAACCGGCTGATCGACCAGGTGTACCTGCCGCTGATCGGCGACAACCTCGCCAAGCAGCTCGGCACGGCGGAGTCCGGCGGACCGGTCGACCGCAGCGGCCTGCTGCTCCTGGTCTCCCCGCCCGGCTACGGCAAGACCACCCTCGTCGAGTACCTCGCCGAGCGACTCGGCCTGCTGCTGGTCTCCGTCAGCGGCCCGGCGCTCGGCCACCGCGTCACCTCGCTCGACCCCGCCGAGGCGCCCGACGCCACCTCCCGGCGCGAGGTCGAGAAGCTCAACTTCGCCCTGCACGCCGGCGACAACGTGCTGCTCTACCTGGACGACGTCCAGCACACCTCGCCCGAGTTCCTGCAGCGGTTCATCCCGCTGTGCGACGCGCAGCGCCGGATCGACGGCGTCCGGGACGGCGAGGCCCGCGAGTGGGACCTGCGCGGCAAGCGCTTCGCCGTGGTGATGGCCGCCAACCCGTACACCGAGTCCGGCCGGCTCTTCCGGCTCCCCGACATGCTCGCCAACCGCGCCGACGTCTGGAACCTCGGCGACGCCGTCGCCGGGCGGGACGACCTCTTCGCGCTCAGCTTCATCGAGAACGCCCTGCCCACCAACCCCCACCTGGCCCCGCTCGCCACCGCCGAGCGCGCCGACCTGGACACCCTGCTCGCCCGTGCCACGGGCGTCCCGGGCGGTACCCTGACCGGCGCCTGGCCGGCCGCCGAGGTCGAGCGGATGACGGCCGTCCTGGCCGGCCTGCTCCACCTGCGCACCACCGTCCTGGCCGTCAACCGCGCCTACCTGGACTCCGCCGCCCAGGACGACCGCACCCGCACCGAGCCGCCGTTCCTGCTCCAGGGCTCGTACCGCAACATGGCCAAGCTCGCCCAGCGCCTCGACCCCGCCCTCACCCGGCCCGAGCTGGACGCCCTCCTCACCGACCACTACCGTGCCGAGGCCCAGCCGCTGGGCGCCGAGGCGGAGGCGCAGCTGCTGAAGCTGGCCGAGCTGCGCGGCGCCCTGACCCCGGAGCAGGCGCAGCGGTGGGAGGAGCTGAAGCGCGCCCGGCGGGGGCAGGGCCCGGGTCTCTGACGACCGGGCCTCCCCAGCCCTCAGCGACTGGCGTCGGGCCTCGCCGGGCTCAGCGACTGGCGTCGGGGCTCACTGTGCCGCCGCGTGCACCGGTCCGCTGATCAGCCGGTCGGACGACCACACAACACGCCCCACCGGGGCAACCCTCCGTGGCGCCGCCGGGTCGCGCCCGAGGCCCGCGGCTAGCGTGTCCGCATGGGCGCTCAGCAACTCGATCTGACCGGGCTGCGCCGGGTGTACGGGCGGGCCGGGAGCCGGTGGTTCTACACCCGGGTGGCGCGCAACGCCCGGCACTGGGGGTGGACGGAGCCGGGGCAGTCGAAGTGGCGGCTGTGGCGGGCGCAGCAGCAGCTGGAGGACGTACTGGGGCGCAAACTGGCGCTGCCGGTCGGAGCCCGGGTGCTGGACGCCGGGTGCGGGGCGGGGGTGGTGGCGCGGGCGATGGCCGCGCGGTTCGGACTGGAGGTGACCGGGGTCGACGTGCTGGACTTCCACCTCGCCGAGGCCCGTCGGCTCAGCGTCCGGGCCGCACTGGACGACCGGACCGCCTTCTCCTGGGGCGACTACCACCGGCTCCCCTTCGGGGACGACGAGTTCGACGGCGCCTACTCGATGGAGACGCTCGTCCACTCCTACGACCCGCCGCGCGCCCTGGCCGAGTTCCACCGGGTGCTGCGCCCGGGCGGGCGGCTGGTGCTGCTCGGCCCGATGAGCACCGTCCCGCTGGACGAACTGAAGCCTGGCGCACGGGCGTTGCTCGAACCGTACCTGGACGCGATGACGATGACGGGCGCCAAGCTCTACCACGCCCGCAACCTGCCGCGACTGCTCGCCGACGCCGGGTTCGAGGTCGAGGAGGCGCTGGACGCGACGCCGTACTACACGCCCACGTCGGAGGCGGTGTACGCGTACTTCCGGCTGCCGTGGGAGGTCCTGCGGCGCTTCGGCGACCCGGCGAAGTGGCTCAACCTCCGCTCCACCGTGGAGATGTACGCCGTCCGCGAGTACATCGCCTGGTACGTCCACACCGCCGTCAAGCCGGCGCGGTGACCTCCGCCGTGGACGGGCGCCCGGCGCCGCTGCCGTACCCGAGCGGCTGGTTCTGCGTCGGCCGGGCCCGGGACCTGCCGCCCGGGCGGGTACGGACGGCCCGGCTGATGGGCGAGGACGTGGTGCTGTACCGGACCCGCCGGGGCGCGGTGCGCGCGGTCGGGCCGCACTGCCCCCACCTGGGCGCGCACTTCGGCGCCGGTGGGACGGTCCGGGGCGAGGAACTGGTCTGCCCGTTCCACGGCTTCGCCTTCGGTCCGGACGGTTCGTGCACCGGGGCGCCGGACGGCACCCGGCTCCGCGCGTCGCTGACGACGCACCACCTCCGCGAACGGGACGGCGCGCTGTTCGTCTGGCGGGGCCCGGACGGGCAGCCGCCCGGGTGGGAGCTGCCGCCGGCGGTCGGGGTGCGTCCGCTCGCCTGGTGGAGCGGCGAGGTGCGCTCGCACCCGCAGGAGGTGATGGAGAACAGCGTCGACTTCCGGCACGTGAGCGTGCTGCACGGCCTGGACACCCGGGAGACCGCGCCGCCGGAGGTGGACGGCCCGCTGTTCACCGTCCACCAGCGCACCACGACCCGCTTCCCGGGGCTGGGCGCGGTCAGCCTGGAGCAGCCGGTGATGCTGGCGGGGCTGGGGATGATGCGATTGACGGCCGAACTTCCGCAACTGGGCAGCACGTTGCGGGTCTGGGTGCTGGCGACACCGGTCGCGCCGTGGCGGACCAGGGTGTGGTTCGCGGCGACCGTTACGGTGCCGGTGCCGGTGCCGGCATGGCTGCCGGTGTCGGCGCTGGTACCGGCGCTGGTGCCGGGGGGCGGGTCGGCGAAGGCGCTCGACCGGGCGGCGTCCTGGCTGGCGTTGCAGGCCTCGGTGCGGATCATCAAGCAGGACCGGCCGGTGCTGGCCCACAAGCGGTACCTGGAGCAGCCGCGGCTCGTCCCCGGGGAGCGCTCGATCGGACTGTTCCGCCGCTGGGCCCGGCAGTTCTATCCGGAGGCGAATCCCGCGGACTGACCCCGACCCCGGGGCGCGGCCAGCGACTCCCACACCGGGTCGGGCAGCCCGGGGACGGACCGTCCCTCCGCCTGCCACCGCCGGGCCAGCTCGGCATAGATGGGAGCCTCCGGATCGGGTTCTCCGGGCGGCTCCAGCCCATGCAGGATCGTTTCTTCGGCCGACCACCGCCGCGGGACCGGCATCACCCCAAATCCACTCACACCCACCCAACGCGCCCCGGCCGCGCCGGGACACGGTTCCGTCAACCGGGCGGCCCGCACATCAACCCCTCGCGCGCTCCGGTCGGGACAACGGAGAGAGGGCGCGAGGGGATGCGAGGGGGCGTGAGGGGATGCGAGGGGCGCTGCTGCGGACAGGGGTTCGCGCGCAGGAAGTCGGTCGGGCCGACCTCCTGCGCGGCCGTGTGCATGCACGACGCCCGACGCACGACGCCCGACGCACGACGCGTACGGCGCCCTGCCGCCTACCGTCGGCGGCCCGCCGCCAGCAGCTCGGGCACGGTCGCGAGCTTCACCCGGGGCCGCCCCTCCGCCTCGCCCCGCTCGCGCTCGGCCCGGTCCACCGCCCGCAGCTCCTTCAGCCCGACCGCATCCGGCCGACGGCGCCGCACCAACCGGTCGAAGTCCTTGCGGCCCGCCTCCGGTACCGGCAGCACGCGGGCGGCCGCGTCGTCCAGGAGTGCGTCCACGGTCTCGCGTGCGCAGGCCCGGTTGGCACCGATCCCGCCGGACGGGCCGCGCTTGGCCCAGCCCACCACGTACGTCCCCGGCAGCGGCTGCCCGGTCTCCGGGTCGACCACCCGGCCGCCCCGGTGCGCGACCGTCCCCGCCCGCTCGTCGAACGGCAGCCCCGGCAGCGGCACCCCGCGGTGCCCGATGGAGCGCACCACCAGCCCGGCCCGCAGCACGTCCCGCTCCCCGGTCGGCTCGACCCGGCCCCCGTCCACCGGCCTGGTCCGCTCGACGGTCAGCGCCTCGACCCGCCCGTCCCCGGACAGCTCCACCGGCGCCGACAGGAACCGCAGCACGATCCGCCGCCCCGCGCCGGGCTCGGCGGCCCCGTCGTACGGGACCAGCGGGAGGCCGGCGAGCAACGCCGCCCGCGAGCCCGCGGGCGGCGGCGCGGCGCCCGGGCCCGCTTCCTCGGCCGACGCCGACGCCGACGCCTCCTCCCCCTCCGCTGACGCCGCCCCCACCGACGACACCGCTGCGTCGATGGCGGCCCGGACCTGCGGGTGGTCCTCGACCACCACCTCGACGCCCGGCAGCTGCCGCAGCGCCAGGAACTCCGCCGCGGTCCACGCCGCCTGCTCCGGACCGCGTCGGGCGAGCAGCACGACCTCCCGCACCCGGCTGCCGCGCAGCGCGGCGAGGGCGTGGTCGGCGATGTCGGTGGCGGCGAGCCGGTCGGGGTCGGTGAACAGGATGCGGGCGATGTCCACGGCCACGTTGCCGTTGCCGACCACGACCACCCGCTCCGCCGACAGCTCGACGGCGTCGGCCGGCACGGTCGGATCGGCGTTGTACCAGCCGACGAAGGCGGTCGCGGGCAGGCTGCCGGGAAGGTCCTCACCGGGGACGCCGAGCCGGCGGTCGGCGGCCGCGCCCACGGCGTACACCACCGCGTGATGGTGCGCGGCGAGTTCCCGGTGGGTGACGTCCGCACCGATCTCCACGTTCAGGTGCATCCGCAGCCGGGGGTCGCGGAAGACGCTCGCGAAGCTCTCCGCGATCCGCTTGGTCGACTGGTGGTCGGGCGCGACGCCGTGCCGCAGCAGACCGCCGGCGACCGGCAGCCGGTCGATCATGGTGATCTCGGCGCTGGTGCTGCGCAGCAGTTCCTGCGCGGTGTACCCGGCCGACGGCCCGGTGCCGACGACGGCGATCCGCAGCGCGCCGAGCTCCCCCGGCAGGCTGCGCGGAAAACTGGGCCGGCCCCAGGCGTGGTCGTTGGGGTGGTCGCGGAACCAGTCGCGGTTGAGGTCCCCGAACACGGTGTCCGGACCGCGCAGCCGGTCGACCGGGAACACCGCGTCCACCGGGCAGGCGTCCGCACAGGCGCCGCAGTCGATGCACGCCTTCGGGTCGATGTACAGCATGTCGGTGGTGCCGAACTCCGGCTCGTCCGGGGTCGGGTGGATGCAGTTGACCGGGCAGACGGACACGCACGAGGCGTCGTTGCAGCAGGTCTGGGTGATCGCGTAGGCCATGGCCGGAGTGGGGTCCTCGCTGCGCGTCGGGGGGGTGGCGTCGGGGATGGCGTCGGGGGTGGCGGAGGGTGCGGTGGCAGGGGGCTTCGGTGGGCACGGCGGTGCGGGGGCACGGGGGTGCGGCGGGCAGGGGCGGGCGGCGCGGGTGCGCTTTCAACTGCAGGTCAGAGCATGTGCACGCGGCGGTAGACGGCCGCCGAGCGGCCGGTGAGCAGCCCGGTCTCGGCGAGGAAGGCCATCAGGTGCCGGGAGCTGGTGCGCATCATCGCCTTGCGGTGCTCGTTGGCCTGCACCTCGGCGAGCGCCCGTTGCACGTCGAGCCCGGCGGCCCGGTAGACGCCCGGGTGGACCATGCTGGTGACGATGACGTAGGCGCCCACGGCGATGCCGGTCGCCGAGGCGCGTCGGCGCGCCGGGCTCGCGTGCCGCATCCGCTCGCGGATCTCCTGCCGGGCGAACTTCATGTGCCGCGACTCCTCGACCACGTGGATCCGGGACGTCCCGCGGACGATCTCCAGCACGTTCTCGCCGCGCATCCAGTCGCGCTGCATGACGTCGAGCACCTCTTCGGCCACCAGGATGCCGCCGTAGGCGAGTTCGCCCTTGGCGAGCGCCTTGAACACGCGTCCGGCCTGGGCGATCAGCTTGTTCGGCCGGTAGGCGGGGACGCCCATCTTCTCGCACGCCCGGGCGAACATGATCGAGTGGCGGCACTCGTCGGCGATCTCAGTGAGGGCGAACCGGAACTCGGCGCTGGCAGGGTCCTTGAGGTACTGGTCGCGCAGCACCATCTGCTGGAGGATCATTTCGAACCAGATGCCGGTGTTCATGATCGAGCAGACCTCGTGCCGGGTCAGGGTCACCCGCTGCCGCTCGGTCATCTCGTCCCACAGCCGCGTGCCGTAGAGCGTGCTCCACTCCGGGTTGAGGCCGTAGTGCTCCTCGGGGAGGGGGGCGTCCCAGTCGATCTCGGTCGAGGGGTCGAAGGAGAGGGCGGCGGCCGACTCCAGCAGCCGCTTCGAGACGTCGTCGTCGGCGGTGGTGTGACGGTCACTCCGGCGCTCGTCCTGACGGTGGTCCCGCCTCCGCGCCCTCGGGTCGGTGAGAGCCATGGCTGCCTCCAGGTGCCTGCTGCTGCGGGTTCCCGCTCACCCGCTTATTAGACGGACAGTACAATAAGACCCTGTCGCCGAGAACCCCCCGCGCAGCAGCGAACCGGCGCGCGGGCGGGCACGACGAAGGGCGGGACCGTCGAGGCCCCGCCCTTCGCTGTGCTCTTCGCCCTGCGCGCCGTTTCGCTCGCCGCTTTGCTCGCCGTTTCGCTCCCCGCTTTGCTCGCCGTTTCGCTCGCCGCTTTGCTCGCCGGCCTCCGCTACGCCGAGGCCAGCGCCTGGCGCAGCGCCTCGGCGGCCTCCGCGGTCGCCTCCCGGAAGCGCCGGCCGATGCCGATGTAGTTGGCGTACCCGTGGATGAGGTCCGGCTGACGGCTCAGCCGCACCGTCACCCCGGCCTCCTCCAACGCCCGCGCGTACGCCTCGCCCTCGTCGCGCAGCGGGTCGAAGCCCGCGGTGCCGATGTACGCGGCCGGCAGACCGGCCAGGTCCCCGGCGAGCAGCGGCGACAGCCGCGGGTCGACGCGGTCGGCGGGCTCGGGCGCGTACCGCTCCAGGAACCAGTCCATGTCGGCGCTGGTCAGGAAGAACCCGTCGGCGAACAGCTCCCGCGAGGGGCGCCGGGTCGACGCGTCGGTCGCCGGGTACAGCAGCAGCTGGAACACCGGCGCGGGACCGCCCCGCCGCACGGCCTGCTGCGCCGCGACGGCGGCCAGGTTGCCGCCCGCGCTGTCCCCGCCGATCGCGATCCGCTCCGGGTCCGCACCCAGGTCGGCCGCCTTGGCGTGCGCGTAGTCGAACGCGGCCAGCGCGTCCTCGGCCGCGGCCGGGAACGCGTGCTCGGGCGCCAGCCGGTACTCCACCGACAGCACCCGCACGTGCGCCCGCTGCGCCAGGAACCGGGCGACGTGGTCGTGACTGGCCCGGCTGCCGACCACCCAGCCCCCGCCGTGCAGGTACACCAGCAGCCCGGAACCCTCCGCCAGGCCCTCCGGCGTGTACAGGGTCGCGGCCAACTCGCCCTGCTCCTGCGGGATCCCGACGGCCCGCGCGGCCACCGTGTGGAGCGTCGGCCCGCCCACCAGGTACCGGGCGTACTCCATCGCGGCCCGCGACGGCTCGACCCCACCCGGCATCACCAGGGCCGCCTTCGACTGCCGCTGCAGCTTGAGTATCAACTGCGCGTCCAACGCGAGCGTCTGCCCGTCCCGCACCACCGGCTTGCCCGCGATCGCCCGCCGCAGGCCCTCCGGCAGGGCGTACATGCCCCGGACGACGGCGGCCTGGATCCGGACGGGAAGTGGGATCGTCATCTCTTCTGCCTCCTGGGGACGGAACTGGGGACTCGGCTGGGAACCGCGCTCGGGACCGTGCTTGGGACCGCACTTGGGACCGGCTGGGGACCGCGCTCGGGACCGGCCGGGGACGGTGTTGCCCGAACGGGAGCCCATGATGGGGCCGTCCCAGCAGAGTTGGAAGCCTCCTGGACGCCCTCTGAACCCACCCTCGACCCGACACACCCCCACCCTGGTCCGGCACCCGGGGAAATTATGTAGACCGGTCTACATTCTTGCCGCCGCCCGGCGCCACTGCGCACGAGAAGTCGGCCAGGCCGACTTCCTGCGCAAGGAGCACCACTTCGAGGGTCGAATCAGTAGACCGACCTACATAATCTGGCGCCCACACCACCCCCGGCACCACGCCCAGCCGTACAGGAAGTCGACCCAGCCGACTTCCCACGCACACCACACCACCAGCCCCCACCCCGGCCCCCACCCGCGCAGGAATCAGTAGACCGACCTACATATTCACCCGCCCGCACACCCTCAAGCCCCAGCGCTCGCAACAAATCAGTAGACCGACCGACATAATCTGGCACCCGCACCGCCCGCACCGTCACACCCAGCCGCACAGGAAGTCGACCCAGCCGACTTCCCACGCACACCACACCACCAGCACCCACCCCGGCCCCCACCCGCGCAGGAATCAGTAGACCGACCTACATATTCGCTCGCCCGCACCCTCAAGCCGCAGGGCCCGGGCTGCCAGGTGGCGGCGTTCGGGGGCGCTGGAGGTACGGGCGGCGGCTTCGCGGTAGGCGCGGGCGGCGGCGGCCGGGTCGGCGCCGAGCCGGTCGAGGAGGTGGGCGCGCACGGCGAGCAGGCGGTGGTGGCGGGCGAGGCGCCGGTCGGCGGCCGGCGCGTCGAGGAGGGCGAGCCCGGCCGCCGACCCGTGGACCATCGCCACCGCGACGGCCCGGTTGAGGGCGACCACCGGGTTGGCGTCGAAGCGCAGCAGCAGGTCGTACAGCGCCAGGATCTGCGGCCAGTCGGTGGCCTCGGCGGTCGCCGCCTCACTGTGCACCGCGGCGATCGCCGCCTGTACCCGGTACGGCCCGGGCTGCCCGCCCGGTAGCGCGGAGGCGATCAACTCCAGCCCTTCATCGAGCAGTTCGCGGTCCCAGCGGTCGCGGTCCTGCTCCGCCAGCGGCACCAGCTCACCGTACGGTCCGGTGCGGGCGGGTCGGCGGGCGTCGGTGAGGAGCATCAGGGCGAGCAGTCCCGCCGTCTCGGCGTCGCCCGGGGTGAGGCGCCGCAGCAGTCGGGTGAGCCGGATCGCCTCGACTGCGAGCCGCGGCACGGTCAACTCATCGCCGCCGCTGGCCGTGTAGCCCTCGTTGAAGATCAGGTACAGCACGTGTCGGACCTCGCCGAGCCGCGCCGCTCCGCCGTCCCTTTCCCCCTTCCCCTGCCCCTTCCCCTGCCTCGCCCCCTGCCCCTGCCTCGCCCCCTCCCCGTCCCCCTCCGACGGCGCCAGTCGTCCGCCCGCCGCCTTCAGCGTCTGCTTGGCCCGGCTGATCCGCTGCGCCATGGTCGCCTCGGGCACCAGGAACGCGGCGGCGATCTGCGCGGTGGTCAGGCCGCCGACGGCGCGCAGGGTCAGCGCGATCCGGCTCGGTACCGACAGTGCCGGGTGGCAGCAGAGGAACAGCAGCGCGAGCGAGTCGTCCGCCGCCGGGTCGGGCTCGTCGGCGGCGGGGGCGAGCAGCGCCGCCTGCGGTGTGGCCAGCGCCAGCGTCTCCTCCCGGCGGCGCCGGGCCGACTCGCTGCGCACCTGGTCCACCAGTCGGCGGTCGGCGACGGTCACCAGCCAGCCGCGCGGGTTGGCCGGCACCCCGCCCGCCGTCCACTGCAGTGCGGCGGCGAGCAGGGCTTCCTGCACCGCGTCCTCACACGCGTCGAAGGCCCCGCCGTGCCTGCGTACCAGCGCGCCGAGGACCTGCGGCGCCAGTTCGCGCAGCAGGCCCTCGACGCCGTTCGGCTCGGTCACCCGTCCGCCGCGAGGTCGTTCGTCGGCGACTCGTGCAGGATCGGCCACAGCTCCACCGGCTCGACGTCCGCGAACGGCATGTCCGCCGCGATCTGCTGGGCGCGCTCCGGGCTCTCGCAGTCCAGCAGGTAGAAGCTGGCCAGGTACTCCTTGGTCTCCAGGTACGGCCCGTCGGTGATCACCGGCACGCCCTCCGCCCGCCGCACCAGCTGCGCGGCGGCCGCGTCCGCCAGCCCGTACGCGCCGATCAGCTCGCCGCTCTCGCGGTACTTGGTGTTGAACGCCTCCTGCTTGGCGATCGCCTCCGGCCAGGCTTCGGCCGGGAAGGAGTCCCACTTGGCCTGGTTGCCGTAGATCATCGCGACGTACTTCATGCCGGGTGTCCTCATTTCCGTCCCGCACGCCCCTCCGGCGCGCTGTCACCTCTCAGTCGGAGCCGCGGCAGGGGCCCTCGACATCGCCGACGGGGTTTCTTCGAAGTTTTTTCGCCGTCGGAGATTCGCCGTCAAGCACTCGCCGTCAAGCACTCGCCGTCGGAGATGCGCCGTCGGAGGATCCTTCTCAGGCGCCGCGCCGGTCCACGGCGTCGAAGGCCGCCAGCGCCCGAGCGCCCGGTTCCAGTGCCCGACGCAGCGCCGCCAGGCCGGGAGCGTCCAGGCCGCCCAGCGCGTCGGCGAGTTCCTCCGTCACGTCCTGTGCGATCTCCTCGGCCACCGCCTCCGTGGCCGTGCGCGGCCCCAGCTTGCTGACCGCGGCGGCCGCGCGGGCGGGCGTGAGCAGGGCCGACGCCTGGACCAGCAGCCACGCCGGCACCCCGGCCGCGCCCTCCGGTGGGGGCAGGTAGGGGCGGGCGCCTCCGTAGCGCTCGTCCTCGGCGAAGGCCTGCTGCTTCGCCTTCACCAGCGGCCGGGCCACCGCCCCCGCCTCGCCCGACTCCCGCCACTGCCCGGCCGGTTTGAGGACGTACCCCTCCGCGAGGTTGTCCGCCAGCTCGGGCAGTCCGAACAGTGCGGGTACCCGGCTCGGGAACAGCACCGGGAGGTCCTGCAGCGCGTTCAGCGGGCCGTGGCCGAGGAGCGGCACGCAGGTGAGCCCGGCGGTGCCCGCGGCGGTGCGCAGGGCGCGGTCGGCGATCCACCAACGGCCTTCGGGTGTCCGTACGGTGGCGTCGAACGGCAGCCAGCGCAGGCCGGGGTCGTACCAGACGCCGGTCTGCACCGGTTCGACCCCGTCGGCGGCGGGCACGTCGGGGTGCGGGTAGCGTCCGCCGGCCAGCTCGCCGTAGACGGTCACCACCGCCGACGGGCCCCACGGCCCGCGCACCGCGCCGGCGAGCCGGGCCGCGGCGACGGCGAGCCGGGGCCAGATGCGGCTCACGCCGAAGAAGCCGTCCAGTCCTTCGTCGTCGAGCAGTTGACGTCGTTTCGCGGGGCGCACCGAGTCGCCCTCGCAGACCACCGCGAAGTGCGCGCCGTGCACCTTCTCCGCCGCGACCCACTCGCGGCTGCCGGGCCCGCCGGAGCGGCCGCGCGCGGGGATCTTGGGATAGGGCTGCAGCTCGGCCGCGTCGAACACCGTCGTCGTCTCGGACACGAACAGGATCCTCGCCGCCGGATCCGCCCGCCGGCAACCGGGATTCCCGGCCCCGCCGATCCCACGGGGTGCGTGCTCGGACCGGACACGCTCGGACCGGACGCGCCCGGCCCGGACACGCTCGGAGCCGTACGCCGCGGTCAGCCCGGTGCGCCGCGGTCGGCGGCCCGGTCCGCGCTCACCCCGGTGCGCGGTCAGACCGCCCACTGCGAGCGCAGCCGGGCGAACGCCTCGTGGAACCCGGGGAAGGTCTTCCGCACGCACCCCGGGTCGTCGAAGGTGATCCCCGGCGTGCGCAGCGAGGTGACGGCGAAGGACATCACGATCCGGTGGTCGGAGTGCGTGGTGACCTCGACCGGGCGCGGCGCACCGGGGTGGATCTCGATCCAGTCGTCGCCGGTCGCGACCGTGATGCCCATGGCGCGCAGGTTGGCGGCGCAGGCCTCCAGCCGGTCGCACTCCTTGACCCGGGTGTTGTGGACGTCCTCGATCCGCACCGGCCCGGACGCGAAGGGCGCGATCGCCGCGAGGGTGGGCATGGTGTCGGAGATGTCCCGCATGTTGACGGTGAGGCCGTTCAGCGTGCCGTCGCCCGCCACCGTCGTACAGTCGCTCCCGACGTCCACCCGGACGCCCATCCGCCGCAGCACCTCCACGAAGCGCAGGTCGCCCTGGAGGGCGTCCCGGCCGAGGCCGGGTACGGTGACCTCCCGTCCGGCGACGGCCGCGGCGGCGAAGAAGTAGCTCGCGGTGGAGGCGTCCGGCTCGACGGCGTACGGGACGGCCCGGTAGCCCCCGGACGGCACCTCGAACACCTCGCCGCCGGGCGTCCGCTCGCGCTTCACCTCGACCCCGAACTCCCGCATCATCGCCAGGGTGATGCCGATGTACGGGGCGGACACCAGCCGGGTGACGGTGATCCGCAGCCCGTCCCGGGTGAGCGGGCCGAGCAGCAGCAGCGCGGTCAGGTACTGCGAGGACTCCCCGGCGTCGAGGGTGAGTCCGCCGCCGCGGACACCGTCGGCGACGACCGTGAGCGGGTGGTGCCCCTCGGCCTCCTCGTGCCGCAGGTCGACGCCCAGCTCGCGCAGCGCCCGGGTCAGCGGGGCGACCGGACGGCGGCGCATCTGCGCGGAGGCGTCGAAGCGGTAGGTGCCGCGGCCGGCGGCGACGAGGGCGGGCAGGAAGCGCGCGGTGGTAGCGCCGTCCCGGCAGTACACCTCGGCCGTCTCCACGCCGGGCCCGGCTGGCCGTCCCGTCACCCGCCACCGGTCCGCCGCCCGCTCGACGTCGTACCCGAGGGCGACCAGCCCCTGCGCGAAGCCCTCGGTGTCGTCCGAGGCCAGCGGCCGGTGCAGGGTGGTCACGCCGTCGGCGGCGGCGGCCAGGAACAGCGCCCGGGCGGTGATGGACTTGGACCCCGGGATCTCGACGGCAGTCACGGCAGGCTCTCCCTACACAGGTGTGTCCAGCGATGTCGGCCCGATCCTGCCGCACCTGCGCCCTGCCGTTCCCGGCCTTCCACGGACCGGACGGCGACGGCCCGACGGCCGCCATCCCCGGTCCGGACCCCGCCCGGCGCGGACCCCGCCGGCTCAGCGGCGCCCCCAGAGCCCGACCAGGTGGGCGTGCAGGACCTCCTCCGCCTCCTCCGCCGTCCGGTGCCCGACCAGCACGTGCGCGGTGAGTCCGTCCGCCAGGGCCAGCAACGTCCGGGCCTCGGTCCGATCCGCCGCACGAACCTCCGCCGACTCCCCGAGCCCAGCCCCGTCCCCGCCCCCGCCCCCCGCCTCGCCCCCACCCCCGGAAGCCTCCGCGAGCAGCCGCACCACCAACTCCTCCAGGGCCGCGTAGCTGCTCCGCAGGGTCGCCGCCAGCGCCGGGTTCACCGCGGCCCCGGCGACGAAGGCGAGCCAGATCCTGGCCTCGGCCCGGTGTTCCTCGCGCAGCAGCGCCACTTCCCGGGCCACCAGCCCGAGTTCGCTGGCGGCCGACTGTGCCGGGCCGGCGGCCAGCCGCCTCCGGACCCTCTCGGTGACGCGCTCGCCGATGTGCGCGAGGGCGAACCGCAGCATCTCCTCCTTGGTGCGGAAGCAGCGCTGGACGGCCCCCATCGACACCTCGGCGCGGGTGGCGACGTCCCGGAGGGTGACGCCTTCCAGTCCGTGTTCGTCCACCAGCAGGCAGACGGCGTCGGCGATCTGCCGGCGTCGGCCCTCGTGGTCCACCTGCTTCGGCATGTCCGGCCTCCTCGTCCCGGCCTCCGGGGTCCGGGGCCGTCAATTATTCGATGCAAGCGTATCGGTTCCCGGACTATGGTTCCGATGCAACCGCATCGGAACCAATCCGAGGAGACCCGCACCCATGCCCCTGTGGAACAGGACCGCCACCGAACTCGCCGCCGCCGTCCGGGCCGGCGAGGTCTCCGCCCTCGACGTGGTCGACAGCCACCTGGACCGCATCGCCGAGGTCAACCCCCACCTGAACGCCGTCACCCAGCTCCTCGCCGACCGCGCCCGCGAGGCCGCCCGGCACACCGACCGGCGCCGGGCCGCGGGCGAGGACCCGGGCCCGCTCGCCGGCGTGCCGTTCACCGTGAAGGAGTGCACCCCCATCGCGGAGGTGGCCACCACCTTCGGCACCCCGCGCTTCCGCAACCACGTCGCGCCCGTCGACGCCGTCCCGGTGGCCCGTCTGCGCGCCGCCGGGGCGATCCCGATCGGCCACAGCAACATGCCGACGCTGATCCTGGCCGGGATGCACACGCGCAGCGAGCTCTACGGCGACACCCGCAGCCCGTGGGACCCGAGCCGCACCCCTGGCGGCAGCAGCGGCGGCGACGGCGTCGCGGTCGCCGCCGGCATGGCCCCGCTCGGGCTCGGCAACGACTCCGGCGGCTCGCTGCGGATCCCGGCGACCTTCTGCGGCGTCGCCGCACTCAAGCCGACCACCGGCCGCTTCCCCGCCGACCAGCGCCTCCTCGGTCCGGACGACCCCGGCCCGGCCTCCCAGGTCCTGGTCACCGACGGCCCGGTGGCCCGGACGGTCGCCGACCTCCGGCTCGCGTACGAGACACTGGCCGGCACCGACCCCCGCGACCCGCGCGCCGTCCCCGTCCCGCTGTACGGCGAACCTCCCGGTCGCCCGCCACGGGTCGCCGTCGTCGCCGACCCTGGCGGCCACGGCGTCCACCCCACCGTCCGCCGGGCCGTCGAGACCGCGGCCGACGCGCTGCGCGACGCGGGGTACGACGTCCGGGAAGTCCCCGACGTGCCGAGGCTGCAGGAGGCCTACGACGCCTACCACCGGCTCACCGTCACCGAGTTCGCCCCGAGCTGGCCCGTCGTACGGCAGTTGCTGGGCGAAGGCGGCGACCGCTTCATCGACCTGACGATGCGCAGCACTCCGCCCGCCGACGCCCCCGGGCTCATCCGGCTCATGAGCGCCTGGATGAACATCCGCCGCTCCTGGACGGAGTTCCTGCACGAGTACCCGCTGTTGCTCGGCCCGGTCTTCACCGAGCCGCCGGTCGAACCGGGCCTGGAGTCGCGGGACCAGGCCGGCCGGGACCGCGTCGCCTCGGGCATGCGGCTCTGCTCGGTGACCAGCTTCGTCGGCGTCCCGGCCGTCGCCGTCCCGACCGGGCTCGCCGACGACGGTCTGCCCACCGGCGTGCAACTCGTCGGGCGGGCGTTCCGGGAGGACCTGTGCCTGGCCGCCGCCCAGGCCGTCGAGGACCGGCTCGGCGTGCTCACCCCGGTCGACCCGCGGCAGTAGCGGCCGTAGCCGCCGTAGCCGCCATAGCGGTCCGCGGAGTCGGCGGGGTCGGGGGCCGGGGGCCGGGGGCGGCGGAATGCCGCGGCTACGCGCCCTGCAGGCCCGGCACGACCAGTCCCGACTCGTACGCGATCACCACCGCATGCGTCCGGTTCTGCGCGCCGAGCTTGGTCAGCACGTTCCCGACGTGCGTCTTCACCGTCTCCGGACTCACCGCCAGCGACTGCGCGATCTCCGGGTTCGACGACCCGGTCGCCATCAGCCGCAGCACCTCCTCCTCCCGCCCGGTCAGCGCCGCCCGGGGCAGCGCCTGAGCGGAGTCCAACGGGCGGGCGGCCACCATCCGGCGCAGCGCGGCGGGGAAGAGGATCGCCTCCCCCGCCGCCGCCACCCGCACCGCTTCGGCGATCTGCGGGACCGGCCGCCGCTTCAGCACGAAGCCGCTGGCCCCGGCGCTGAGGGCGGCGGTGACGTAGTCGTCGTTCTCGAAGGTGGTGATCACGACGACCTTCGGCGGGTCGGCGTCCCCGGCCAGCAGTTCGCGGGTCGCCTCGATCCCGTTGCGGCGCGGCATCCGCACGTCCATCAGCACCACGTCCGGGCGCAGCCGCCGCACCTGCTCGACGACCTCGACCCCGTCGGCCGCCTGCCCGACCACCGCGATGCCCGGCTGGGCACCCAGCAGGGTGCCCAGACCGCTGCGGGTCACCGGGTCGTCGTCGGCGATCAGGACGGTGACGGGGCGTTCCGGGCTGCTCACGCCGACAACCGTATCGGCAGCCGGACCGCCAGCCGCCAGTGCTGTTCCCCGCGCGCACCCTGCAGCCCGGCCTCGAACTCGCCGTGCAGCAGGCGGACCCGCTCGGCGAGGCCGGGCAGGCCGTGGCCGGAGGTCGGGAAGCCGCTCGGGCCGGCCTTGACCCCGTTGACCACACCCAGTTCCAGTCCGTCCGCCGCGACCACCACCCGCAGCTCGATCGGCCCGCCCGCGCCGTGCCGCAGCGCGTTGGTCAGGCCCTCCTGCAGGATCCGGTACGCGGCGCGGGAGAGCGTGCCGTGGACCTGCTCCGGATCACCGAGGACCACCGTCTCCACGACGGCGCCCGCGTGGCGCAACCGGTCCAGCAGTTCGGGCAGGTCGGCGAGGGTCCGGGTCGGCGCGACGCCCGCCGCCTCCTCCCTCAGCACGCCCAGCACGTAGTCCAGGTCCTCCAGCGCCGCCCGGGCCGACTCCTCGATGCTGCGCATGGCGGCCCGGGCGGCCGCCGGATCGGCGGCGAGCACCTCACCGGCGACGGCGGCCTGGATGGTGGCGGCGGTCAGGGTGTGACCGATCGAGTCGTGCAACTCGTGCGCCAGCCGGTTGCGTTCGGCCAGTGCCCGCTCCCGCTCGGCCGCCATCGCCAGCCGCTCCGCCGGCGACGGCCCGAGCAGCCGCGGCGCCAGCCACCGCAACGCACCCGACACCGCCACGAACAGCACCACCAGCAGCACCAGGCAGACCACCGACACCAGCCGGCCCCAGCCTCCCGTCAGCTCCTTGGACCACCCGAACAGGCTGAACCGCGCGTCCCCCTTCGCGTATCCGGTGGGCAGGAACAGTCCCATCGTCAGCAGCACACCGCCGCCGAACAGCACCGCCCACCCCGACATGACGTGCAGCACCAGGAACGCCGGTGTCCGCCACCGTTCCCCCGCCGCACCCTTCACCGGATCCGGCAGCGCCACCCCGAGCAGCCGCCGCGCCGCCCGGACCAGCGCCCGCCGCGTCACCCCGGCCAGGCCCACCACCCCGATCAGCACCACCCAGAGTGCGAGCGACAGCACCTCCGGCAGCGCGTACGGGTCCGCCTGCATCCCCGCCGCGGGCACCGCCGCGACCAGCGCCAACGGCAACCCCGCCACCGCCCCGAGAACGGCGAACAACACACCCGAATACGTGGAGCCGCGCAACAACGGCCGAAGGACCTTGATCATGGTCGCCAGTATTGTCACGCGCCCCGCACCCCACCTCCCCCGATCGAGGGAGCAGCTCGCCCCTGCATCCGACCGGACGGTCCCGACACCGTGCCTGGGCCGGTCAGCAGGGTCGGTTCGTCGGGGTGGCCGTGCCCGTCCGGGTGCGGTCGTAGGCGGGGTCGATGGTGCCGAACAGGCGGTCCCATCCCGCGTCCCGCCCCTCGCGCTTCGGACCATCAGCAGGCCCATGGTGCACTTCCGGCCGGGTTCCACACACGGATCGGCCGGACGGCGCGGGGTCGACCCTCGGCGGGAACCGGATTGCTCGGCGGAGAACAAAACGGCCGGTCGATCCGAAGATCGACCGGCCGTTCGCTGTGCGCGAGGGGGGAGTTGAACCCCCACGCCCTTTCGGGCACTGGAACCTGAATCCAGCGCGTCTGCCTATTCCGCCACCCGCGCATCTGGGTGATGGGTTAAGCATAGACCATCTGGAGGGGTGCTTCCGACCACGTCCGGGCGACGCCCACGGTCACCCTCTCCGGCCGGGCTCCAGCCCGGCTCCGTCGGGCATCCGGCTCCGTTCCAGGTGGCGCCGGCCGGGGCGGGCGACTCGGCGCCCGAGCCGGCGGGGGTGAGGCACGAGGACCCCGACCCAGCCCCAGCCCCAGCCCCTCCGACAATCCACCCCGGCGAGGAGGACCGAGGAGGAAACTCCCGGATCGGACACGAAGGACGGGGTTAGTCTGGGGCCATGGTTGTGAATGGCACAGACCAAGTAGCCACGGACGAACAGGAGTTCATCAGCGCCCCGGCTCTGATCCTCCGCTCCCTCGCCGCCCGCCCCGACCGGCGGGCCATCACCACCGCCGACGGCACGGTGATCACGGCCGGCGACTTCGCCGCCGCCACCTACCGGCTCGCCCACGAGCTGGTCGCCCGGGGCGCGACCCGCGGCACCACCGTGACCCTGCTGACGGGCAACACCGCCGAGGCGCTGAGCGCGCGCTACGCCGCCGGGCTGGCGGGCGCACGGGTGGTGAACCTGTACGACGGCATGAGCGCGCCGACCCTGGCCGAGATCACGACGAGCGTCGACACCGCCGTCCTGCTGGTGGACGCCGAACGGTACGCGACGGCCGCCGAGTTGCTGCCGCTCGTCGACGTGCCGACCGTCCTCACGCTGGGCCCGGGCCCCGAGACGCCCGGCGCCGCAGCGACCGGCGCCACAGCGTCCGGCGCCGCAGCGATCGGCGAGGACGTCGTCGCCGCTTCCGCGCACCGGCCCGCCGAGCCGCCGGCCGTCCGGATCGGCCCAGACGACGACCTGGGCATCCGCCACACCGGCGGCACCACCGGCATCCCGAAGGGCATCCGCAGCCTGCACGGCCCGTACCGGAGCGCCTTCGACGCCCAGTACGGCGGCCCCGACCCGGATGCCGCCCCGCCCCGCTTCCTCGCCGCCACCTCCCTCGCCCACCTGGCCGGGGTGCTGTCCGACCTGACGTTCCACAGCGGCGGCTCGGTGGTCATCCAGCGTTCCTTCGACCCCGGTGAGGTCCTGGCGGCGGTCGAACGCGAGCGCATCACCGACCTCTGGGTGCTGCCGCCGCTGCTGTACCAGCTGCTCGACCACCCGGCGATCGGCCGCACCGACCTGTCCAGCCTGCGCCGGGTCTCGTACGGCGGCTGCGCCGCTTCGCCGTCCCGGGTGCGCGAGGCGATCGAGGTGTTCGGGCCGGTCCTGGTGTCCGGCTACGGGCAGTCGGAGGCGCAGAACATCTCGATGCTCGCGCCGCACGAGCACGACCGGATCGGGCGCGGCGGCCAGCTCTCGGTCGGCCGGCCGCTCCCGGGCGTCGAGGTGGCGGTCCGGGCCGAGGACGGCACCGAGCTGCCGGCCGGGGAGCAGGGCGGGATCCACGTCCGCTCGGCGACCGTCATGGCCGGGTACTGGAAGCGGCCCGACCTCACCGCCGAGGTCCTGCGCGACGGTTGGCTGGACACCGGCGACATCGGCTACCTCGACGAGGACGGCTACCTCTACCTGGCCGACCGGAGCAAGGACAAGATCATCGTGGTCGGCGGGCACGTCTACCCCACCGAGGTGGAGGAGTTGCTGCTCACCCACCCGGCGATCGCCCAGTGCGCGGTCTACGGGGTGCGCGACGCCCAGGAGGCGGAGCACGTCCACGTCGCCGTCGTCCCCGCGCCGGGGCAGCAGCCCGAACTGGACGACGTCCGCGCGTTCGTCACCGCCCGCAAGGGCCGGATGTACGCACCGGAGGCCCTGCACGTGCTGGCCGAGATCCCGCTGACGGCCGTGGGCAAACCGGACAAGAAGCTGCTGCGCGACTCCCACGCGGGCTGAGAACTGCCCCCCGGGGGGCGCTTCCGGGCGGATCCTCCGCGGACGATCCGACCGGAAGCACCCCCGGCGGATGGGCCATCATGGCGCCATGGCAGATGAAACGATCACCGCTCGCACCATCGCCGACCGCCACCTCGACCAGGTGGCCGCCCACGACCCCTTGCACGCCGCATGGTTGGGCCTGCACCCGGGCGACGACCGGCAGCCGGACCTCTCCCCGGAAGGGTTCGAGGCGCTCGCCGACATCGCCCGACGCACCCTCACCGCGCTCGACGCCACGCACCCCGCCGCCGACCTCACCGCCGTGGCCGACGCCGCCGGGGCGGACGCCGCCGGCGACCACAAGACAGCCCTCACCGCAGCCGCCACCGCAACGGACCCCGCCGACCGGACCTGCGCCCGGCTGCTCCGCGAACGGCTGACCGCCGAACTGGCCGTGCACGACTCCGGCGAGAACTTCCGCCAGCTGCGCAACATCGCCGCGCACGTCCACCACGTCCGGGACATCTTCAGCTACATGCCGACCGCCACCGACGACGACTGGGCCGCGGTGGCCGGCCGGATGCGCAACCTGCCCGCCGCCCTCGACGGGTACCGCGCGACCCTCACCGAGGGCATGTCCCGGCGGCTGCTCGTCGCACCCCGCCAGGCGGCCGCGGTCGTCGACCAGCTCACCGCCTGGACCGGCGAGGACACCGGGAACGCCGGGTGGTTCGCCGGCTTCGTCGCCCCCGGCCCCGAACGGCTGCGCGGCGAACTGGACGCCGCCGCCCTCCGGGCCACCGCCGCCACCGCCGAGTTCCGCGACTGGCTGCGTGACACCTACGCCCCGGCCACCGTCGGCACGCCGGACGCCGTGGGCCGGGAGCGCTACCGGCTCGCCGTGCGCCACCACACCGGAGCCGAGGTCGACCTGGACGAGGCCTACGCCTGGGCCTGGAGCGAGTTCCACCGGACCGCGGCCGAGATGCGCGCCGCGGCCGACCGCGTACTGCCCGGAGCGGGAGCCCTGGAGGCGATGCGACACCTGGAGCGGCACGGCCACGCGATCGAGGGCGAGGAGGCGGTCCGAGACTGGCTGCAGCAGATCATGGACGGGGCCATCACCGCCCTCGACGGCACCCACTTCGACATCTCCGGGCCGCTGCGCCGGGTCGAGTCCCGGATCGCCCCGGCGGGCAGCGCCGCCTCGCCGTACTACTCCGGCCCGAGCCTGGACTTCAGCCGCCCCGGCCGCACCTACTTCCCCACCCTCGGCCGGGACTCCTTCCCGACCTGGCAGCTCGTCAGCATCTGGTACCACGAGGGCGTCCCGGGCCACCACCTGCAGCTCGCCCAGTGGGTCGCCCTCGCCGACGAACTCAGCCGCTACCAGACGACGCTGGGCATGGTCAGCGCCAACGTCGAGGGCTGGGCCCTGTACGCCGAGCGCCTCATGGACGAGCTGGGCTTCCTCGACGACCCGGCGCACCGGCTCGGCTTCCTCGACGAACAGATGCTGCGCACCATCCGGGTGATCATCGACATCGGCATGCACCTGGACCTGGCCGTCCCGGCCGACGCGGGCTTCCACCCCGGCGAGCGCTGGACCCCGGAACTCGCCACGGAGTTCATGGCCACGTACAACGGCAGCCCGGCCGAGCTGCGCGACAGCGAGATCGTCCGCTACCTCGGCTGGCCGGGCCAGGCCATCGGCTACAAGCTCGGCGAACGCGCCTGGCTGCGCGGACGTGACGCGGCCCGCAGCCGTCTGGGCGCCGGATTCGACCTCAAGACGTGGCACATGAAGGCGCTCGCCCTGGGCTCACTGGGACTCGACGACCTGGCCGACCGACTCGCCGCGCTCTAGAGCCGGCGGCGCAGCTCGCCCAGCGCGGCAGAACGGGCGCAGCAGCTCCGCCGAATCCCCGGGAGATCCCCACCGGACTTCACCCCACCGTGGGGTTTGGCTCAACGAAGTGCCACGCGGGTGCCGAGAAGGCAAGAGGGGTGGCGGCGCTGAGGGCCGCCACCCCGCTCCGCACACGGTCCGGACGGGCGGACGGCCGTCCGCCCGTCCGCCCGGCAGTCCGCCCGTCCGGCGCGGCTCAGGCCGCGCCGAAGTGCCGCTTGGTGTCGCCGATCAGGCCCTTCAGGAACGCCGCACCCGGGACCCCGGTCAGCGCCGCCGGGCGTGCCAGCAGGGGAACCGGCTCGAAGGCGAAGGTCCAGGTGAAGCGGGTGCCGCTCGCCGTGGGCTCGACGAGGTAGTCCTCGCCGAAGCGCCGGAACAGCGGCAGGCTGGCCTGCGCGACGCAGAACGAGTGCCGCACCCCCTCCTCCCACCGCACGAACTCCTCGCGCAGCCGCAGCACGCCGCGCGCGGTGATCTCCCGCGTCGTGCCGACACCGTGCGGGGCGGGCGAGGTGTAGCGGCCGCCGCTCAGACCGCGGCACCAGGACAGCGGCGTGTCGCCGGCGAGGCCCTGCCAGACGGTCTCGGGCGCCACGGGGAGGTCCATGGTGAACGAGTGGCGGTGCGGGGCGGTGTCGAAGAAGGACACGTCGAAGCGTTCGAGCGTGGACCAGGGCATGGTTCCCCTCCTGTCGGTGTGGCGACGTCCTGTCGGTGTGGCGACGTCTGTCCGTGCGGATGCATCAGTCCGTGCCGGACGCGGGGGCCGGTCCGCGGTGGACGCGGGGGCCGGTCCGCGGTGGACGCGGGGGCCGGTCCGCGGTGGACGCGGGGGCCGGTCACCCGCCGGCGGGCGCCCCGCCGCCCACCGCCCGCAGGGCGAAGGGCAGGAAGCGGTCCGCCGCCTCCCGCGCGGTGGCCTCGTCCACCTGCTCCGGCAACCGGGGGGTGAGCAGGAACCGGCCCATCACCGGCCCGACCACCACCTCGCCGAGCAGCTCGGCGTCCTCGACCGGCGGGATCTCCCCCCGCTCGACGGCGCTCCGTACGACCTCGGTCACCCGCCGGTACACGGGCGCCAGGAGGGTCACGGTGAGCGCCTCGGCCAGGGCGCTGTTGTGCGCCGCCTCGCCGATCAGGGCCCGCATCACCCGGCCGCTCTCTCCGGTCATGGCGGCGGCCTTGTCCCGGAGCACCACGCGCAGGTCGCCCTCCAGGCTGCCGGTGCCGGGCAGGCCGTACGGGTCCTCCTCGGCGAAGCTCGCGGCGGCGGCGACCACCAGGTCCTCCTTGGACGACCAGCGCCGGTAGAGGGTCGCGGTGGAGACGCCCGCCCGGGCGGCCACCGCGGCGGTGGTCAGTCCGCCGTAACCGTTCTCGGCCAAAACGGCCAGCGTGGCCTCCAGCAGCGCCCGGTCCCGGGCGGCGTCCCGGGGGCGGCCCCGGCGGGGTGCGGTCCCGGACGGGGCGGGCGACGCGGGCGATGTCGGGGACGCGGGCGGGGTGGGGGTGGTGCGGGTCATGCCGCCAGTTTACCGCCAATAGAAACGAAATCATTTCGTTTCGTTTATGCTCGGCGGCATGAGCGCTTCCACCGAGACCACGCCCGGCACGACCGCCCCCGCCGAGTCGGCACCTGCCCCCACCGACGCCACCTCCGCCGCAGCAACCTGCGCCGCGGCCACCGTCGCCCGCCTCGGCGCCGCCTTCACCGCCGGCCGCACCAAGCCCGTCGCCTGGCGCAAGGCCCAACTGCGCGCCCTGCGCCGCCTGTTGGTCGAACAGGAGGACGTCTTCGCCGCCGCCCTCCACGCCGACCTCGGCAAGCACGCCGCCGAGGCGTACACCACCGAGATCGGGTTCACCGTCAGCGAGATCGACCACACCCTGCGCCACCTCGACCGCTGGCTCCGCCCGAGCCGCGTCCCGGTGCCGCTGGCGCTGCAACCCGCCCGGGCCCGCACCGTGCGCGAACCGCTGGGCACCGTGCTGGTCATCAGCCCCTGGAACTACCCGTTGCAGCTGGCCCTGGCCCCGCTGGTCGGCGCGATCGCGGCGGGCAACTGCGTCGTGGTCAAGCCCAGCGAACTCGCCCCGGCCACCTCGGCGGCGCTCGCCCACTGGCTGCCCCGCACGCTCGACCCGCAGGCCGTCGCCGTCGTCGAGGGCGGCGTCCCGGAGACCACCGCCCTGCTGGAGCAGCGCTTCGACCACGTCTTCTACACCGGCAACGGCACGGTCGCCCGCATCGTCATGACCGCCGCGGCCCGCCACCTCACCCCGGTCACCCTGGAGTTGGGCGGCAAGAGCCCCGCCGTCGTCGAGCCGGGCACCGACCTCGCGACCGCCGCCCGCCGCATCGCCTGGGGCAAGTTCATGAACGCCGGCCAGACCTGCGTCGCCCCCGACTACGTCCTCGCCATCGGCGGGAGCGCGACCGCGATCGAGGCGCACCTGACCGCCGCGGTCCGCGAGATGTACGGCACCGACCCGAAGGAGAGCCCCGACTACGGCCGCATCGTCAACGAGCGCCACTTCGACCGGCTGACGGCCCTGCTCGGCGACGGACGGATCGTCACCGGCGGGGACCACGACCGCGCCGAACGCTACCTCGCCCCGACCGTCCTCGCCGACGTCGACCCGGAGGCGCCGGTGATGCGCGAGGAGATCTTCGGCCCGGTCCTGCCGATCGTCAGCGTCCCCGACCTCGACGCCGCCATCGCCTTCATCACCGCCCGGGACAAGCCCCTCGCCCTGTACGCCTTCACCGCCTCGGCCCGCACCAAGCACCGCCTGACCACCGAGACCTCCTCCGGCGCCCTGTCCTTCGGCGTCCCCAACGCCCACCTCACCGTCCCCGGCCTCCCCTTCGGCGGCGTCGGCGAGAGCGGCATCGGCGCCTACCACGGCGCCCACACCATCGACACCTTCAGCCACACCAAGGCCGTCCTCGACAAGCCCCTCCCCGCCGACACCCTCCGCCTCGCCTACCCGCCCTTCACCCCCCTCAAGTCCCGCATCCTCCGCCGCTTCCTCTGAACCCCCACACCGCCGGTCGCCGCCCTCACCGTTCCCCCTACCGGCGGCAACCGGCGACTCTCTCCGATTCGACGAAGTCCCGCCGGCCGAGCCCGTACGATCCGAGTATCTGTACGGATGCGGAGCACGCAGTCCCCGCCTACCGTCCTACGGGCGGGTGCGGCACACGCATCCGCTTCCGGGGAGGGGAACCCACATGGGCGACAAGGACACGTCCGGCAAGATCGCGATCCAACCGGCCGACCTGCGGGCCTCCGCAGGCATCGCCAAGGCACTGGGCGAGGAACTGGACAAGCCCGTCCAAGCCGCTCTGACCACCAGCACCACCGTCTCGACCCAGCTCACCGGCTGGTCGATATCCGGCGGCCTCGGGCAGTTGGGAACGGGCTGGGCCAAACCGCTCGGCGACCTGCGGCAGCGCCTCGTGGACACGGCGACCAACCTGGACGCCAACGCGTCCGCCCACGAGCACCACGACCAAGCCGTCGCCGGCGGTTGGGCCGTACCCCAGCAGGGGCCCAAGTGAGCGGCGTCGCTCGCGCGCGGACCACCGTCACGCGGCTGAGCCACCTCGTCCTTGCAGCATTGCTGACCGCCACCCTTGGAGCCTGCATGTCCAGCCCCGGAAACGGAAAGTACGACGGCAAGGACGACCCGCTGCCCGTCAAGTCTCAGCAGGAGGCTTTGGACTGGGCGCGTCAGATCATCGCTCACGTGGCCCAGACGACCGGGGCCCGCATCAACGCGGAACCCGAGATCTACGGGTTCAATCCGTGCGTGGGCAGGAACGGCGAGAAGGCGCCCGACGACCGCTACACGCTCGACTACGGCGTCCACGCCGATGTTCCGGACGACCAGCAGAACGACGTCCTCCGCAAGGTCCGGGACCTGCTCACCGGCGAAGGGCTCAAGGTCACCGAGTACCAGGAGATCCCTGCCGGCGATCCCCCGGCCCAGCCCGCCGCCGCCTTCTCCGCCCGGCACCCCGACAGCCAGTACGTCGTCGACGTCGACAGCACAGGGGGGCACAACCGGATGTCCCTCGCCGTGCGTACTCCCTGCCTGCTGCCGCCGTCCGAGTCGGCCCCGCCGACCACGCCGGCGCCGACCGGTACGGCCTAGTCGTCCTGCCGGCCGCGGAACGCGCGGCGGTACTCCCTCGGGGCCACGCCGACGCGCGCGGTGAAGACCGGCCGTAGGGAGACCGCCGAGGAGAAGCCGCAGCGCGTGGCGACGGTGTCGACGGGGAGGTCGGTCTCCTCCAGGAGGCGCTGGGCGGTGAGGACCCGCTGGTCGAGGAGCCAGCGGGTCGGGGTGGTGCCGGTGGCGGCGGCGAAGCGGCGGGCGAAGGTCCGTTCGGACATCAGGGCGGCGGCCGCCATCCGCGGGACGGTCCACGGGGTGTCGAGGGAGGCGAGGATCTCGGCGCGGACGCGGTCGAGCGGGTCGTCCGCGGTGGGGGCCGGGACCGGGGTGGGGATGAACTGGGCCTGGCCGCCGGCCCGGAAGGGGGCGGTGACCATGGCGCGGGCGATGGTGGCGGCGGCCTGCTGGCCGTGGGCGGTGCGGACGAGGTGGAGGCAGAGGTCGATGCCCGCCGCGACGCCGGCCGAGGTCCACAGGCCCTCGCCGCCGGTGAAGAGCACCTCGGGGCGGACCGTCACCGCCGGGAAGCGGCGGGCGAGTTCGGGGGCGAGGGCCCAGTGGGTGGTGGCCTCGCGGCCGTCCAGCAGGCCGGCCTCCGCGAGGACGAAGGCGCCCGCGCAGAGCGAGGCGATCGGGACGCCGTCGGCGTGGACGGCCCGCAGGGCGTCGAGGACGGCGGGATCGCGCTCCGCCGCCGGGGCCTCGACGCCCGGGACGACGACCAGGTCGCAGTCGGCGAGCCCGGCCGTCCCGTGGTCGGGGACGCGTTCCAGCCCGCCGCCCAGCCGGACCCGGGTGCCGTCCGGGCCGCAGACCCGCAGGTCGAAGGCGGGCAGTCCGGGCCGGGCGACGCGGTTGGCCCACACCTCGCCGATCACCGCGTAGTCGAAGGCCCGGACACCGTCGAAGATCAGACAACCCACCGTTCGCATGGCAGAGAACCTATGGCAGGAATCCATCGATGGGTGGCATCTCCGCCCATCACGCCGCCGGCACGCCGGCGAGCACGATGGACGCATGACGAACACCGACGCATTCGACGCCCCGCTCACCCTCGACCCCGACGCGGTCCTGCTGCTCATCGACGTCCAGAAGGGCTTCGAGGACCACGAGTTCTGGGGCCCCCGCGACAACCCGCAGGCCGAGCAGCGGATGGCCGAGCTGATCGCCGCCTGGCAGGCCACCGGCCGCCCGATCGTCACCGTGCAGCACGCCTCCACGGCCGGGCCGCTGGTCGAGGGCACGCCGGGGTACGAGCTGAAGGACTTCGTCGCCGACGTCACTCCCGCGCTGCACATCACCAAGACCGTCAACAGCGCCTTCTACGGCACCCCTGACCTGCACGCCTGGCTCCGGGAGCGCGGCGCCCGGCAGCTGGTGGTCACCGGGATCATCACCAACGTGTGCAACGAGACCACCGCCCGGATGGCCGGCAACCTCGGCTACGACGCGATCTTCCCGACCGACGCCATGCACGCCTTCGACATGACCGGCCCCGACGGCACCACCCTCCCCGCCGCCGAACTCGCCCGCGCCACGGCCACGGTGCTGCACGCGATGCGGTTCGCCAAGGTGGTGACGACGGAGCAGGTGCTCGACGCGGCGAAGGCCTGACCGGCGGCGGAGCCCGGGCGGCTAGTCCCTGATCAGCAGCCGGTACGCGTTCCCCTCCTCGGCGTTGAGCAGCACGTACGACGCCCCGAGGCCGAGCGCGACCTCCCGCAGCCGGGCCAACGCCTCGGCCTCGGACGGGACTTCCAGGCCGAGTGCGGCGGCGGCCGCGTCCCGGTCGGCGTAGTGGCCGGGCTCGTCCTCCAGGTACTCCTCGGCCGCTTCCGCGCTCTCCTCCACCGTCAGCCGCCGGCAGTCCCGCCACCACGGCACGGCGAGGAGCAGCCGGACCAGCTCCGGCACCCCGACGGCCAGCAGGGCGGCGCCGCCCTCGGAGTCGGCGAAGAGCACGGGCCGTTCCTCGCCGCCCTCGCCGCAGAGGAAGTAGGTGCCGCCCGCGCCGTCCTTGGCCACCGGTTCCAGGGCCTCACCGGAGGCGAGCACCACCGCCTCGACGTGCTCGTACCAACGGGAGGGGTCGAACTCGCCAGGCCAGGCCAGGTAGTCGGCGGCGGCGGGGTTGGCGCGGATCGCGTCGAGGAGGGACATGGCGGCCACCCTACGGCGTACCGCTGACAGGAACTCAGGCCGACCGGAACCGGGCGCCGGGACCCGGAACGACCGGGAGGACGGGACCGGGACGACCGGGACGACGGAACCGGGACCAGGCCGGACCCGGGCCGGCCGGACCCGGACCCACCGGCCCCGGTCCGTCGGGGCTCAGGCCGCCAGCCGCTGCGCCAGGTACTCCTCCCAGGTCCGCCGCCCGTGCTCCGCCCCCGGCCGGGCCAGGTTCTCCCCGGCCCGGTAGGCGCGCCCGACCTTCCCCGGCACCCGCACCGGCAGCTGCCGCCGGCCGCGGCCGCGGGCCTCCAGGTACCGCCGGGTCAGCTCGCGCATCTCGTACACCGTGGGACCGGCCAGGTCGGGCACCGCCCCGGCGGGCTCGTCCAGGGCCAGCTCGACCATCCGGGCGGCGACCTCGCGCACGTCCACGGGCTGCCAGCGGACGCCGCCGGGGGCCGGGACGACCGGCAGCTTCGCCATCTTCTCGACGACGGTGAACGCCAGGTCGTGGAACTGCGCGGCCCGCAGCACGGTGTACGGCAGGCCCGAGCCGGCGACCGCCTCCTCGGCGGCGAGCTTGGCCCGGAAGTAGCCGAGCGGGATCCGGTCCGCGCCGATCACCGAGATGTACACCAGGTGCCGCACGCCCGCACGCCGGGCGGCCGCGACCAGCAGCGCGGTGGCGGTGTCGTCGCCCTTCGGACCGCCCGCGAGGTGCAGCACGGTGTCCACGCCGGTCAGTGCCTCGTCCAGCCGGACGGCCGCCTCGGCCGGTTCTCCGAGGAGGTCGCCGCGCGCGTAGGTCACGCCGTCGGCGGCGGCACGCTGGCGGCGGCTGAGCACGCGCACCGGCCGACCGGCCGCGCACAGCAGCGGCACGACGTGCCGGCCGAGCGTGCCGGTGCCTCCGGTGACCAGGACGGGATTGTTCGTCACGATCGTCTCCGATTCGTCCGGGGCGGGGAGTTGATCTCCCCGCCGCAGCCGTTGTTGGGTGGCTCCTGCTGCCCTGACCCCCGGCGACGAAGGAATGTGACACGTGGACGACGCGGTGGACGAGACATCTGCCCGGACCGCGCTCTTCGAGGAGCAGCGCCCGCACCTGCGCGCGGTCGCCTACCGGATGCTCGGCTCGATCAGCGAGGCCGAGGACGCCCTGCAGGAGGCCTGGCTGCGGTACGACCGCACCGACACCGCCGGGGTGGAGAACCTCGGCGGCTGGCTGACTACGGTGGTGTCACGGGTGTGCCTGAACCTGCTGCGCGCCCGCGCCCAGCGCCGTGAGGAGCCGCTGGAGCCCGCCGGTCCGGGCGGTGAGCCGGGCCCGCCGCGCATCCCGGACCCGCTGCTGCGACGCGAGGGCGTGGTGGACCCCGAGCAGGAGGTGATGCTCGCGGACTCGGTCGGCCTGGCGATGATGGTGGTGATGGAGTCGCTGTCGCCGGCCGAGCGGGTCGCCTTCGTGCTGCACGACCTGTTCTCCGTACCGTTCGACGAGATCGCCCCGCTGATCGAGAAGTCGGCGGCCGCGACCCGGCAGCTGGCCAGCCGGGCCCGCCGCAAGGTGCAGGGGCAGGCGCCCGTGCCCGACCCTGACCTCGGCCGCCAGCGGCTGGCCGTGGACGCCTTCTTCGCCGCCGCCCGCAACGGGGACCTCGACGCCCTGGTCGCCGTGCTCGACCCGGACGTGGTGCTGCGTTCGGACGGCGGGGCGGCGATGGCCCGGCACACGGTGGTGCTCTCGGGCGCCGCCACGGTGGCCGGCCAGGCCGTCCTGTGGGGCACGCTGTCGCCGTTCGCCCGCCCGGCGCTGGTCAACGGCACTGCGGGCGCCGTGGTGATCGGCGACAACGGCCGGGCGCTGTCGATCATGGCGTTCACCGTGGCGGACGGCGCGATCGTCGCGATCGACGTGCTCACCGACCCCGAGCGGCTGGCCGCGCTGGACCTCTCGCAGTTCCGGGACCGCCGGGACGGCGAGGACCGCCGGGACGGCGAGGCGCGCCAGGACGGCGAGCAGCGGTAGGCCGGCGAAGGGGTGGGAGGGCCAGCGCCTCCCACCCCCGTCCACCCCCGGAGCGTCCTCAGCGCCCGACCGCGCCGTCCAGCTGCTCGCGGATGATGTCCGCGTGGCCGGCGTGCCGACCGGTCTCCTCGATCATGTGGACCAGCACCCACCGCAGCGACGGCCCCTCGGCCGCGTCCGGCCGCAGCGAGCGCACGCCCGGCCGGTCGAGGTCCGGGGCGGCGGCCGCCACCGCGTTGGAGCGTGCGATCGCGTCGCGGTACGCGGCGACCGCGGCGGCCACGGTCGCGTCGTCCAGCAGGTTCTCTTCGGAGTCCCGGGGCTTCTCGCCGACGCCCTGGTAGGCCCACGCGAACCAGTTGTGCTCGACCACGGTCAGGTGCCGCACCAGCCACAGCAGGCTGGTGCCGGAGGGCACGCCGGGGCGGCGGGCGTCCTCGTCGGAGAGCCCGTCGACCTTGGCGAGCACCGCCGCGCGCAGGTAGTCGAGGAAGGCGAGCAGCGTGGTGGGCTCGTCCGCGTTCGCGCTCGGCGGCCGGGTGTCGGAGAGTTTGCTCGGCGCGGCGCCCGGGGCGGCGTTCCCGGTGCCCTCGGTGACTGCGGCGCCGCCGGTGCGGTCAGCGGGCTCGGCCTGCGCGGTGTTGTCGGTGTTGTCGGTCACCGCGCCACCCTAGCCACCGCCCGTCCGCCGGGGAACGGAATATGAGCGCCCGTCACCAGCCCTGCGCGGCCACCCAGTCGGCGAGGTGCCGGGCACAGTCGTCGACCGACTCCTGCCAGGTGCGCACGGCTCCGGCCCCGGCCTCGTCGCTGACGTGCTTGACCAGCCGCACCGGGACGCCGGCCCGGTGGGCGACGGTGGCGATCGCGTAACCCTCCATGTCGACCAGGTCGGCGTGCTCGGCGAGCCGGTCACGGGCGGCCGGGTCGGAGACGAACAGGTCGCCGGTGGCGAGCACCGGGCCGTCGCCCTTGCCGATCACCAGCGGGGCGCCGTACTGACGCCCGGTGAGCGCCTGCAGGGCTGCGGTGTCGAGGTCGTGCTGGATCACCTGGACCACGTGGTGGGTGCCCTCCCAGCCGGGACGCAGCGCACCGGCCGTGCCGAGGTTGATCACCTCGGAGGGCTTCTCGCCCCCGGCGAGGACGGTGGCCAGGGCGGCGGTGGCGTTGACCTTCCCGATCCCGGTGAGCAGCACGGGCAGTCGGCCGTCCAGGTGGGCGGCCTCCTCGCGCACGGCGACGACGAGCAGCGGGCGGTCGGGCGAGATCGTTCCAAGCAGGCGCATGTGCCCATCGTACGGAGGGAGGGGGTGCCGCACCGGGGAGCGCGCGCCCACGAACGGACCCCCGCGCTCCGCCCGGTCGGGGGAACCGCTCGGGGTGCGGGTGGCGTCGGAGGGTTCGCCACCTCTCCGTACGGGCGACGGCACGAACGCCGACCGGACGGCACCGCGAGCAGCACCGCGGGCGTGCGGGCCGCATGCCCGAGCCGTACGGAGGCGTGCGGGAACCGTGCACGACATGCTCAAGATCGGCGCAAGTCGGGTGTGGCCGGGGGGAGTCACGGCCATACTGCTGCCATCGGCCGGGCCCCGGCGAACGGGCCCGGCTCCAGGGGAGGATGAGGCGGGTGGCGACACCAGAAGGCAACGGCGCACCGGGGGCCGCGATCCCGGCCCGGCCACCGGGAGCACGGGCCGCGACGGGCATGTCGGTGCTCGTGGGTCCCGGCGGCCCCCCGGCGGCCGGCCCCGGCACTGCACCCGGCCGGACACCCGGCCGGGCACCCGCCGGAGCACCCGGCGGACCACCCGCCCGGCGCCCCCGGACGGTGGTCGCCACCGGCGTCCGCGCCCGGCTCGCGCAGGCCGGCCGGACGGCGCCCGGCCGGCTCCGGCTGGCCGGTGTGGTGCTGGCGACGCTCACCGTGGCGTTCGGCGGGCTCACCGCCTGGCAGTTGGAGACCAGGGCGCAGGCCGCCGACCGGGTGGTCTCGTACAGCCAGCCGCTCAGCCGGGACGCCGCCGAGATCCACCGCAACCTGGCCGATGCCGCGACCACCGCGGCGAGCGGCTTCCTGCTGGCCGGCGCCGAGCCCAAGGACGTCCGGGACCGCTACGAGCAGGACCTCGCCACGGCCGCCAAGCTGGTCGCCGAGGCCGCCGCCCGAACCACCTCGACCTCCCCCGCGCAGGGTTCGCTCGCCCGGCTGAACCAGCAACTCCCCTCGTACGCCGGTCTGGTGGAGACCGCCCGGGCCGACAACCGGCAGGGCATCCCGCTCGGTGGCGCCTACCTGCGGTACGCCTCCGAGCAGATGCAGACCGTGCTGCTGCCGGCCGCCGCCGAGCTGGCCGCCGCCGAGAACGAGGAGCTGGCGAAGGACTACGCCGCCGCCAAGTCGGTGCCGTGGGGGGCGTACGGCCTGGCGCTGGTGACCCTGGCGGCGCTGGTCCAGGTGCAGCTGACGCTGTTCCGCCGCACCAACCGGGTGTTCAACATCGGGCTGCTGGGCGCCACCGCCGCCGTGCTGGCCGGCGCGCTCTGGCTGACCGTCACCGCGCTGACCACCGACGCGGCCCTGAAGCGCAGCGACAGCGAGGGCGCCACCCCGCTGCGGGCGCTCAACTACGCCCGGGTCGACGTGCTGACCGCCCGGCTGGCGGAGAACCTGCACCTCGTCGCCCGCGGCTCCACCACCAAGTACGCCGACCAGTGGAACAAGGCCACCGAGCACCTGGACAGCGTCGCGTCCGCGGACATCCCGCTGGAGCGGCGCGTCGGCTCGCTCCCGGAGGCCGCCCGGCTCGCGCCCGCGGCGGCCGAGCAGAGCATCCAGGACGCGGTGACGCAGTTCGACCAGTGGCACCAGCAGCACGACAAGGCCCGGAAGCTGGAGGTCGACGACGCCGACTACCAGGGCGCCCTGGACGCGACCGTGACGGCCACCGCCGGCGCGCCCACCGCCGACGCCTTCTTCAGCACCACCGACCGGGCGCTCGCCCGGGCCGCCGACATCGAGCAGGACCGGTTCGCGCAGTCCGCGAAGGGCACCGGCGGGGACCTCCGCACCGCCGCCGTCGCGGCCGCGCTGCTCGGCCTGGTGGCCGCGGCCGCCGCGCTGCGGGGCCTGGGCCGGCGACTGGCCGAGTACCGGTAACCGGCAAGGGGGAACGGACAGATGCGCAGGACAACCGCACGCACCGGGTCACGCTCGTGGTCACGGACCAGGTCGGCCGCCGCCGTGGCGCTGCTGGCGGCCGGGGCCGCCGTGCTCGCCGGGGGCGGCCCGGTCGGCGCCGCACCGACCGCCGCGGCCGGCACCACCGCCGGGACCGCCACCCAGCAGGGACAGCAGGGACAGCAGGGACAGCAGGACCAGCAGGACCAGGCCGACTGCGACGTCTACAAGAGCGTGCCGCCGAGCACCGAGGACGGCCCCGCCGTGAAGGCCGTCAAGGCCAAGCGCAGCCTGGTCATAGGCGTCGACCAGAACAGCTACCGCTGGGGCGCCCGCAATCCGAACACCGGCCAGATCGAGGGCTTCGACATCGACCTCGCCCGGGCGATCGGCACCGCCATCATGGGCGACCCGGACAAGGTGGTGCTCAAGCCGGTGGCGACCGCCGACCGGATCGACGCCATCAAGAAGGGCCGGGTCGACCTGATCGTCCGCACCATGACGATCAACTGCAAGCGGATGGAGGACGTCGCCTTCTCCAAGCCGTACTTCAACATCAGCCAGCGCGTCCTGGTGCCGAAGGCCTCCCCGGCGAAGAACATCGACGACGCGATCGACGGCAGGACGGTCTGCGCCGCCGACGGCTCCACCGCTCTGAACGTGGTCAAGGACAAGAAGACCGCCGGGCGGATCGTCACCGTGGAGAACCAGCTGGACTGCCTGGTGCTGATGCAGCTCGGCAAGGTCGACGCCACCATGACCGACAACGGCCTGGCGGCGGGTCAGGCCGCCCAGGACCAGACCGTGCGGATCGTGGACGGCGAGGCGCAGCCGGAGGTGATCGGCGTCGCCATGCTGAAGGAGAGCCCGGACCTGACCGCCCGGGTCAACCAGGTGCTGGCCGACTACTACGCGCGCGGCGACTGGGCCCGTTCGTACGAACACTGGCTCAAGCCGTACATGCTCAACGAGGCCGACCACTACTGGCCGGGCACGCACTGAGGCACCGCACCGGGGAACCGGCCGGACCGGCGGGCCGGGGCGTTGACGCCGTCTTGACGCCCCGCGCCCGTCCGGCCCGAACGGTCACCGGCTAGGGTTCGGGACGATCACCGCGGGGAGACCGGTGGTGGACACGGGGGTTGTCGCGGGACCGCACGTCACACGTGGCGGGATCGCGCGCGAGGAAGGAAGGACACCGCGGTGGCGGCATCGGCTGGCCCGGTACTGAGCCGGGAGGAGGTGGACCGCGCGCTGGCGCGCCTCGGCGCGGAGCGGGACGCGGTCGAGTCGGCCCTGCTCGCCCTGCAGGACCACCCGGGCCTGCGGCTGCTGGACGGCGCCGAGCTGACCGGGCGCACCCTGGAACGCTGGTCGGTCGCCGGGAAGGGCCTGCCGCTGCTCTGGGCGCTGTTCGACCGCTACTCCGAGGCGCTGGCCTCGGCGCGCGCAGTACGGGCCCGGAAGGCCAAGCCCGGCGCGCCCGAACTCGCCGAGCTGAGCGAGCTGTTGACCGGCGACGCGGTGACCGTCCCGGGCGGCGCGGTGCCGGACGGGCCGCAGCTGCTCGGCGCGCCCGCCAAGCTGGTCGAGCGGATCAGCCTGGACGCGCTGATGGCCCGGATGAACTCCTGGTACGCCACCGTGCTGGAGGTGGTCAGCGCCGCCGACGCGGTCTGGTCGGCGCTGCCGGCCCGGATCGACCTGCTGCTGGCCGAGCTCCACCGGGTGCGGACGCTGGCCGGCTCGCTCGGCGTGCGGGCCGGCAGCCACCCGCTGGGCGACGACCTGGCCGCGATCGAGAAGGACCTCGTCGAGCTGCGCACCGAGGTGCACGGGGACCCGCTGGCGCTGTGGCGCCCGGCCCGGGTGCCGGCCCAGCGCGGCACGGTGCCGGAGGAGTCGGCCTTCGCCGGCCCGGTCGGGGTGGTGGACACCGAGCGGTTCGACCGGGCCGGGCGGGCGCTGGACGGCGTCCGGCTGGAGCTGGAGGACCTGCTGCGGCTGCGCGACGAGGCCGAGGAGCGGCTGCAGGGCGTCGGCGACCTGCTCCAGCGGGCCGACGCCACCCTGGCCGAGGCCCGCCGGGCGCGCGGCGAGGTGCTGGCGAAGATAGCGGCCAGCGACGTCCCGGCGGTGCCCGGCCCGGCCTCGGCGCTGCGCGAGCGGATCGTCGCGGCGCTGGAGCTGCGCCAGGCCGGGCAGTGGGGCCGGCTGGCGCCGCTGCTGGACACGCTGGAGGACGCCGCCGCCAAGGAGTTGACCCGGGCCCGGCAGTCGCTCACCGAGGTGACCCAGCCGCTGGCCGTCCGGGCCGAGCTGCGCGGCCGGCTGGACGCCTACAAGGCGATGGCGGCCCGGCTGAGGGTCTCCGAGGACCCGGAAGTGATCGAGCGCTACGAGAAGGCGCGCTGGCTGCTGTGGAGCGCGCCGTGCGACCTGCGGGCGGCGGCGGCCGCGGTGGCCCGGTTCCAGCAGTCACTGCGGCCCGCCCAGGCCGAGGCGGCACAGGGTCAGGAAGCGACCGGCCAGGCGCCGGTCGACGGACAGGTTCAGGGGGGCTGAGGGTGATGGGCGAGACGTGCGTACGGCCGGAGTGCTCCGGCAGCGGCAGCATCGACGCCGACGGTTACTGCGACGAGTGCGGGCTGGCCCCGGCGGGGACCTCGACGGTCGCCCCGGCGGGAACGTCCGCGCCCGCCCCGGCGGGTGAGGGGGCGGCCTCGCCGCCGGACGCCGCCGGCCCCGGCTCGACCTGCCCGCGGGACTGCTCGGGCACCATCGACGCGGACGGCTACTGCGACGAGTGCGGCCTCACGCCGCCCGCCGGCGACACCGGCGTCACGCAGCCCTACGTCCCGTCCGCGCGGGTCGGCGCGGACTCCGCCCGCAGCGGCTCGGTCCGCTCGCTGTCGGCCCGCACCGGCTCGGCCCGCTCGATGTCGGGCCGCTCCCGCTCGCACCGCTCGACCCGCACCGGCTCCAGCCGCTCGGTCTCGGTGCGCTCCACCCGCGGCAGCGTCAGCGCGGGCACCCGCAACCGGCTGGGCGCCGGTCTGGTCACCGTGCCGACGGTGGCGACGGCCGACCCGTCGCTGGCGGTGCTGGTCGATCCCGAGGTGCCCGAGCGCAAGCGCTACTGCGCCAAGTGCGAGGCGCCGGTGGGCCGGGAGAAGAACGGCCGCCCCGGCCGCCCGGAGGGCTTCTGCACCAAGTGCGGCACGCCGTACTCCTTCACGCCCAAGCTGCGCCGGGGCGACCTGGTCGGCGGGCAGTACGAGGTGGTCGGCTGCCTGGCGCACGGCGGCCTGGGCTGGATCTACCTGGCGATAGACCGCCGGGTCAACGACAAGTGGGTCGTCCTCAAGGGCCTGCTGAACACCGGCGACGAGGACGCGCTGGCCGCGGCCGTCGCCGAGCGCCGCTTCCTGGCCGAGGTGGACCACCCGAACATCGTCCGGATCATCAACTTCGCCGAGCACCCGGATCCGAGGTCCGGTTCCACCGACGGCTACATCGTCATGGAGTACGTCGGCGGCAAGTCGCTCAAGGACATCGCCAACGAGCGCCGCACCCCGGACAACCGGCGCGAGCCGCTGCCGGTGGAGGTGGCGATCGCGTACGCGCTGGAGGCGCTGCCGGCGCTCGGGTACCTGCACAGCCGGGGCCTGATCTACTGCGACTTCAAGATCGACAACGTGATCCAGAGCGGCGACGCGCTCAAGATCATCGACATGGGCGCGGTCTGCCGGCTCGACCACGACGGCCCGATCTACGGCACCGTCGGCTACCAGGCGCCGGAGATCGCCACCCACGGCCCCTCCCCCGCCTCGGACCTGTACACCGTGGCCCGCACCCTCGCGGTGCTCACCTTCGACTTCCAGGGCTACAGCACCACCTTCCGCGACTCGCTGCCCGGCCCGGAGGACGTCGAGGCCTTCGCCCGGTACGAGTCGTACTACCGCCTGCTGGTCCGCGCCACCGACCCGGACCCGGCCCGCCGCTTCGCCTCCGCCGAGGAGATGGCCGACCAGCTGACCGGCGTGCTGCGGGAGATCCTGGCCCTCCAGAACGACCGGCCCTACCCCGCGCTGTCCACCCTGTTCGGCCCCGAACTGCGCGTCGTGGACACCGAACTGGTGCTGCCCACCGAGCAGGCCGGGCAGCTCCGGGTGGCCTCGCTGGACCCGGCCGCCGCCGCCCTCGCACTGCCCATCCCCCGGGTCGACCCCGGGGACCCCAACGCCGGCTTCCTCGCCACCCTGCTCTCCCCCGACCCCGAGGAGGCGCTCGTCGCCCTGGCCGGCGCCCCCGCCGTCTCGGTCGAGAGCCGGCTGCGCGAGCTGCGCGCCCTGCTCGAACTCGGCCGCCACGACGACGCCGTGACCCGCCTCGACGCGTTGGAGGAGGACCACCCGGACGACTGGCGGGTGGTCTGGTACCGCGGCCTCACCGCCCTGGTGGGGGCCGCCGACGACGGTGGCGAGCCCTCCCTGCGGGCCGCCGCCGAGGCCTTCGACGCGGTCTACGACGCCTTCCCCGGCGAGGCCGCGCCCAAGCTGGCCCTCGCCATCTGCGCCGAACTGCTCGGCGACGGCGGCGACGCGGCCGAGTTCTACCGGCTGGTGTGGGCCACCGACCACGCCTACCTGAGCGCCGCCTTCGGGCTGGCCCGGGTCCGGCTGGGCGGGGACGACCGGACCGGCGCGGTCCACGTCCTGGAGTCGGTGCCGGCCACCTCCAGCCAGTACACCGCCGCCCGGATCGCCGCCGTCCGCGCCCGGCTGCGCGAGCGACCCGCCACCGACGAGCTGGCGGCCGACCTCGGCGCGAGCTCGGCGCAGCTGACCGCGCTGCGGCTGGACGACCGCCGCCGCGAGGAGCTCTCCGTCGAGGTGCTCGGCGCGGCCCTCGGCTGGGTCGGCGCCGGGTCGGCGGGGGCCCCGCCGGCCGCCGGCCTGGAGGTACTGGGACGTCCCGTACAGGAACGGGAACTGCGATTCGCCCTGGAACAGTCCTACCGGGTACTCGCCCGGTTGGCCGACCGGGCCGAGACCAGGATCGAGATGGTGGAGCGGGCCAACCGTGCCCGTCCCAGGACGTGGGTGTAGCCGATGCCGCAGCAGACCGAGTGCCCGAGCTGTTCCGAGCCGATGGACCCGGAGGACGCCTACTGCGGCTCCTGCGGGGCCGACCGGGACGGCCGGACGGCCCCGGGCGCGATGCCCGCGGGCTGGGCCGCCGCCCGGGGTGAGGCCGTACCGCAGCAGCGCGGGCCGGTCTGCGTGCACTGCGGGCAGCCGCAGGTCACCGCGGACGGCTACTGCGAGGGCTGCGGCGGCGCCCAGCCGCGCCCGCGCGACCACATGGAGAAGGCCCTCGCCGGCGTCGCCGGGGTCAGCGACCGCGGCCTGCGCCACCACCGCAACGAGGACAGCTTCACCGTCGCCGCGAGTTCGCTGCCCGGCGGCGAGCCGGTCGTGGTCGCCGTGGTGTGCGACGGCGTCTCCTCCTCCGACCGGCCGGACGAGGCCTCGGCGACCGCCGTCGACTCCGCCTCCGAGTCACTGCTGACCTCGCTGGAGGCCGGCCGGGACCCGAACGAGGCGATGCGCACGGCCATCGCCGACGCCGCCAAGGCCGTCGCCGACCTGGCGACCGACGGCGCCGGCCCGGTCCGCCCCGACCTCAACGCACCCGCCTGCACCTACGTCAGCGCGATAGCGGCGGGCGGCCGGGTCACCATCGGCTGGGTCGGCGACACCCGGGCGTACTGGATCCCGGACGACCGCGCCGCCGCCGAGCCGTTCCGGCTCACCCAGGACGACTCCTGGGCGGCCCGGATGGTCGAGGCCGGGCTGATGGGCGAGGCCGAGGCGTACGCCGACCCGCGCGCGCACGCCATCACCGGCTGGCTCGGCGCCGACGCCGAGGAGGTCGTGCCGCACACCCTCGAATTCACCCCGCACGTCCCCGGGGTGGTGCTGATCTGCACCGACGGCCTGTGGAACTACGCCGAGGCGGCCACCGACCTGGCCTACTACGTCCGGCCGGACGCCCGCACCGAGCCGCTCGCGACGGCGCAGACCCTGGTGAAGTTCGCGGTCGCCGCCGGCGGCCACGACAACATCACCGTCGCCGTGCTGCCGATCGACCCGCCGGCCGTCCGGGTCGAGGAGGTCGAGGAGACCCCCACGGCGCTGGACCTGCCCGTGATCACGCCGCGACCGGCACCGGAGGAGGACGAGGACCACGAGCCGACCCTGCCGGACATCCCGGTGATCGGCTCGCCCGCCGCCCCGCTGCCCCCGGCACCGCCGGCCCCGCCCGCACCCCCGGCGGTTCCCCCGGCCGTTCCGCCGGCACCGCCCGCCGCGCCGGTCGCGCCGCCGGTGGCACCGCCCGTCCCGCCGCAACCGCCGCACCCGCCGACGGCCTGACCGGGCGTCCGCCGGACGCCCGGTCAGGACGGCGCCACGGTCCGCCGGCCCGGCCGGCGGACCGCCCCACCGTCCTGATCGCATCCACCCCTCACCCGACGGGAGCCGACCGCCCCATGGCAACACTGGCTAAGCCGAACCTGCCCAGGTTCGACGTGGAGATCTTCCAGAACGAGTACCTGGCCGACGGCGCCCGCGAGGTCAACGCCATCGTCACCGTCACCGCGACCGGTGGCGGCACCTCCGGCGGCCGCCCGCTCGGGATCACCGACGCCGGGCCGGCCGGGGCCGGGGCCGGCGCCGCCGTGGTGATCCTGGTGGACTGCTCGGGCTCGATGGACTACCCCAAGACCAAGATCAACGGCGCCCGGGAGGCCACCGCCGCCGCCATCGACGCGCTGCGCGACGGCACCGCCTTCGCCGTGGTCGCCGGCACCCACGAGGCCAAGGACATCTACCCCGGCGACGGCACCCTGGCCACCGCCTCGCCCGGCACCCGCGAGCAGGCCAAGGAGGCGCTGCGCCGCCTCACCGCCGCCGGCGGCACCGCCATGGGCACCTGGCTCGCCAAGGCCGACAAGCTGTTCCTCACCCGCACCGACATCGCCATCCGGCACGCCATCCTGCTCACCGACGGCAACAACGAGCACGAGTCGGCCGAGGACCTGGCCCGCAACATCGAGCGGGTCACCGGACACTTCACCGCCGACTGCCGCGGCGTGGGCACCGACTGGCGGATCGACGAGCTGCGCAAGATCTCCTCGGCGCTGCTCGGCACCGTCGACATCGTCGCCGAGCCCTCGGGCCTGGCCGAGGACTTCCGCTCGATGATGACCGGCGCGATGGGCAAGCAGGTCGCCGACGTCTCGCTGCGGATCTGGACCCCGGCCAACGCCGCGGTGAAGTTCGTCAAGCAGGTCGCCCCCGCGGTCGAGGACCTGACCGCCCGCCGCGCCGAGGCCGGGCCCCGGGCCGGCGACTACCCCACCGGCTCCTGGGGCGACGAGAGCCGCGACTACCACGTCTGCGTCGAGGTCCCGGCCGCCTCCATCGGCAACGAGATGCTCGCCGCCCGGATCAGCCTGGTGCTGCCCCCGCAGGTCGGCGGCGGCACCCCCGAGGTGCTCAGCCAGGGCCTGGTCAAGGCGGTGTGGACGGACGACCTGGCCTCCTCCACCCGGATCAGCCCGCAGGTCGCCCACTACACCGGGCAGGCCGAGCTCGCCTCCTCCATCCAGGAGGGCCTGGAGGCCCACCGCGCCGGCGACGTCGACACCGCGACCGCCAAGCTGGGCGCCGCCGTCCGGATCGCGCACGCGGCCGGGAACGAGGGCACCTACAAGCTGCTGCAGAAGGTGGTGGACGTGGTGGACCCGAAGGAGGGTACCGTTCGGTTCCGTAAGAACGTGAGCGAGGCCGACTCGATGACCCTTGAGACCCGGTCGACCAAGACGGTACGTGTGAAGAAGTGACCGCTGAAGACGTGACCGGGCCGGCACCCCGGCGCGACGCCGCACCCAGCCGGCCCGAAACGAGGGGGACCTGATGCCGATCTGCCCGAGGGGCCACGAGTCGCAGGCCGAGGACTGGTGCGACTTCTGCGGCTTCCCCATGACCCCGCCGGCCCCGACCCCGGGCGCCCACGGGGCCTACCCGGGGGCGCCCGGCGCCGACCCCGCGCCCGGCGCACCCGCCGGGCACCCGCAGCACGGCGGCGCGTCCTTCGGTGCGCCGCCGCTCCCGCCGCCGATGCCGCCGGGGGCCGTGCCCCCGCCGCCCGGGGCCTACCCGCCGCCGGGTGCCTACCCGCCGCCCGGGTCCGTGGCCCCCGGCGCGTACCCCCCGCCCGGGCCCGCGGCTCCCGGCGCCTACCCCCCGCCCGGGGCGGTCCCGCCGCCCGCGGCACCGCAGGGCCTCACCGAGGGCCTGGTGGTCTGCCCGATCTGCCGCAGCCCCCAGACCGGCCGGTTCTGCGAGGAGTGCGGCTACGACTACGACCTCTCCACCCCCTCGCGCCGCCAGCCCCCGGCCGTCGGCGCGCCCGCGCCCGGGCCGGCCCAGCCGCCGCCGCTGAACATCCCGGCGGCGTACGGCGGCGCCCCGCAGCAGCCGCAGGACCCGTACGGCCGGGCGCCGCACGAGCAGCCCCCGGCCGCCCCGCAGGCCGCCGTCGCCCCGCCCGTCCCGCACCAGCCGCAGGCCCCGGCGCAGCCGCACACCTACGGCTACCCGCCCGCCGTCGGGCACGAGGTGCCCGCACCGGAGGGCGCGTTCCCCGAGGCCCCGGTGCGCGAGGACTCCGGCCCGGTGTACGCCCAGCCGGCCGGCCCCGGCCCGAACAACCGCGGCGGCGACTTCGGCACCTCGTTCCACCTGGCCCCGCCGCAGCAGGCCCAGCAGGAGGCCGCCCCCGCCGAGCCGGTGCGGACCACCTGGATCGCCGTGGTCTCGGCCGACCGGGACTACTTCACCGACATGATGGCCCGCAGCGGCCCCGAGGCGGCCGGCCTGTTCTTCCCGCCGTACTGCCCCGAGCGCCGGATCCCGCTGACCGGCCGCGGCCAGCTGCGGATCGGTCGGCGCAGCCAGCACCGGGGCACGGTGCCGGAGATCGACCTGTCCGTGCCGCCGGAGGACCCAGGCGCCTCGCACCAGCACGCGCTGCTCGCCGAACAGGCGGACGGCAGCTGGGTCCTGGTGGACCAGGACTCGACCAACGGCACCACGGTGAACGGCGGCGCGGAGCCGATCGCCCCGCACACCGCGGTGCCGCTGAACGACGGCGACCGGATCCACGTCGGCGCCTGGACGACCATCACGGTGCACCGCGCCTGACGCCACCCTGAGGGTTCGTCAGCGACAACTCCGGCCGGGCCGGGCGGAATTCGACTCTCCGCCCGGCCCGGCCGTCGTTCCCCGTTCCTCAAAGGATCCGCAAATCCCGCTCCCCGGTGTGCACAGGGCTCTCCGGAACCCCTATTCTCAGGGCACATGACTGCAGCTATATCCGCCGACGGCATCCGTCAGCGGTACGGGGATGTGCAGGCCGTCGACGGGGTTTCCTTCACCGTCGAGGCCGGCGAGTTCTACGGGATCCTGGGCCCCAACGGCGCCGGGAAGACCACCACCATGGAGATCCTGGAAGGCGTCCGGGAACCGGACGAGGGCCGGGTCGAGCTGCTGGGGATGGCTCCCTGGCCGCGCAATCCGAAACTGCTGCCGCGCATCGGCGTGCAGTTCCAGGCCTCCGCCTTCTTCCGCAAACTGACGGCCCGGGAGACCATCCGCACCTTCGCGTCGTTCTACGGGGTCGGCCCCAAGCGGGCCGATGCGATGCTGGAGCGGGTCGGTCTGGCCGACAAGGCCGAGACCCTGACCGACCAGATGTCCGGCGGCCAGGCCCAGCGCCTGTCCATCGCCTGCGCACTGGCCCACGACCCGGAGCTCGTCTTCCTGGACGAGCCCACCACCGGTCTGGACCCGCAGGCCCGGCGCAACCTCTGGGACCTCCTGCGCGACATCAACGCCGAGGGCCGCACGGTCGTGCTCACCACGCACTACCTGGACGAGGCCGAGGTGCTCTGCGACCGGGTCTCGATCATGGACCACGGGAAGATCCTGCACACCGGCGCCCCGGCGGCGCTGATCCGCGAGATCGACGACACCGTCCGGATCAGCGTGGCCTCCGGCCAGCTGCCGGTCGACCGCGCCCGCGAACTGCTGACCGCGGCCGGCGCCGACATCGCCAACCTGGAGGACGACACCGTCTCGCTCTCCGTCTCCACCCGCCTTCCGGCCCCGGTGCTCAGCGTCCTGGCCGAGCAGAACGCGCTGCGCGGCCTCGAAGTGCGCGGCGCCACCCTGGAGGACGTCTTCCTCCAGCTGACCGGACGGGAGTTCCGCGCATGACCGCCACCACCCCGACCGAACCGAAGGTCCCCGCGCAGCGGGGCGGTCCGGTCTCCGCCGCCGGCGAGCGGGAGCGGGTCAGCGCGTTCTGGAGCCTGTCCCGCGCGATGCTGCTCGGCATGAAGCGCGACCGCACCGCGACCTTCTTCATCCTGCTCTTCCCGCTGGTGTTCCTGGTCTTCTTCGGCACCGTGACCAAGGGCTCCGGCAGCCCGCACGCCAAGGTGGCGCAGGTCGGCGCGGTGAAGCTGTTCGACTCGATGCAGGGCGACGCCCGGGCCGGGCTGAACGAGGTCCTCACGATCACCCGGACCGACGACGAGTCGGCCACGCTGGAGAAGGTCCGCAAGGGCGACTTCGACGCGATGATCGAGCAGGGCCCCGACGGCAAGGTCCAGCTGCGCTACAGCGCCTCCGACACCGTCCGGGCCGGCGCGCTCCAGGGCATCCTCAACTCGGTGGTCCAGAGCGCCAACCAGGCGGCCACCGGGCAGCCCCCGGCCTACGTGCTGGACGCCCAGCAGGTCGAGGACAAGTCGCTCAAGCCGATCCAGTTCCTCACCCCCGGCCTGCTCGGCTGGGCCGTCGCCACCGGCGCGGTGTTCGGCGCCGCGCTGACGCTGGTCAACTGGCGCAAGACCAAGGTGCTGCGCCGGCTGCGGCTGGCCCCGATCAGCGCGGGCACGGTCGTCAGCTCGCGGGTCGTGGTCTCGCTGCTGACCGCGCTCCTGCAGAGCGCGGTCTTCCTGGTGGTCGCCACGAGCTTCTTCGGGCTCAAGCTCACCGGGAACTGGTGGCTGATCATCCCGCTGGTGGCCTGCGCGACGCTCGCCTTCATGTCGATCGGCCTGCTGGCCGGCTCGGTCGCCAAGACCGAGGAGGCGGCCAACGGCATCTCGCAGGTCATCGTGCTGCCGATGTCGTTCCTGTCCGGCTCGTTCTTCCCGCTGGACGGCGCTCCGGGCTGGCTGCAGACCGTCTCCAAGGTCATGCCGCTGCACTACCTGGTCGAATCCGCCAAGTCGGTGCTGACCCGCGGCGGCGGCGTCATGGACGCCCTGCCGACCATGGGCGGACTGCTGCTCTTCGCGGCGGTGCTGACCGGCGTCGCCTGGAAGCTCTTCAAGTGGGAAGACGCCTGATGCGTCCGACCGTTCCGGCCGTCCACCGCTGACGGTCGAGCCCGACGGGGTCGTACGCCCCGGGACCCACGCCTTTGGTCCTGGTGTACGACCCCGTCGGCGTCTGCGACCATGGTCGGGTGAGAGAGATCCGGCGAGGCACGTTGAGCGAGGAGACCTTCTACGACCAGGTCGGCGGTGAGCCGACCTTCCGACGTCTGGCCCACCGGTTCTACGAGGGCATCGCCGAGGACGAGCTGTTGCGGCCGATGTACCCCGAGGACGACCTCGGCCCGGCCGAGGAGCGCATGGCGCTGTTCCTGATGCAGTACTGGGGCGGCCCGCGCACCTACAGCGACAACCGCGGGCACCCGCGGTTGCGGATGCGGCACGCGCCGTTCAAGGTCGACCGCGCGGCCCACGACGCCTGGCTGAAGCACATGCGGGCGGCCGTCGCGAGCCTGGAACTGCCGGCCGACCAGGAGCGGCAGTTGCTGGAGTACCTGGCCTACGCCGCGGCCTCGATGATCAACACCGAGGGCTGAGCCACCCCGACGGGCCGGCGGGCTGATGGCCGCGCCGGCCAGTTGGCCTGCTTTGCCGTTGACCCGTTGACCCGTTGGCCCATTGGCCCGCCGGGCTTGTAGCCCTGTGGCCCGCGCTAGCCGATCGGGCTGAGCCCGAGACCCGCGCCCGGCGCGGCCACGGTACGCACCGCCACCGAGCCCGCCGGGGCGCTCAACCGCAGCCAGCCGCCCGCCCGGTGCACGGACAGCGGGGCGCCGGGCTTCAGGAAGCCCATCACGTACGCGGCGTGCACCGCCCGCAGCGGCAGCTCCGGCAGCGCGGACACCGGGCGGGACCAGATCTCGTCGGCCAGCGCGTCCAGCACCGCACGGGTGCGGTGGTGCGTCGGCACGGCCTCGCTGCGCTCGCGGAACTCCCCCACCCCGGCCATGAGTTCGGGGTAGACCTCGGCCACCGGCGGGGCTCCGACCGGCCGCCAGCCGGTGCGCGGCGGCAGCAGCCCGGCCCAGGCCGGGCCGGTCACCGGTGCGGGCAGCGCGACGGTGCCCTCCTCGGCGTCCACGCCGTCCAGCAGCTGCCCCGCCGAGACGGTCAGGTCCACCGGCTCGTCGAGGCCGCCCAGCCGCGCGGTGCGGATCGCCAGCGCGCCCGAACCGCCCAGCGGCAGCCGTCCGAAGACCGCCAGCACGCCGTCGTCGGCGCCGGGCCCCACCGCCTGCAGGCGGACGGCCGCCGCCTTGTCGAAGCGCAGCAGGCGCAGCAGGAAGGCGGAGAGGTCGGCGGCCTCCCCGGCGTCGGTCAGGGCGAGGCGGGCGGTGACGGTCAACGCAGCTCAGCTCGAATCATCACGTGGCGGTCAGACGGCGGCGGGAACGGCCGCGGCCTTTTCGTCGGCGGCGGCCCCGTCCATGAAGCGGCCGAGGAACTCCCGCTCCACGGGCGAGATCCGGCGCGGCCGCCCCTCGGCCAGGTCGTAGGGGACCACCACGGTGGACGCCCGGACGTACACGACGTCGGTGCCGTCCTCGGCGACGTCCTTGATCTCGTACGAGACGGTCAGCGAGGCGCCGCCGATCTTCGTCACCCAGGTCTCGATGGTGACCGGGTGCGGCCGGTGGACCAGCGGGCGCTTGTACTCGATCTCGTGGCGCGCCACCACCGAGCCGCCCGCGAACTCCCCGGCGCCGGCCGCGGCGGCCTGGGTGAACATGAAGTCGATCCGGGCCTCCTCCAGGTAGCGCAGGAAGACCACGTTGTTGACGTGTCCGAAGGCGTCCATGTCGGACCAGCGCAGTGGGCAGGCGTAGATGTGGCGGGCCACGGGTGTTCTCCTCGGTTCCGGTCGCCCGCCGCCGCCGTCCCCTCGGAGGCGACGGGCGGTGGCGACGGGCCGCGGCCCGGCAGGCCGCCCCGGAGGGCAGTCTGCCGGGCCGTTGTGTCGACTGGGTGTCAGCCTCGGGTCAGCTTCTTGTACGTGGCCCGGTGCGGACGGGCGGCGTCGGCGCCGAGCCGCTCGATCTTGTTCTTCTCGTAGGACTCGAAGTTGCCCTCGAACCAGAACCACTTGCTCTCGCCCTCGTAGGCGAGGATGTGGGTGGCCACTCGGTCCAGGAACCAACGGTCGTGGGAGATGACCACGGCGCAGCCGGGGAACTCCAGCAGGGCGTTCTCCAGCGAGGAGAGCGTCTCGACGTCGAGGTCGTTGGTGGGCTCGTCGAGGAGCAGCAGGTTGCCGCCCTGCTTGAGGGTGAGCGCCAGGTTCAGGCGGTTGCGCTCACCGCCGGAGAGCACGCCGGCCGGCTTCTGCTGGTCCGGGCCCTTGAAGCCGAAGGCCGACACGTAGGCGCGGGACGGCATCTCGACCTGGCCGACGTTGATCCAGTCCAGACCGTCGGAGACGACCTCCCAGAGGGTCTTCTTCGGGTCGATGTTGGCGCGGCTCTGGTCGACGTAGCTGATCTTGACGGTCTCGCCGACCTTGACCGTGCCGCTGTCCGGGGTCTCCAGGTCCTGGAGCATCTTGAACAGGGTGGTCTTGCCGGCGCCGTTCGGGCCGATGATGCCGACGATGCCGTTGCGCGGCAGGGTGAAGCTGAGGTCGTCGATCAGGACCTTCTCGCCGAAGGCCTTGTTGAGCTTCTCGACCTCGATGACGACGCTGCCCAGACGCGGGCCCGGCGGGATCTGGATCTCCTCGAAGTCCAGCTTCCGCATCTTGTCGGCCTCGGCCGCCATCTCCTCGTAGCGGGCCAGACGGGCCTTGGACTTCGCCTGGCGGCCCTTGGCGTTGGAGCGGACCCACTCCAGCTCTTCCTTGAGGCGCTTGGCGCGCTTCGCGTCCTTCTGGCCCTCGACCTTCAGACGCGACTGCTTGGTCTCCAGGTACGTGGAGTAGTTGCCCTCGTACGGGTAGGCGCGGCCGCGGTCGAGCTCCAGGATCCACTCGGCGACGTTGTCGAGGAAGTACCGGTCGTGGGTGACGGCCACGACGGTGCCCTTGTACTTCTCCAGGTGCTGCTCCAGCCAGTTCACCGACTCGGCGTCCAGGTGGTTGGTGGGCTCGTCGAGCAGCAGCAGGTCGGGGGCCTCCAGCAGCAGCTTGCAGAGCGCGACGCGGCGCTTCTCACCACCGGAGAGCTTGGTGACCGGCCACTCGCCGGGCGGGCAGCCCAGGGCGTCCATGGCCTGCTCCAGCTGGGCGTCCAGGTCCCAGGCCTCGGCGTGGTCCAGGTCCTCCTGGAGCTTGCCCATCTCGTCCAGCAGCGCGTCCGAGTAGTCGGTCGCCATCAGCTCGGCGATCTCGTTGAAGCGGTTGAGCTTCCCCTTGATCTCCTTGACGCCGTCCTCGACGTTCTCCAGGACGGTCTTGGACTCGTCCAGCGGCGGCTCCTGGAGCAGCATGCCGACGGTGAAGCCGGGCGACAGGAAGGCGTCGCCGTTGGAGGGCTGCTCCAGGCCGGCCATCATCTTCAGCACGGTGGACTTACCGGCACCGTTGGGGCCCACGACGCCGATCTTCGCTCCGGGGAGGAAGCTGAGCGTCACGTCGTCAAGGATGACCTTGTCTCCGTGAGCCTTGCGCACCTTGCGCATCGTGTAGATGTATTCCGCCACGTGAGATCGCTCCGGCGTCGTCGGGAGTATTCGGCTTGCAGCGTTCCATTGTGCCGCACCCGGCCGCGGGCCCCGAACCGCCGGGGTGCCCCTCGGGGGTATCCCCGGGCGGTCTTCGGGCCCTGTCGGCACATGTCGACACAAAGGCCCGGCCCCCCGCAGCGAGCGGGGGGCCGGGCCTCTCTGTCTCAGGGCCTCAGGCGGTCATCGCCTCGGGGCCCGTGGAGCGGGTCAGGCGGTGGTGCGACCGTGGCGGCCGCGGCGGCGCAGGACGAAGACGGCGGCGCCACCGGCCACGACCAGGCCACCGGCGACGGCGGCGAGGATCGGGGTCGAGTCATTGGCACCGGTCTGGGCCAGGCCACCGGTGCCCGGGGCGGTGCTGGTCGGGGCCGGGGTCGGGTGGCCGGCGCCGGTGCTCGGGGTGCCCGACGGGGTGCCGGTCGGGGTGCCCGACGGGGCCGGGGTGGACGGGCCGGGGGTCGGCGTGGTGCCGGTGCCGGTCTTGCAGTCCAGGACGCCCTTGAACTCGCGGCTGTAGCCGTTCGGGCCGGTGACGGTGATGTCGTAACCGGTCTTCTCGGCGACCTGGACGAGCACGCTCTCGGTCTTGCCCGGCTGGACGGTCAGCTGCTGCTTGCCGACCGTGACGGTGCCGGCCTCGTCGCCACCGTTGGTGACGGAGACGCGCACGCCGCCGTTGGCGCACTCGACCTTGGCGGTGCTGTCGATCAGCGCGCCCTTGCCCTGCTTCCAGGTGGCCTTGGCGGCGTCGGCGACGTTGAGCTTGCTGGAGCCGGCCAGGATCATGGTCTGGCTGTGCTCCTCACGGGTGTAGCCCTTGCTGAGGAAGACACGGCCGCTGGGCACCACGGTGGAGGCGCTGGCGTTCACCGTGACCGAGCCGTCCGGGGTGCCGGCCGGCACGTCCAGGAACAGCTGGGTGTCCTTGGCGATCGGACCGGCGAGCGAGGCGCCGACCGGCTTGTTGTCCTTGTCCAGCAGCTTGACCTTGTCGGCGGCGTCGCCGCTGACGGCCAGCTTCACCTCGGAGGCGCTGGAGTTCAGCGTGAACGGGCCGAGCTTGGCGCCGGACTTGCCGGAGACCGAGTCCGGGCTGAGGGTCAGCGACGGCTTGGGCTCGGCGGCGATGCCCTTGTTGGCGGCGCCGGTCAGGTAGTCGCGCAGCTTCTTGGCGTTCTCGTCCTGCGGGACGGCGTTCTTGTTGTCCGAGTACTTCCAGATCGCGGCCTGGGTGCCCGCGGCGGCGGCCTCGGGGCTCAGGGCGGCCGCACCGGCGGCCTTGGCGAGCGCCGTGAGGTCCTTGACCTGCGGGTAGGAGTTCTCCAGGATCCAGCGGATCTTGGCGGCGGCCTCGACCTTGTTCTTGTCGCCGAGGGAGCTGGAGGCCCAGTCGGACTCCTGGTACTGGATCTTCTTCCGGATGTCCACCGGGAAGCCGAAGTCGATGCAGTACGTCTGCAGCTCACCGTCGGCGGTCTTGAGGGTGAAGAGACCGCCGTCGACGGTGCCCTCGCCCTCGACGTTGATCTTCTCGCCGAGCATGGTGTTCTGCACCACGGCGGTCACACCCGCACCCGGGGTGTCGGCCGCGACCGCCGCACCGGCCGCGAACAGGCCTCCGCCCAGCGCCAAGCTGGTCGTGAGCATGACAGTGGTTATCCGGGACAGACTCCGCCCCTGCCTCTGGAACATCTGGGATCCCTCCGGGACAGGCCGCACCCGATGGGGACAGCCTGCCGACTTGCCGTGCCGCGCGTGCCCGGTGTGGCACTGCTGCGGGTATGAACCTGACGAATCCTATTGACCCCCAGAGGCCCCGAAACCCCCATGCGAAATCAGGACGATTCCGTATCTGTATCGTTATCAACCCTCTCAGGATCCACACAAGCTGACGGTCGGCCAGAAAATTCTCACCTGACTTTCCGTTATCCGGTCGGATTGCGCGTGCGGGCGCAACAACCTTCTCGATCAACATATTTGTCGACAGAGTAGGGTCACCGACCGGTCAGTTCGGCACCCGATCAGTCGCCCCGATCAGTCACCCCGATCCGCCACCCCCGACTCCCCCTCGGACGCCTCGCCCGGCCCACCCGTCGGCGGCCGCGCGCCCGCCGGCAACGCCCGCGGACCGGGCGCCGGGGCGACCGCGGCGGCCCTGCGCGCCTCCAGTGCGCTCACGATCCACTCCGGCACCGACTCGCCCCCGCCCTCCGGCCCGGCCCGCCCCGCGCCACCCGGAGGCTGCCCGCGCACCCCGGCCGCCCAACGGAACGCCGAGGTACCGCGGGTGAGATCGTGTCCGACCGATCGGGCGTCGATCTCGGCCCGGCTGCGTTTCGCCTCCCCCTCCGCCCACTCCCGCACCCGCAGCCGACCGCTCACCAGCACCGGATCGCCCTTGGCCAGCGAGCCGATCAGGTTCACCGCCAGCGCCCGCCAGGCCGTCACCGTCACCCACTGCGTCTCGCCGTCCACCCAGCACTCGCGCTGCCGGTCGTACCGGCGCTCGGTGCAGCCGAGCCGGAAGTTGGCCATCGGCACCCCGCCGGCGGTTTCCCCGTAGCTCACCTCCGTCGCGACATTGCCGACCACCGTCACATGGGCCTCGTTCACGGCACACTCTCCGTTCTCGCCGATGCACCGTACGGAATCGACCGGTGCGCCTTGAGCGTGCACTTCAGGAGAAATCCGGGCCAGTGACTTCCGAAATCCTGTGGATAACTCGGCCACCGCGGAACAGTTGTCACTCGCAGGGGTGAATTTCGGCCTTCGGGGGGTCGCTTCGCCCCCATCTCTTCGCGGCCATGACAACAAACCCGCTGATCGCCGCCCCGAGCGGCGCGCGCCGGAACACCCGCCGAGGGCCGTCCGCGCACGTCATCCGACCGGTGCAACCGCCATTACCGCCCCCCACCCGCACCGTCGGCGGCACATTCTCCGTGTCGAATCCATAACGGGTGAGGAGGCAGCCCCGTAACGACTGCACAACGTCCGGCGCGGAACACTCCCAGACCGCTGCACTCACGGCCTTCACCTGCGATTATCGGACCGCTCCACCGAACCGACACACCAACGACGGTGTCGTCACACCCGGCCGAGGAACTGGACACCCTTATCCTGTCCCCGACAGGGCGAGGGGCCACCACCCCCACCCCCACCCTCAGGTACGGGCCGGACAACGCGCGCCCCGGCGCTCGTCGCCCGATCCCGGCCACGGTCACGCCCACCCCCGGGCGTCGCCCGTCCCGCCCCCATAGCTCAGCGGATAGAGCACCCGCCTTCTAAGCGGTAGGTCGCAGGTTCGAATCCTGCTGGGGGCACCACCCGCAATTCCCGCAGGCCATCGCGCCGATCGCGACCATGTGTAGTCGCGCCGGTTCTCCCGGTAATGCCAAACACCCACCGCGCATAACCCGTGACAATGCGTGTCATGACCGCTTCGAAAACCGCGGCCAATGCCGCCGGTTCCGGAATCGAACGGCTCGGACGGTCCCGCCGGGCTCCGCGAACGGCGGAATCCCGGGCGAATCCCGGGCGAATCCCCCACCCGGGAGCATTCCGGCGGCCCGCCGGAGGGCGGGTCAGCCCGCCAGCCCGGCCAGATGGGCGTCCAGCAGGGCGATCTGCCGCTCCGGCGGGAACTCCCCCGGGGCGAACAGCGCCTGCACCACCAACCCGAGCACGAAGGCCTGCGCACCGGCGGCGACTTCGGCCGGGTCGGCCTGCGCCGGGAGCTCCCCACGCCGCTGGGCGTCCGCGACGATCTCCGTGAGCGCCACCCGCGAGCGGGCGTAGCGGCCCGCGTGCGCGTCCGCCAGCTGCGGATCGGCCAGGGCGTGGTCCCAGGAGCCGACCCAGATCCGGTTGCCGGCCGCGGCGTCCGCGTCCAGCGGCAGGACGTCGAGCAGCGCCGCCCGCAGCCGGGGCAGCCCGGCGGGCGGCGGCGGGCTGCCGTCGGCGGGCGCGGTGCGCCGGGGCCGTTCGCCCGAGCGCCGGTCCAGCTCCTCCAGGGCGTGGCTCAGCAGCGCCCGCTTGTTCGGGAAGTAGTGCGTCAACAGTCCCGTGGAGGCGCCCAGTTCGGCGGCGACCGCGCGCAGGGTCAGCCCCTCGAAGCCCCGGGTGGAGAGCACCCGCCACACCCCCTCGGACACTTCCGAGCGGCGGGCGTCATGGTCTCCACGGGCCGGTGTCATGGGGGCTATCGTACATACCAAACGTTTGTTATGAATGATTCCGACCAGCCCGTGCACCGCCCCCGAAAGGCCCGCCCGTGTTTGCCGTACAGCTCACCGACCACGCCGAACTGCGCCCGCTGGAGCCGTGGCAGGCCCCGGAGTTCCTGGCCCACATCGACCGGGCCCGCGCCCACACCGACCCGTGGATCCCCTGGGCCACCTTCTCCACCGACCTGGACTCCGCCCGCGCCACCCTGCAGCGCTACGCCGACGGCCAGGCCGCCGACCAGAAGCGGATCTTCGGCATCTGGAAGGACGGCACACTGGTCGGCGGCGTCATGTTCGTCGGCTTCGACACCAAGTCCGGCGTCTGCGAGATCGGCGCCTGGACCGAGCCGGCCGGCCAGGGCGGCGGGCTGATCACCGCCGCCGTGCGGCACCTGCTCGACTACGCCTTCGTCACCCGCGGCCTGCACCGGGCCGAGTGGTGGTGCACCTCCGTCAACGCCCGCAGCCGCGCCGTCGCCGAGCGGGTCGGCATGAAGCGGGACGGCGTGCTGCGCGAGTGGTACCTGCACAACGGGGTCCGCCTCGACAAGGAGATCTGGGCGATCCTGGCCCACGAGTGGTCCGCCCAGGCCTGAGGCCCCGGCAGGACCGAGGCCCCGGCAGGCATGGGCCCCGGCGGGACCGAGCCCGGAGCCGGGGCGGCGGGAGCGGACACGACAGGGGCCCGGTGGACTCCCCCGCAGTCCACCGGGCCCCTGCCCGCCCCGGGCGTTCCGCCCCCCGACCGCTCAGGCCGTTCAGGCCGTTCAGGCCGCGAGCACCGGCCGCTGCTCCTCGGAGCGCTCCTCCGCCGCCCCGGTCCCCGTGCCCCCGGCCGCCCGCAGCCGCAGCGCCAACAGCAGCGCCAGCGTCAGCAGCCCGCCCGCCGACAGGAACACCACGTCCACGGCGTCCGTGAAACTGCCCAGCGCGTGCTCGCGGGCGGCCCCGGCGAGGGTGCGGAGCGCGCCGAACGACCCGCCGGGCTCGCCGGCCTCGTAGACCCGGGCCAGCACGGTGCCGAACAGCGCCGCGCCGAGCGCGCTGCCGAGGGTCTGGAAGAAGCGCACCCCGGTGGTCGCGACGCCGAGCTGGTGGGCGGGCGCGGCGGCCTGCACCAGCATCACCAGCTGGCCGATCAGCTGCCCCAGCCCGCAGCCCAGCAGGGCGAGTTCGGCCAGCACCACCCACAGCGGGGTGGCCGGTCCGCTGAGGCCGAGCAGGAGCAGGGCGAGCGCCGCGAGGCCCGCGCCGGCCACCAGGAAGGTCTGCGGCAGGTGGCCGCGGGCGGTCAGCCTGCCCACCAGCAGCCCGACCGCGGTCATCCCGGCCGCCATCGGGACGAGGTAGAGGCTCGCCGAGGTCGGGGCCACGCCGCGGGCGAGCTGCAGGTAGATCATCACGTAGACGATCGAGCCGGTCATGGCCATCCCGACCAGGCCCTGGATCGCGAAGCCGAGGCGCACCGCGCGGATCCGGAACAGCGACAGCGGCAGCACCGGCTCGGCCGCGGTGGCCTGGCGCCACAGGAAGAGCGCGAACGCGGCCAGGGTCGCGGCGGCGAGCCCGAGGATCACCGGGGAGGTCCAGGCGTAGTCCTTGCCGCCCCATTCGGTGACCAGCAGCAGCCCGGTGGCGAAGGCGGCGGCGAGGGCCGCGCCGAGGAAGTCCAGGCTGCGGCGCCCGGCCGAGGCGGGCAGCTTGAGCACCAGGGCGGCGCCGACCACGACCAGCAGGCCGAGCGGCAGGTTGACGTAGAAGATCCAGCGCCAGCTGAGGTGGTCGGTGAACAGCGCGCCGATCAGCGGGCCGATCGCCATGCCGAGGCCGGCGACGACCCCGCCCACCGCGCCGCCCTTGCCGCCGCCCGCGTCCTCCGGGTCCTTGAGGTGGGCGATCACCACCATGGTGACGCTCATCAGTCCGCCGCCGCCGATGCCCTGGACGGCCCGGAAGGCGATCAGTTGTCCCATCGTCTGGGCGGCCCCGCAGAGCGCCGAGCCGAGCAGGAAGGCGCCGACCGCGCCGAGCAGCACGCGCTTGGCGCCGTAGAGGTCGCAGAGCTTGCCGTAGAGCGGCAGCAGCGCGGTGGCGGCCAGGGCGAACGCGCTGACCAGCCAGGGCAGCCGGTCGACGCCGTGGACGGGGTCGAGCTCGCGGACGATCGGCACGCTCACCGCCGACACGATGTTCATGTCGAGCACGGCCAGCACGATCGTGACCAGGCAGATCAGCATGCCCAGCTTGCGCTGGGCCGGTGTCATCAGGGCGGTGGGCGCCATCGTCGAATCCCCCCGGGGTCGTCGGAGTCCGCCCGGACCGGTGCGGTCCGGCGGGAACGGCACCACCATGACAGGATTCTTGGACTCGGTCAATCCTTGATCCTGGGCCATATTTCATCCGAGCCAATCAATGAGCTCGGTCAATCGTTGTTCCTGGTACAGTTCGGCCATGGCGTCCCCTTCCGGCTTCGAACGCGGCCTCGATCACGGCTTCGACCTCGACGCACTCCCGCTGCGTGAGCGCAAGAAGATCCAGACCGGCATCCGGCTCTGGCGCACCGCCGTCGCGCTGTTCGCCGAACGGGGCTTCGACCAGGTCTCGGTGGCCGAGATCGCGGCCGCCGCCGACGTCTCCAAGATGACCGTCTTCAACTACTTCCCCACCAAGGAAGACCTGGTCATGGGCCCGATGGAGCAGCACCTCGACGAGCCGGCCCGGGTGGTGCGCGAGCGCGCCCCGGGCACCTCGGCGGTGGCTGCGCTGCGCGAGCAGTTCCTCGCCGCGCTGGGGGAGTTCGACCCGGCCACCGGGCTGAACGACGACCCGGTCGTGCTCGACGTGGTCCGGGTGATCCACCGGACCCCGGCCCTGCTGATGCGCGCCACCGCCGGCTTCGACCAGAAGGCGCAGACCCTGCTGGCCGCCGAACTGCTCGCCCAGGACCCGGCCCATGACGAGCTCACCGCCAGGGTCGCCGCGGCCCAACTGCTGGCCGCCCGGCTGACCCTGACCGGCGAGAACCAGCGCCGGATGCTGACCGGCGAACGCGCCGAGGACGCGCTGCCCGCCGCGCTCGACGCGACCCACCGCGCCTTCGCCCTGGTCGAACGGGGACTCGGGGACTACTGCGCCGACACGCCCTGAGAAGGTGTGCGCACCACGATCATCCGGAGGTACGCATGGACCAGCCCTTGCTCACCCGGGGTCGCACCCCGCTGTCCACCGACGTCGACGGCCTGCTCGCCCACATCGGTGAGGACGGCGTCGCGGTGCTGACGTTCTCGCGCCCGCTGCGCCGCAACGCCATCACGCTGGCCATGTGGCAGGCCCTGCCCAAGCTGCTGTTCCGGATCGCCGAGCAACCGGGCGTGCGGGTCCTGCTGGTCACCGGCGCCGACGGCACCTTCAGCGCGGGCGCGGACATCGACGAACTCGCCGAGGTCTACGGCGACCCGGACCGCGCCGACGACTACCACGCCGTCAACGTGGCCGCCGAGGAGGCCCTGGCGGCCTTCCCGCACCCGACGATCGCGGTGGTGCACGGCGCCTGCGTCGGCGGCGGCTGCCAGTTGGCGGTCGCCTGCGACCTGCGGTTCGTCGCGAACGACGTGCGGATGGGCATCACCCCGGCCAAGCTCGGCGTGGTCTACCCGGCGGTGCCGACCCTGCGGCTGGCCCGGCTGGTGGGCCCGTCCCAGGCCAAGTACCTGCTGTTCTCCGGCGAGTTGGTGCAGGGCCTGCGCACCACCGTGATCGGCCTGGCCGACCGGGTCGTCCCCGCCGGCGAACTGGACGGGAACGCGCTGGAGTTCGCCCGGCTGCTGACCCGGCGCTCGCCGCAGACCATCGGTGCCGTCAAGGCCGCGCTGGCCGTCCCGCCGGAGCAGGCGGCGCAGGCGCTGGAGCCGTGGGAGCGCCGCTCCCGCGAGGCCTCGGACGTCCACGAGGGCCTCGCCGCGTTCCTGGAGGGCCGCCCGCCCCGGTTCTGAGCCCCGGGGGAGCGTCGGAAACAGGCCGTCCCGCGCCGAACCCCCCACGGGTTCGGCGCGGGACGGCCTGCGGACCGCTCAGCGGATCGGCATCCCCGAGATCGCCCGGGCGATCACCAGCCGCTGGATCTCGCTGGTGCCCTCGAAGATCGAGTAGATCGCGCTGTCCCGGTGCATCCGCTCCACCGGGTACTCCCGGGTGAAGCCGTTGCCGCCGAGGATCTGCATCGCCTGCGCGGTGACGTACTTGGCCGTCTCGCCCGCGTACAGCTTGGACATCGAGCCCTCGGCCGCGGTGAACGGCTGGTTGTTGACCGCCATCCAGGAGGCCCGCCACACCAGCAGCCGGGCCGCGTCGATCCGGGTCTTCATGTCGGCGAGCTGGAAGGCCACGCCCTGGTTGTCGATGATCGGGCGGCCGAACTGCTCGCGCGTCTTCGCGTAGTCCAGCGCCACCTCGTACGCGGCCCGGGCGATGCCGATCGCCTGCGCGCCGACGGCCGGGCGGGAGGCCTCGAAGGTGGCCATCGCCGCGTTGCCCCTGGCGCCCGGGCGCTTGACGCCCTCGCGGGCCCGGGCCAGCCGCTCGTCCAGCTTCTCCTTGCCGCCGAGCAGGCAGCTGCCGGGCACCCGGACGCCGTCCAGCACCACCTCGGCGGTGTGCGAGGCACGGATGCCGTGCTTCTTGAACTTCTGGCCCTGGCTCAGTCCGGGCGTGCCCGGCGGGACGACGAAGGAGGCCTGTCCCTTGGCGCCGAGCGCGGGGTCGACGGTGGCGACCACCACGTGGACGGCGGCGATCCCGCCGTTGGTGGCCCAGGTCTTGGTGCCGTGGAGCACCCACTCGTCCTTGGCCTCGTCGTACACCGCACGGGTGCGCAGCGCGGAGACGTCGGAGCCGGCGTCCGGCTCGGAGGAGCAGAAGGCGGCCACCTTGACGTCCTCGGGGGTGCCGAACATCTGCGGGGTCCAGGTGCCGATCTGCTCGTCGGTGCCGTTGGCCAGCACCGCGACGGCGGCCAGGGTGGTGCCGACGATGGACAGCCCGATGCCCGCGTCGCCCCAGAACAGCTCCTCCATCGCGATCGGGATGCCGACGCCGGAGGGGTCGAAGTACTGCTGGGCGTAGAAATCCAGGGAGTAGATGCCCAGCTTGGCGGCCTCCTGGATGACCGGCCAGGGGGTCTCCTCGCGCTCGTCCCACTCGGCGGCGGCCGGGCGCATCACGTCGGCGGCGAAGCCGTGCAGCCAGTCGCGTACGGCGAGCTGGTCCGCGCCCGGGTCCAGCGAGAACGTGCTGCTCATGGGTGCTTGCCTCCGAAGACGTGGTGCGGCCGACCGGGGTGTTACCTCGGGTAACATCGTCGGAGTCTGCTACTGATTGGTAACCGGTGTCAACGCCCGCGACCGGTGTCGACACCGAGTCGGCCCCCCACTTCCGAGGAGCAGCGCATGTCCCGAGAGCCCCGCCGCGAGCAGCTGCTCAACGCCGCCGACCGGGTCATCCAGCGCGAGGGCCCGAGCGCCAGCATGAACGCCATCGCCGCCGAGGCCGGCATCACCAAGCCGATCCTCTACCGGCACTTCGGCGACCGGAACGGCCTGATCAGAGCCCTCACCGAGCGGCACACCGGCGGCCTGCTGGCCGCCGTCCGCGCCGCCCTCGCCGAGCCGCTGGAGCGCCGCGACCGGGTCGAGCACGTGCTGGACACCTACCTCGCCGGGATCGAGGCCCGGCCCCAGGTCTACCGGCTGCTCACCCACCCCGAGCCGGGCGACCCGAGCGGCGCCGGCAACGCACTCGCCCCCGCGCTCCGGCAGATCGCCGAGGAGATCACCCGGGCCGTGCAGAGCCAGGTCGACCTCGGAGCCGACCGCGACCTGCTCGCCGAGGCCTGGGGCCGGGGCATCACCGGCATGGTGCTGGCCGCCGGGGACTGGTGGCTGGAGACCAAGCCCTGCTCGCGCACCCGGATGGTGCAGGCCCTGGCCGACCTGCTCTGGGGCCGCCTGGCCGCCGCCGCGGACCTGCCGACCGCCGTCCTGCCGACCGCCCCGCCCGAGCCCGCCGCGGACTGACCGCCCCGCACGCACCGACCTCCCGCGGCCGAACTCCCCTTTCGCGCACGACCCTTGTGCAGGGGGCGCCAGCACGGGCATCATCGGGGCCCCCACCCCCCGCCGTGCGAGGTCCCCGATGCGCCTGCGCCGCACCGCCGTTGCCCTGCTGCTCGCCGCCACCGCCGCGCTGACCGCCGCCCCGGCGCAGGGCGCGCCGAACCCGGCCCGGGCCGCCGCGACCGCGCACTTCCCCACCGGCACGGCCACCTCCCCCGACGGCCGCACCGCCCTCACCGACGCCCGCGGCCGCCGGCTCGGGCTGCGCGGCTTCAACCTCGACAAGTACGCCGAGGCCACCGAGGCCGACCTCCGGTCCGTCGCCGCCCAGGGCTTCACGCTCGTCCGGCTGCCGGTCTCCTGGACCAGGCTGGAGCCCCGGCGCAGGCACCTCGACGGCGCCGAGCTGCAGCGCCTGCAGCGGCTCCTCGGCTGGGCCGACCGCCTGAACCTGCTCGTCCTGGTCGACTTCCACCAGGACGTCTACGGCCCGAAGTTCGGTGGCGGCACCAACGGCATCCCGGTCTGGGCCACCCGGGACGACGGCCTGCCCTTCACCCCGGACCCGGACGACTGGTTCGCCGGCTACTTCCAGCCCGCCGTCCAGGCCGCCTTCCGCCACCTCTACGACGACCCCGACCTGCGCGCCTGGCAGGCCGACTTCTACACCCGGCTCGCCCGCGAACTGCGCGGCCACCGCTCGCTGTTGGGCTACGACCTGTTCAACGAGCCGTTCGGCCCGGTGGACGGCGACCCGAGCGACCCGGCAGTGCTGGCCGCCGCCTCCGCCGCCCTGGAACAGGGCCGGCTCGCCGACATGTACCGCCGCCTGATCGCCGCCGTGCGCCGGGCCGACACCCGCGCCTGGCTGTTCGTGGAACCGACCGTCCTGGTCGGCCAGGGCGTGCCGACGCGACTGCCCGGCTTCACCGACCCCCGCCCCGGCTCCCCCCGGCTCGGCTACGCACCGCACTTCTACTCCACCGCCGTCGAGAACGGCGCCGACTGGGACCCGTCCGACGGCTTCGTCGAGCAGTACGCCTCCGCGATCACCGCCTACCCCGCCGCCCACCGCCTGCCGGTCCTGGTCGGCGAGTGGGGGCCGCCGGACTCCCGCCGGCCGGGCAACCGCCTGCTGGTCCGCCGACAGGTCGCCGCCATGGACGGCTTCGCCGAGGGCTGGACGATGTGGTACTGGTGCCGGGGCACCGGCGGCTACTGCGCGCTCGACCCGGCCGGGCACCCCGCCCCCGGCGACGAGCCCGCCTTCGGCCCGTACCCGGCCGCCGTGGCCGGCACCGCGGTCCGCACGGACGGCGACACCGTCCGCTGGAGCGCCGACGGCACCGGGCACGGCAGCGAACTCGTCCTGCCGCCCGCCGCGTTCCCGCACGGCGCGGGCGTCGCGGTCTCCCCCGCCGACGCCCGCGTCGAGGTCGAGCAGCCCTCGGACGGACACGCGGGAACCGTACGGATCCGGCTCCCGCACACCCGACCGGGCACCGCCGTGACGGTCACCCTCACGGCCCGGTGAGGCCCCGCCGGGCCGCGCGCTACAGCAGCCCCCGGCGGGCCAGCAGCGGCTCGGTCTCCGGCGCCCGGCCGACCACCGCGCGGAAGGACTCCAGCGGGTCCCGGCTGAACCCGCGCGCCAACAGCTCGCGCCGGAACACCTCGCCGCTCTCCCGCACCGGCCGCCCGTTGCCCTCGAACCACTGCACGGTGTCGGCGTCCAGCACCTCCGACCAGATGTAGGCGTAGTACGCCGCGCTGTAGCCGCTGGCGAAGACGTGCTGGAAGTACGTCGTCCGGTAGCGCGGCGGGATCGCGTCCACCCCGACCCCGGCGGCCGCGAGCGCCCGGGACTCGAACTCCTCGGCGTCCGCGATCTCCTCGCCCTGCGGCACGGTGTGCCAGGCCCAGTCCAGCAGCGTGGCCGCCAGGTACTCCACCGTCCGGAAGCCCTGCCCGAAGCCCTCGGCCGCCGTCATCCGCTCGACCAGCCCGGCCGGCAGCGGCTCCCCGGTCTCGTGGTGCCGGGCGTAGTTGGCCAGCACCTCCGGCCGGACCATCCACATCTCGTTGACCTGCGACGGGAACTCCACGAAGTCCCGGGGCACCGAGGTGCCCGAGAACAGCGGGTACCGCACTTCCGAGAACAAACCGTGCAGCGCGTGCCCGAACTCGTGGAAGAGCGTGCGCACCTCGTCCCAGGACATCAGCACCGGCTCGCCGGGCGCCGGGAGCGGGATGTTGAGGTTGTTCAGCACCACCGGCCGCCGCCCGGTCAGCGCGGACTGCTCGACCAGCGAGTCCATCCAGGCACCACCGCGCTTGGACGCCCGGGCGTGGAAGTCGCCGACGAACAGGCCCAGCGCGGTGCCGTCCTCCTCGAACACCTCGAAGACCCGCGCGTCCGGGTGGTGGGCCGTCAGGTCCGGCCGCTCGGTGAAGCTCAGGCCGTACGCCAGGTTCGCCGCGAAGAACACGCCGTCGCGCAGCACCCGCTCCAGCTCGAAGTACGGGCGCAGCACCGCCGCGTCGACCTGGAAGGAGCTCTGCCGGACCTTCTCCGAGTAGTACGCCCAGTCGTGCGCGGCGATCTCCCCGATCCCGTCCGCGGCGGCCGCCGCGGCCAGCTCGGCGGCCTCCCGGCGGGCGTTGGCCACGGCCGGCCCGACCAGCCGGGCCAGCAGGGCGGAGACCGCCTCGACCGTGCCCGCCGTCTCGTCCGCCACCACGTACGCGGCGTGGCTGGGGTGCCCCAGCAGCGCGGCCCGCTCGGCGCGCAGCCCGGCCATCCGGATCGCGATCGGGCCGTTGGCCTCGATGCCCCGGCCGAGCGAGGCGGCGAGCAGCCGCTCGCGCACCGAGCGGTCGGTCAGCTGCGCGAGTTCGGGCTGACCGGAGGTGTTCTTCAGGCTCAGCACGTACTTGTCCTCGTGGCCGAGCACCCGGGCGTTCTCCGCCGCGCCGGCGATCGCGCCCTCGGACAGCCCGGCCAGCTCCGCCGCGGAGTCCAGCACCAGCGCGTTGGCCCGGGTCGCGGCGTTCACGTTCTGCTGGAACGTGGTGCCCAGCGCGGCGAGTTCGGCGTTCAGCTCGCGCAGCCGGGCCTGCTCGGCCTCGCCCAGCCGGGCCCCGGAACGCTCGAAGCCCGTGTACCGGCGCTCCAGCAGGCGCAGCGACTCCGGGTCCAGGCCGAGCTCCGTGCGGGTCCGGTACAGCGCCTCGATCCGGGCGAACAGCGCGCGGTCCAGGTGGATCGCGTCGTGGTGGGCGGCGAGCAGCGGGCTGACCTTGGCCTCCACCTCGTCCAGCAGGTCGGTGGTGTCCGAGGAGGACTGGTTGCGGAACACCGCGTCCACCCGGCGCAGCAGCTCCCCGGAACGCTCCAGGGCCACCAGGGTGTTCTCGAAGGTCGGCAGGCTCCGGTCGGCGGTGATCGCCGCGATCTCGGCGAGCTGCTCGGCCATCCCGCGCTCGTAGGCGGGCAGGTAGTGCTCCTCCCGGATCTCCGCGAAGGGGGGCAGCTCGTAGTCCAGCGTGCTGGGCCGGAAGAACGGGTTCTCGGTCATTTCGCCGACCATACGCGGTGTCACCCGCCCTGCCTATGCGGCCCGAGCCCGTTGTCGTACCCACCCGTTAACGTCAGCGGAGGACACCTGCAAGCCCGCACATCCGTGCCCGTACCCGCACGCCCGACCGCGCGCCGGAGAGGAGCAGCCCCCGTGGCACCCAGGACGGCCCTCGCGCCCGACCCGCACGGCCCCGGCGGCCGCCTCCAGCCGCTGGACGACGCCGGCGCCCCGCTCGGCCCGCCCGAGACCGTCCGCGACCTCGCCGCCGCGGTCGCCGCCCGGGAGGGGGCCGGGCAGACCCGCTGGGTCTGGGCCGCCGCCGACTCCGCGTACGCCCCGCTGCTGGCGCGGCTGCCCGACCGGCTCGCCCGCTGCCACGACCTGCGGCTGGTCGAGGCACTGCTGCTGGCGCACGAGGGCCGGTTCGGCGCGCCGCGCTCGCTCGGCGCCGCCTGGTGCCGGCTGCGCGGCCTGCCCGTCCCGGCGGACCTGGCCGAGCCCGGCCCGGCCGACGCCGACGGCGGCCAGGACACCCTGTTCGCCCCCGACCGGCTGCAGCTGCCCCCCGGCGCCGACCCGCTGGCCGCCGTGGTCGCCGTCCACGCGGAGCAGCAGCGCCGGATCGCCGCGATCGCCGAGCCGGGCGCCCGGCAGCGGTTCCGGCTGCTGGTCGCCGCCGAGTCGGCCGGCGCCCTGGTGGCCGCGGAGATCGCGTACGACGGCCTGCCCTGGCGCACCGACGTCCACGACCGGCTGCTGACCGAACTGCTCGGCCCCCGCCCCGCCGTCCCCGGCACCCAGCCGCGGCGGCTCGCCGACCTCGCCGTCGAGCTCCAGGAGGCCCTCGGCGCCAAGCCGTTCAATCCCGACTCGCACACCCAGGTGCTGCGCGCCTTCGGCGAGGCGGGCATCCAGCTCGGCTCCACCCGGTCCTGGGAGCTCAAGGGCATCGACCACCCGGCCGCCCGGCTGCTCGTCCGCTACAAGGAGCTCGCCCGGATCCACGTCGCGCACGGCTGGGCCTGGCAGGACGCCTGGGCCCGCGGCGGCCGCTTCCGGCCCGAGTACGTGGTCGGCGGCGTGGTCTCCGGCCGCTGGGCCAGCCGCGGCGGCGGCGCCCTGCAGATCCCGCGCATCCTGCGCCGGGCCGTGGTCGCCGACCCGGGCTGGCTGCTGGTGGTCGCCGACGCCGCCCAGCTGGAGCCCCGGGTGCTGGCCGCGCTCTCCCAGGACGCCGGGCTGGCCCGCACGGCGGCCGGCGGCGACCTGTACGAAGCGCTCGCCGCCACCGCCTTCCAGGGCGACCGCGAGAAGGCGAAGCTCGGCCTGCTCGGCGCCATGTACGGGCAGACCAGCGGCGACATCGGCCCGCTGCTGAACACCCTGCGGCGCCGCTACCCGGCCGCGATGGGCTACGTCGAGGCCGCCGCCCGCACCGGCGAGGACGGCGGTGTGGTCGCCTCCCGGCTCGGCCGGGTCTGCCCGCCGGCCTCCGCCGACTTCCTCGACCTGACCGAGGCCGACGCCGCGGGCGAGGCCGGCGGCCGCACGGCCCGCGCCCGGGGCCGCTTCACCCGCAACTTCGTCATCCAGGCCAGCGCCGCCGACTGGGCGCTCGCCCTGCTCGCGGCGCTGCGCCGGCGGCTGGGCGAGCTGCCCGCGACCGGCCCGGCGGACCGCCCGCACCTGGTGTTCTTCCAGCACGACGAGGTGATGGTGCACACCCCGGCCAACCTCGCCGACGACGTGGCCGCCGCCGTCGCCGAGGCCGCCGAGGAGGCCCGCCGGCTGGTCTTCGGCGACACCCCGGTGCGCTTCCCGCTGACCACGGCGGTGGTGGACTGCTACGCCGACGCCAAGTGACGCCCCCGGCCGATGCCCACGTGACGCCGTCGGCCGGCGCCAAGTGACGCGCCCGGCCGGCGCCCCTACAGCTTCCGGAAGGAGCGCGCGTCCTCGGCCGCCGCGACCACCTCGGCCAGCCCCGCGCCGGTCGAGGCGGTGACGGCGGCGGCCACCGCGCCCTCGACGAACGGCGCGTCCACCAGCCGCACGCCCGGCCGCGGCTCGTCCTCCAGGACGGTGACGGCGGTGAGCACCGAGCTGCCGAGGTCCGGCAGCACGACCACGCCCGCCCCACCGTCCGCCTGCGCGACCGCCCCGGCGATCAGGTCGTAGCTGGTGCCGAGCCCGCCGTCCTCCGTCCCGCCGGCGACCACCACCCGCACGCCGTCCGGGGCGAGTTCACCGAGCAACTCGCGCAGCCCCTCCGCGAGCCGGGCGCTGTGCGAGACCAGGACGATGCCCACGTTTCCGCTCATGCCGACGACCCTACGGGCAACGCCCGCTGCTCCGGGAGGGTGACCGGAAACGCGCGTGTCGCACCCCGTGCCCACCACCCCCGTCTGGCGTAGCGTCGGGTCGACGGCGTTGACGACCGTAGCGTCCTCACCAAGGGAGCGAAGAGCGTTGAAGAAGCTGATCAACACCCCGGAGGGGGTCCTGGAGGACGCCCTGGCCGGATTCGCCGCCGCCCATCCGGAGCTGGCGGTGGACATCCCGAACCGGGTGATCACCCGGGCCGCCCGCCCGGCCGGGCCCAAGGTCGCGCTGATCTCCGGCGGCGGCTCCGGCCACGAACCGCTGCACGGCGGCTTCGTCGGCCCCGGCATGCTCGACGCCGCCTGCCCCGGCGAGGTGTTCACCTCGCCCGTCCCGGACCAGATGCTGGCCGCCGCCAAGGCCGTGGAGAACGGCGCCGGTGTCGTCTTCGTCGTGAAGAACTACACCGGCGACGTGATGAACTTCGAGCTCGCCGCCGAACTCGCCGCCGAGGAGGGCCTGGAGGTCCGCACCGTCCTGGTCAACGACGACGTCGCGGTCGAGGACTCCACCTGGACGGCCGGCCGCCGGGGCACCGGCGCGACCGTCCTGGTCGAGAAGACCGCCGGCGCGCTGGCCGAGCGCGGCGCCCCGCTGGACGAGGTGGCCGCCCTGGGCGAGCGGGTCAACGCCGCCTCCCGCTCCTTCGCGATCGCGCTCACCGCCGCCACCGTCCCGGCCGCCGGCAAGCCGGGCTTCGACCTGCCCGAGGACGAGATCGAGGTCGGCGTCGGCATCCACGGCGAACCCGGCCGCCGCCGCGAGAAGCTCCGCCCGGCCCGCGAGCTGGCCGCCGAGGTCGTCGAGACCGTCCTGACCGACCACCACCTGACCGCGGGCGACGAGGTGATCGCCCTGCTCAACGGCCTGGGCGCCACCCCGCTGCTGGAGCTGTACGTGGTCTACGGCGAGGTCGCCGCCCGGCTGGCCGAGCGCGGCATCGGGGTGGCCCGCAGCCTGGTCGGCAACTACGTCACCAGCCTGGACATGGCGGGCTTCTCGCTCACCCTCACCAAGGCCGACGCCCAGCTGCTGGAACTGTGGGACGCCCCGGTCGACACCCCCGCCCTCAAGCGGGCCTGAGGAGGATTCGCGATGGACCCCGACACCCCGGCGTTCGACTCCCCGCTGTTCGACACCGCACGGGCCGAGGCCTGGATCCGCGCCGTGGCCGCGGCCGTCGACGAGGAGCAGTCCCGGCTCACCGAGCTGGACTCGGCGATCGGCGACGGCGACCACGGCAGCAACCTCCACCGCGGCTTCACAGCTGTCCTCGCCGCCCTCGACGGCCTTCACCCGACCGGCCCGGGCGCCGTCCTCACCAGGACCGGCACCACGCTCGTCTCCAAGGTCGGCGGCGCCTCCGGCCCGCTCTACGGCAAGGCCTTCCGCGCCATCGGTGCCGCCCTGCCCGAGCCGGCCACCCCGGCCGACGTCGCCGAGGCCCTGTCCGCCGGACTGGACGCCGTGCGTCTCCTCGGCAAGGCCGAGCCCGGGGACAAGACCATCGTGGACGCCTGGACCCCGGCCCTCGCCGCCTTCCGCGCCGCGGCCGCCGGCGGTGCCACGCTCGCCGAGGCCGCCGCCGCGGCCGCCGACGCCGCCGACCGGGGCGCCCGCGACACCGTCCCGCTCCGGGCCCGCAAGGGCCGCGCCTCCTACCTCGGCGAACGCAGCATCGGCCACCAGGACCCGGGTGCCACCTCCACCGCCCTCGTCTTCCGCGCCCTCGCCGACACCACCGCCTGAGCCCGCTCCGCCCCGGCCCCCTACCCGCGCAGTCCCCGGCCCCTCCCCTCTTCCCCGTGCTCCGACCGGGGCGCGGGGAACTGCGCGGAACGGAGGGCCCCGACCGGCACCGCGCCCCGCTCCCCCATGCCCTCCCCCGCACTCCGCGCCCCCGCCGCACCCCGGGCGTCGATCAGCCGTCCGTCCGCGCGATCAGCAGCAGCAACGCGTCGTCCCGCAGCTCCCCGCCGGTGTGCGCCAGCAGGTCCCCGTACACCCGCCCGACCGCCGCCTCCAGCTCGCCCGCCGAGCGCGCGGCTCCCCGCACCAGCGGCCCCACCCGCTCCGCCAGCGGGTAGAACTCCCCGGTCGTCCGGTGCCGTGCCTCGATCACCCCGTCCGTGCAGAGCACCAGCACGTCCTCCGGCCCGAACGGCTGCCCCCAGCTGGTCGGTTCCCCCGCGGCCAGCCGGCCGAGGCCCAGCGGCACCCACGGGTCCGGCGCGTGCAGGACGAGCGCCCGCCCCTCGCCGTCGACCCGGATCGGCGGCACGTGCCCGTACTGCAGCAGCTCCACGGCCCCGGGCGCGCGGAACTCCGCGAACAGCGCCGTGGTGAACTCGCCGTCCGGGACGTGCCGTTCGACGCTGGCCTCGACCCGCGCCGCGACACCCCGCAGCCCGGCCTCGTCGTACGCGGCCTCGCGGAACGCGCCCAGCACCACCGCCGCGGTCTGCACCGCCGCCAGCCCCTTGCCCCGGACGTCCCCGACCGCGACCCGGGTGCCGTGCGGCGTCTCCAGGACGGAGTAGAGGTCCCCGCCGATCCGCGAGGCGTCCGCCGCCGACACGTACCGCACGGCCAGCCGCAGCGGCCCGACCACCGGCCCCGGCAGCCGCAGCAGGGCCCGCTGGGCGGCCTCGGCGACGGAGCTGACGGCCGCGAAGGCCGCCGCCCGCCGCATCCGGAGCCCGGCGACCCAGGCCGAGAACAGCGTCACCACCACGTAGCTGACCATCGCGCCGTAGAGGAACCGCGCGTCGTTGATGTTGTCGACCTCGTCGTAGTGGCTGAGCCCGAACACCGCGAGCAGTCCGAGCGTGCAGACCGCGAGCAGTTCGCGGGGCCGCAGGGTGAGGGCCGCGATGGTCGGCACGACGGTCATCAGCGGCGCGAGGTAGCGGTCCTTGCCGGAGAGGAGGTCCGCGAGCCCCACCAGCAGGGTGGCGAGCAGCGCCGGAGCGGCGCGCCGCCACAGCGGCACGTCCTGGAGGTCGGCGGCCAGCAGGGCGCCGCGCTGCCGGTCCGGCGGCAGTCCGGCTGCCCCGGGTGCCGAGGGTGACTGGGCGCGGCGGATCGGAAACACATACCGAACATAAGGGACGATCACGGCACCCACCCGCCCACCCCGTCGCCTACGATTCGATCCACCTCCCCCACCCCCTCGACCGATACCCCTCAGGGGTATTGTGTCATCAGCAGTCGTCGACAGTCGTCAGCACAGGAACCCGCACCGACCTCCCGGAGGCCCCGATGTCCAGCACCATCACCTACACCGTGTCCGGCATGAGCTGCGGCCACTGCGAGAAGGCGATCAGCGAGGAGCTCTCCGCCCTGACCGGTGTCACCGACGTCGCCGCCGACGCCAAGGCCGGGACCGTGACGGTCTCCTCCGCCGCCCCGTTGGACGACGAGCAGGTCCGCGCCGCCGTCGACGAGGCCGGCTACGAGCTGGTCGGCCGCAGCGCCTGAACCACCGAGGTACGGCGGGGCCCCGACCGGCGGCCCGACCGACGGCCCCGCCGTACGCCCCCAGCAAGGAGCTGATCCGCATGAGCACGTCCGCCCCCGACGTCGAGGCCCGGGACCGGGTCGAGCTGTCGATCGGCGGGATGACCTGCGCCTCCTGTGCGGCCCGGATCGAGAAGAAGCTCAACCGGATGGACGGCGTCGAGGCGACCGTCAACTTCGCCACCGAGAAGGCCCGGGTCGACTACGGCCCCGGGGTGACGGTGGCCGAGCTGATCGCCACGGTCGAGCGCACCGGCTACACCGCCGAGCTCCCCCCGCCCCCGGCGCCCGCCGTCCCCGGGCCGGCCCGTCCCGCCACCGCGGCGCCCGGGCCGGCCCGCCCCGAACGGACCGACCCCCTGCTCGACCGGCTGCTGATCGGCGCCGTCCTCGGCGTCCCGGTGGTCGTGCTGTCGATGGTCCCGGCCCTGCAGTTCACGAACTGGCAGTGGCTGGCCTTCGCGCTCACCGGCCCGGTCGTGGTGTACGGCGGCCTGCCGTTCCACCGCGCCGCCTGGACCAACCTCAAGCACGGCGCCGCGACCATGGACACCCTGGTCTCGCTCGGCACCCTGGCCGCCTTCGGCTGGTCGGTCTGGGCGCTCTTCCTGGGCCACGCCGGCCTGCCCGGGATGCACCACGCCTTCTCGCTCTCCGTCGGCGACACCGACGCCTCCGCGACGCTCTACCTGGAGACCGCTGCCGCCGTCACCGTGCTGATCCTGCTCGGCCGCCTGCTGGAGGCCCGCTCCAAGCGCCGGGCGGGCGCCGCGCTGCACGCGCTGCTCGACCTCGGCGCCAAGGACGTCGCGGTCCTGCAGGACGGACGCGAGGTGCGCCTGCCCGTGGACCGGCTGGCCGTCGGCACGCGCTTCGTGGTCCGCCCGGGCGAGAAGATCGCCACCGACGGCGTGGTGGTCGAGGGCGGCTCCGCCGTGGACGCCTCGATGCTGACCGGCGAGTCCGCCCCGGTCGAGGTCACCGTCGGCGACCCGGTCACCGGTGCCACCGTCAACGCCGGCGGGCGCCTGGTGGTCGAGGCCACCCGGGTCGGCGCCGACACCCGGCTGGCCCGGATGGCCGGGCTGGTCGAGGAGGCCCAGAACGGCAAGGCCGCCGCCCAGCGGCTGGCCGACCGGATCTCCGCCGTCTTCGTCCCCGTGGTGATCCTGATCGCCCTGGCCACCCTGGTCACCTGGCTGCTGGTCACCGACAGCCCCACCGAGGCCTTCACCGCGGCCGTGGCCGTCCTGATCATCGCCTGCCCCTGCGCGCTCGGCCTGGCCACCCCGACCGCGCTCATGGTGGGCACCGGCCGCGGCGCCCAGCTCGGGATCCTGATCAAGGGCCCGGAGGTCCTGGAGACCACCCGCGCGGTGGACACCGTCGTGCTCGACAAGACCGGCACCGTCACCACCGGCCGGATGGCCGTGGTCGCCGTGCACACCGCCGAGGGCGTCGACCGGAGCGAGGCGCTGCGCCTGGCCGGCGCCGTCGAACACGCCTCCGAGCACCCGATCGCCGCCGCCGTCGCCGCGGCCGCCGTGGAGCGGACGGGCGAGCTGCCGCCGGTCGAGGGCTTCCGCAGCGTCCCCGGCCGGGGCGTGGAGGGCGTCGTGGCGGGCCGCGCGGTGGTCGCCGGGCACGAGGCGCTGCTCGCCGACCGGGCCCTGCACCTGCCGCCCTCCCTGACCCGCGCCAGGGCCGCCGCCGAGGCGGCCGGCCGCACCGCGGTCACGGTCGGCTGGGACGGCGAGGCGCGGGCGGTCCTGGAGGTCGCCGACGCGGTCCGGCCGACCAGCGCCGAGGCGGTCGCCCGGCTCCGCGCGCTGGGCCTGCGCCCGGTGCTGCTGACCGGAGACAACCGGGCGGTCGCCGAGGCGGTCGCGGCCGAGGTCGGCATCCCCGCGCAGGACGTGATCGCCGAGGTGCTCCCCGAGGACAAGGTCGCGACGGTCAGGCGGCTGCAGGCCGAGGGCGGGGTCGTCGCGATGGTCGGCGACGGCGTCAACGACGCCGCGGCCCTCGCCCAGGCCGACCTCGGCCTCGCGATGGGCACCGGCACCGACGCCGCGATCGAGGCCGCCGACCTCACCCTGGTCGGCGGCGACCTGCGCGCGGCGGCCGACGCCATCCGGCTCTCCCGCCGGACCCTCGGCACCATCAGGGGCAACCTGGTCTGGGCGTTCGGCTACAACGTCGCCGCCCTGCCGCTGGCCGCGGCCGGGCTGCTCAACCCGATGATCGCCGGCGCGGCCATGGCCTTCTCCTCGGTCTTCGTGCTCACCAACAGCCTGCGCCTGCGCCGCTTCCGGGCCGCCTGAGCGGCCCCGGGAAGCTCCCGCGTGGCCCCGGGGGCCAGGCGGCTCCCGCGCGCCCCGGGGCACGCACGAGGGGCCCGGACCGCCACCGGTCCGGGCCCCTCGCCGTACGTCAACGCCCCAGCAGCTCGCCGCCGTTGCAGTGCAGGATCTCACCGGTGATGAACCCGGCCTCGGGCGAGGCGAGGAAGTGCACCGCCGCCGCGACCTCGCCGGTCTCCCCGATCCGGCCGAGCAGGGTGCGGGCCGCCCGCCGGGCCACCTCGGCCTCGTCCAGCCGCGGCCCGAAGAACTCGGTGCCGCTGACCGTCCCGGGCGCGACGATGTTGGCGGTGATGCCCGAGGTGCCCAACTGGGCGGCCAGGAAGTTGTTCCAGGCGTGCAGCGAGGCCTTCGCCGCGCCGTAGGAGCCGGCCCCGCGCAGGGCCGCGATGGAGCTGATGGTGACCACCCGGCCGGAGCCGGGGGTGAGCCGGTCGCGGATCGACTCGGTGAGCAGCACCACGGTCAGCACGTTGCGCTCGAAGTCGCCGCGCCAGCGGGCGAGCAGCGCGTGCGGCCCGCCGCCGACCACGGTCTCCCGACTGCCGGCGTTGTTGACCAGGACGTCGATCCGCTCGGGCAGTTCGCGCAGCGCGTCCTCCACGGCGTCCGGGTCGGCGAGGTCGCACACCAGCGGGGTGACGTCCGCCCCGAGGTCCGCCGCGGCCTTCTCCAGGACCGCGCGGCGGCGGCCCACGATCACCACGCGGTCACCCGCCTCGGCGAACCGCCGCGCGACTTCGTACCCGATTCCCGTGCCACCGCCGGTGACGACGACGTTCCTGGCCATCTGCGCACTCCCTCCCCAGTTCCGCCGCCGCGCTGCGAGTGTGCGGGGCGGTCCGTACCGGAATGCCACGATTCCTATCACGCTCGGTTGCCGTGACTGCGGGGAGGGTGACGTCCCGCGCGAGAGAAGGTGTGATATGGGCGGGGTACGACGCGCACACGGAGCGTGGCGAGAGGCAGCTCACACCCCCCGGGCGTAACTTCTCGCACCCTGATACGTCTTAGGTTGGTAGTGCGGCAGTTTTTCCGATGGGCGGGGGCACGCTGAACGGCAACGTGTCCCCGCGCTTCCACCGGCTGTCGCCGGCGGGGCTCCGGCGGGCCCCGGGAAGGGTCGTCTTCTCGACGGCCTTCGCGCACGGCGCCGGGGTACTGGCGGGCCAGGGACGCTTTGAGCGGCCGTCTCGGGCTGCGGCCGGCCCCGGAGTCGTGCGCCGTACGGTTCCGTCCCCGCACGGACCCCTCCGGGGGTGCGGTGCGGGGACGCGGAGGGGCCCGGTCGCTCAGGCAGCGGCCGGGCCCCTTTCAGCTTCCGTCCGGGTCGGTGCCCGGCGTCGGCGTCTTCGCGCGCGTCGTCAGCGACCCTCAAGCGGGACGTAGTCGCGGATCGCGGTGCCGGTGTAGATCTGGCGCGGGCGGCCGATCCGGCTGGTCGGGTCGTTGATCATCTCGTGCCAGTGGGCGATCCAGCCCGGCAGCCGGCCGAGGGCGAACAGCACGGTGAACATGCTGGTCGGGAAGCCCATGGCGCGGTAGATCAGGCCGGTGTAGAAGTCCACGTTCGGGTACAGCTTGCGCGAGATGAAGAAGTCGTCCTTGAGGGCGTGCTCCTCCAGCTTGAGCGCGATGTCGAGGAGCTCGTCGCTCTTGCCGAGCTGGCCGAGGACCTCGTGCGCGAGCAGCTTCACCTGGGCGGCGCGCGGGTCGAACGCCTTGTAGACCCGGTGGCCGAAGCCCATCAGCTTGACGCCGGCTTCCTTGTTCTTGACCTTCGTGATGAAGGCGTCGACGTCGCCGCCGTCCTTCTGGATGCTCTCCAGCATCTCCAGCACGGCCTGGTTGGCGCCGCCGTGCAGCGGGCCCCACAGTGCCGAGATGCCGGCCGAGATCGAGGCGAACAGGTTGGCGTGGCTGGAGCCGACCAGGCGCACGGTGGAGGTCGAGCAGTTCTGCTCGTGGTCCGCGTGCAGGATGAGCAGCTTGTCCAGGGCGTTGACGACGACCGGGTTGAGCTCGTAGTCCTCGGCGGGGACGGCGAACGTCATCCGCAGGAGGTTCTCGACGTAGCTCAGGTCGTTGCGCGGGTAGACGAAGGGCTGGCCCATCGCCTTCTTGTACGCGTACGCGGCGATCGTCGGCAGCTTGGCGAGCAGGCGGACCGTCGACAGGTGGCGCTGGGCCGCGTCGAACGGGTTGTGGCTCTCCGGGTAGAACGTGGACAGCGCGCCGACCACCGAGGACAGCATGGCCATCGGGTGGGCGTCCCGCGGGAAGCCCTGGAAGAAGCGCTTGACGTCCTCGTGCAGCAGGGTGTGCTGGGTGATCTCGCGGTTGAACTCCGCCAGCTGGTCCGCGTTGGGCAGCTCGCCGTTGATCAGGAGGTACGCGGTCTCGATGAAGCCGCCCTGCGAGGCGAGCTGCTCGATCGGGTAGCCGCGGTACCGCAGGATGCCGTTGTCGCCGTCCACGAAGGTGATCGCGGACTTGTACGCGGCGGTGTTACCGAAGCCGTTGTCCAGGGTGACCAGGCCGGTCTGCGGGAGCAGCTTCGAGATGTCGAAGCCGGCGTTGCCCGCAGTGCTCTCGACGACGGGGTACTCGTACTCGCCGTCCTGGTACCGCAGTACTACCGAGTTGTCGCTCACGTCTTCCTCACCGACGAAATGAATCCTCTTCCAAGGTGCCCTGACTGTCTCCACCATCCCCCATCCGGAGGACAGTCGCGCACCCGGGGTGGCCCGGAAGGGCCCGCCCCTACAAAACCTGCCGCCGTAGCCGGTACGAACCGGACAAGATCGGCACCACCCTAGGCTCTGCCGTAAATCTCTTCACGTCAAGAGAACATTAGAGGCAACGATCCTGTTGGATAATCATCCAGAAGCAAGCCGATGATCGAGTGCCGCATGCCGCCGACCTGCACTGACGGCCCGAACGGCCTGCGCGATCGCCTTGCGTGACCCGACCAGTACCACGAGTTTCCTCGCCCTGGTCACAGCGGTGTAGAGCAGATTTCGCTGGAGCATCGTCCAAGCGGACATAGTGACCGGAATCACCACCACCGGGTACTCGCTGCCCTGCGAGCGGTGGATCGTCACCGCGTACGCGTGGGCCAGCTCGTCGAGTTCGTCGAAGTCGTACACCACCTCCTCGTCCTCGTCGGTGACCACCGTCAACCGCTGGTCGTCCACGCTGAGGGCGGTCACCACTCCCACTGTGCCGTTGAAGACGCCGTTCCGCCCCTTGTCGTAGTTGTTGCGGATCTGGGTCACCTTGTCCCCCACCCGGAACGTCCGCCCGCCGAAACGCCGCTCCGCCACCCCTTCCCGGGCCGGCGTCACCGCCCCCTGCAGCAGCGTGTTCAGGTTCCCCGCCCCGGCCGGGCCGCGGTGCATCGGGGCCAGCACCTGGACGTCCCGGCGCGGGTCGAAGCCGAACTTCTGCGGGATCCGCCGCGCCACCACGTCCACCGTCAGCCCGGCCGCCCGCTCCGCGTCGTCCTCGGCGAACAGGAAGAAGTCCGCCAGACCATCCGTCAGCGGCGGCTTCCCCTCGTTGATCCGGTGCGCGTTGGTCACCACGCCCGACTGCTGCGCCTGCCGGAAGATCCGGGTCAGCCGGACCGACGGGATCGGCCCGCCCTCGGCCAGCATGTCCCGCAGCACCTCCCCGGCGCCCACCGACGGCAGCTGGTCCACGTCCCCCACGAACAGCAGGTGAGCGCCCATCGGCACCGCCTTGACCAGCTTGTTCGCCAGGATCAGGTCCAGCATCGAGGCCTCGTCGACCACCACCAGGTCCGCGTCCAGCGGCCGGTCCCGGTCGAACGCGGCGTCCCCGCCCGGCTTCAGCTCCAGCAGCCGGTGCACCGTCGAGGCCTCCGCCCCGGTCAGCTCCGACAGCCGCTTCGCCGCCCGCCCGGTCGGCGCCGCCAGCACCACCTTCGCCCGCTTCGCCAGCGCCAGCGCCACGATCGACTTCACCGTGAACGACTTGCCGCAGCCCGGACCGCCCGTCAGCACCGCGACCTTCTGCGTCAGCGCCAGCCGCACCGACTGCTCCTGCTCGGGCGCCAACTCGGCCCCCGTCCGCTTCGCCAGCCACTCCAGCGCCACCGGCCAGTCCACGCCCGCGAACCACGGCATCCGGTCCGTGTCCGAACGCAGCAGCCGCAGCAGCTGGTTGGCCAGCGAGATCTCCGCCCGGTGGAACGGCACCAGGTAGACCGCGGTGATCGGCTCGCCCGCCTCCCCCGGCACCGTCTCGCGGACCACCCCCTCGGCCGCGACCAGCTCGGCCAGGCAGTCGATCACCAGCCCCACGTCCACCTGGAGCAGCTTCACGCCGTCCGCGATCAGCCGCTCCTCCGGCAGGAAGCAGTGCCCCTGGTCGCTGCTCTGCGACAGCGCGTACTGCAGCCCCGCCTTCACCCGCTCCGGGCTGTCGTGCGGGATGCCCACCGCCTGGGCGATCCGGTCCGCCGTCAGGAATCCGATGCCCCAGACGTCCGACGCCAGCCGGTACGGCTCGTTCTTCACCACGCCGATCGACGCGTCGCCGTACTGCTTGTAGATCCGCACCGCCAGCGAGGTCGACACCCCGACCCCCTGCAGGAAGACCATCACCTCCTTGATGGCCTTCTGCTCCTCCCAGGCCGCCGCGATCTTCTTGGTGCGCTTCGGCCCCAGCCCCGGCACCTCGATCAGCCGGCCCGGCTCGTTCTCGATCACCTCCAGGGTGTCCACACCGAAGCGCTCCACGATCCGCTCGGCGAACCGCGGCCCGATCCCCTTGATCAGCCCCGAGCCCAGGTACCGCCGGATGCCCTGGACCGTGGCCGGCAGCACCGTCGTGTAGTTCTCCACCGTGAACTGCCGCCCGTACTGCGGGTGCGAGCCCCACCGCCCGTGCAGCCGCAGCGACTCCCCGACCTGCGCCCCCAGCAGCGCGCCCACCACGGTCAGCAGGTCGTTCCCGCCCCGGCCGGTGTCGACCCGGGCCACCGTGTAGCCGGTCTCCTCGTTGGCGTAGGTGATCCGCTCCAGCACCCCCTCGACCTGCGCGAGCTGGAACGGCTGCTGTCCCGACTGCGCCTGCTTGCTCACCGGGCCCCCTTCGACCGGTACGGGTGGATCATTCCGCTACGCACGGTACCGCCCGGCCCCGACAAGCCCACAGCCGCGAACGCCCGGATCCCGGGCCGGAAGCCTGCCGTGCAGCGCCATCGCCGAGGTGCCAGGCTGTGAGTAGGCAGGGGGACCGTCGACCGCGCCCGCCCGGGCCCGGCCCGTCCGAGGAGCAGTGCCCGACATGCTCAACACCGCCTTCCGCCCCGGCGCCCCCGACTGGCTCGACCTGAGCAGCCCCGACACCCGGGCCTCCGTCGACTTCTACACCGCGCTGTTCGGCTGGACCTTCGACTCGGCCGGCCCCGAGTCGGGCGGCTACGGGTTCTTCCGCCTCGACGGCCGGATCGTCGCCGCACTCGGCCCGCTCACCGACGAGAGCGCCCTGCCGGGCTGGACGCTCTACTTCGCCACCCCCGACGCCGACCGCACCACCGCACTGGTCGAGAAGGCCGGCGGCCGCGTCCGGTTCGCCCCCTTCGACGTCTTCACCTCGGGCCGGATGGCCGGCTACACCGACCCGACCGGCGCCGACTTCGCCGTCTGGCAGCCGCACGACACCCGCGGCCTGGACGTCGTCGACGAGGAGGGCAGCCTCTGCTGGGCCGAGTGCCACAGCATCGACGCCGAACTCGCCAAGTCCTTCTACCGCACCGTCTTCGACTGGCAGGAGCAGGACGTCCCGTTCGACGGCTCGATCTACACCGTCCTCACCCCCGCGGGCGGCGGCACCGACGACGCCCACGGCGGCATCGTCCAGCTCGGCCCCCAGCAGACCGCCGCCGGCACCGGCTCGCACTGGCTCCCGTACTTCGAGGTCCCCAACGCGGACGCCGGCCTCGCCATCGCCGCCACCATCGGCGCGACCGTGAAGGTCCCCGCCACCGACGTCCACGGCGTCGGCCGCCTCGCCCAGCTGGTCGACCCGCACGGCGCGGTCTTCGCCGTCATCACCAGTGCCCCGCCCGGGGCGTGACACCGCCTCACCCCGGCCCGACGCCATCAGGGACCTTGCCCACCCCTGATCGGCCCTGATCGGCCCCCAGGAGGGCCGTGCAGGGGCGCTACGGGCGTAGACAGGGACGGGTGGGAACCGTGGAAAGGCTTCTATTCTCTGATCATGAACGACACGACCGATCTGACGATCCGCCGGGCGACCGGGGCGGACCTCCCGGCCATCGTGGCGATGCTCGCGGACGACCCGCTGGGCGCGACCCGCGAGAGCCCCGACGACCTGACCGCCTACCGCACCGCCTTCGCCCGCATCGAGGGCGACCCGCACCAGCACCTGGTCGTCGCCGACCGCGCCGGCCGGACCGTCGGCACCCTGCAGCTCACCGTCGTGCCCGGCCTCTCCCGACAGGGCTCCACCCGCACGATCATCGAGGCCGTCCGCATCCACGCCGACGAGCGTGGCAACGGGCTGGGCTCCGTCCTGATCGAGTGGGCCGTCCGGCGCTCCCGCGAACTCGGCGCCGACCTCGTCCAGCTCACCTCCGACGCCACCCGCACCGACGCGCACCGCTTCTACGAGCGGCTCGGGTTCGTTCCGTCGCACGTCGGTTTCAAGCTGAAGGTCTGAAAGCGGCGCCCGGCACAGTGTCCGGAAATGCAAAGAACCCCTGATCCGAGTGGATCAGGGGTTCTTTGGAATGATTGTTCGGCGGCGTCCTACTCTCCCACAGGGTCCCCCCTGCAGTACCATCGGCGCTGTGAGGCTTAGCTTCCGGGTTCGGAATGT
>NZ_JBIWNL010000027.1:0-116895 GCF_044767225.1 Kitasatospora sp. NPDC101447
TCGCCGGAGGACTTCCTGGATCTGTTGGTGGAGCACCGGGTGACGGTGTTGAACCAGACGCCGTCGGCGTTCCGTGCGCTGGTGTCGGCGGCGGGCCAGGGTGACGAGCGGATCGGGCGGCTCGCGGTGCGGGTGGTGGTGTTCGCGGGTGAGCGGCTGGAGTTCGGTGAGTTGCGGCCGTGGGCGGAGCGGTTGGGGCTGGAGTGCCCGGTGCTGGTGAACATGTACGGGATCACGGAGACGACCGTGCACTCCACGTACTACCGGGTCACCGACAAGGACCTGTCGGGCACCGGGAACCCGGTGGGTGTGCCGCTGGGTGATCTGCGGATCTACGTCCTGGACCGGTTCGGTGAGGTCGCTCCGCCCGGTGTGGTGGGTGAGATGTATGTGGGTGGTCCGGGTGTCGCGCGGGGCTATCTGGGGCGTCCGGCTCTGACGGCGGAGCGTTTCGTGCCGGACCGGTTCGGTCCGGCGGGCGGGCGTCTGTATCGCAGTGGTGACCTCGCGCGGCGGATGGCCGATGGTTCGCTGGAGTTCGTCGGCCGGATCGACGACCAGGTGAAGATCCGCGGTTACCGCATCGAACTCGGCGAGATCGCCGCCGTCCTGACCGCCGACCCGGCCGTCCGGGACGCCGTCGTCCTCGCCCGCGAGGACGTCCCCGGCGACCGCCGGCTGGTCGCCTACCTGGTGCCCGCCGACGCCGGGTCGGACGCCGCCGCACTGCGGGCCCGGGTGGCGGAGCAGCTGCCCTCCTACATGGTGCCGGCGGCCTTCGTGGAACTCGACGCCTTCCCGCTGACCGCCAACGGCAAGCTCGACAAGCGCGCCCTGCCCGCCCCCGAGGGCCACTCCCTCACCCTGGGCGGGGAGTTCGTCGCCCCCGACGGACCGGTCGAGGAACTCGTCGCGGCCGTGTGGGCGGACGTCCTCGGCACCGAGCGGGTCGGCGCCCACGACAACTTCTTCGACCTCGGCGGCGACTCCATCCGCGGTGTGGTGCTGGTCGGTGCGCTGCGGGCGGCCGGGCTGGACGTGTCGGTGCGCGACGTCTTCGAGCACCGTACGGTGGCCGCGCTGGCGCGGTCCGCCGAGGGCCGGGCCGCGGCCGTCGAGCAGACCTTCGTCCGGCCGTTCGAGCTGCTCTCGGCGGCGGACCGGGAGCGGGTGCCGGCCGGTGTCACCGACGCCTACCCGATGTCGCAGGTGCAGCTCGGCATGCTGGTCGAGATGCTCGCCGACGACGAGCTGAACAAGTACCACAACATCACCCTGTTCAAGATCCGCGACGACGGCCCGTTCGACGGCGAGGCGCTGCGCGAGGCCGTCCGGGTGGTGACCGCGCGGCACGAGATGCTGCGGACCGCGTTCGCCGTCTCCGGCTACTCGGTGCCGATGCAGCTGGTGCACGCCGAGGCCGGGATGCCGGTGCTGATCCACGACCTGTCCGGGCTGGACGCGCAGGAGCAGCAGCGCGAACTCGCGGCGCACACCGCGCGGGAGCGCGCCGCCCTGTTCGACCTCACCAGCCCGCCGCTGCTGCGGGTCTCCGCGCACCCGGTGGACGAGCGGACGTGGTGGTTCGGGCTCACCGAGTGCCACTCGATCCTGGAGGGCTGGAGCTTCCACACCCTCCTGATGGAGTTCCTGGCGGTCTACCGGCAGGTGCGCGACGGCTCGGAGCCCGTGCCGTTCGACCCGCCCGCCGTCCGCTACGCCGACTTCATCGCCGCCGAGCTGCAGGCGCTGGAGTCCGCCGACGACCGCGCCTACTGGCAGGAGACCGTCCGCGACCACCAGCCGGTCGGCCTGCCGGCCACCTGGGCGGGCGGCGCGGACGAGCCGCGGGAGAGCTACCGGATCAAGGTGCCCTACCTGGACCTGGACGCCAGGCTGCGCGCGCTGGCCGCCGAGGAGGGCGTCTCGCTGAAGAGCGTGCTGCACGCCGCGCACCTCAAGGTGATGAGCCAGCTGACCGACGCCCCGGCGTTCTTCACCGGCCTGGTCTGCAACGGCCGGCCGGAGGCGGAGGGCGCCGAGCGGGTGTACGGGATGTACCTGAACAGCCTGCCGTTCGGCTACGAGCGGGGCGCGCGGACCTGGCGCGAGCTGGTCGGCCGGGTGTTCGCCCGCGAGGTGGAGCTGTGGCCGCACCGGCGGTTCCCGATGCCGGTGATCCAGCGGGAGTTCGGCGAGGGGCCGCGGCTGCTCGACATCCGCTTCAGCTACCTGGACTTCCACCAGGTCGACACCGACCTCGTCGACGCCGGCGCCAGCGTGGACGACAGCCTGACCGAGTTCGCGCTCGCCACCCTCGTGCTGGGCGGCAACCTGGTCCTGATGTCGCACACCCACGCGATGACCCGGGCGCACGCCGAGCGGCTGGCCGGGATGTACCGGTCGGTGCTGGAGGCGATGGCCGCCGACTTCGACGGCGACGCGCTCGCCGCCCGCCTCCCGGCCGGCGAGCGGGAGACGGTGCTGCGGGGGTTCAACACCTCCGCCCCCGCCGGGGGCGCCCCGGGAAGCGTGCTGGACCTCTTCGAGGCGCAGGCCGACCGGACGCCGGACGCGGTGGCGCTGACCTTCGGCGAGGCTGCCGAGGGCGCCACCACGTACGCCGCACTGGAGGCCGCCGCCAACCGGCTGGCCCACCGGCTGCGGGGCCTGGGCGTCGGCCCGGAGTCCGTGGTCGGCGTCCTGCTGGACCGCGGCCCGGACCTGCTGACGGCCCTGCTGGCGGTCTGGAAGGCCGGCGGCGCCTACCTCCCGCTGGACCCGGGCCACCCGGGCGAGCGGATCGGCGCCATGCTGGCCACGGCCGGGGTCCGCGCCGTGCTGACCCAGGAGGCGTACCGGGACGCGGTGTCCGGTGCGGCCGGGCGGCCGGTGGTCGTGCTGGACGCCGAGCCGGAGCGCGCGGCGCTGGCCGCCCTGCCCGCCGGGCGGACCGGGCAGGGCGCCGACCCGGCCGGGCTGGCGTACGTCATCTTCACCTCCGGCTCGACCGGCACCCCCAAGGGCGTCCAGGTGCACCACCACGGCCTGGCCAACCACGTCCGCTGGGCGGCCGCCGACCTGTCCGGGCGGGGCCGCGGTGGCGGGGCGCTGTTCTCCTCGGTCGCCTTCGACCTGGTGGTGCCCAACCTCTGGGCGCCGCTGGTCACCGGGCAGCGGGTCCATCTGCTCCCGCAGGACCTCCCGCTCGACCGGCTGGGCGAACTGCTCGTCGCCGCAGGCCCGTTCAGCTTCCTCAAGCTCACCCCGGGCCACCTGGAGATCCTCTCCCGGCAGCTGGACGAGCGGCAGGCCGAGGCGCTGGCCGAGGTGGTCGTGGTGGCCGGCGAGGCCTTCCCCGGCCGGTCGGCCGACCACTGGCTGGGGCTGCTGGGCACCGGCCGGCTGATCAACGAGTACGGCCCGACGGAGGCGTCGGTCGGCACCAGCATCCTGCCGGTGGACCGCCCGCAGCCGGTCGACGTGGTGCCGATCGGCCGCCCGCTGCCGGGCCTGCGGATGTACGTCCTGGACGACGCGCTGGAGCCGGTGCCGGTCGGCGTGGTCGGCCAGCTGTACGTCGGCGGCGAGGGCGTGGCCCGCGGCTACGCCGGCCGGCCGGACCTCACCGCCGAGCGCTTCCTGCCCGACCCGTACGGCCCGCCCGGCGCGCGGCTGTACCGCACCGGGGACCTCGCCCGGCTGACGGCCGACGGCGTGGTGGACTTCGTCGGCCGGGCCGACGACCAGGTGAAGATCCGCGGCCACCGGATCGAGCCCGGCGAGATCCGCAGCGTGCTGCTGGCCCACCCCGGGGTGGCGGACGCGACCGTCGTCGCCCACCGCGCGGCCAACGGGGACCTCCGGCTGGCGGCCTACTGGGTCCCGGCCGGGGAGGACGGCCGGTCCGGCGCCGAGGCGCTGCGGGCGCACTGCGCCGGCCTGCTCCCGGAGCACATGGTCCCGGCCTCGTTCACCTCCCTGGAGCGGATCCCGCTCAACCGCAACGGCAAGGTCGACCGCCGCGCGCTGCCCGCCCCGGACGAGGGCGGCGCCGCGGGCGGCCGGGCGTACGTCTCGCCGCGCAACCCGCTGGAGGAGCAGCTCGCCACGGCCTGGGCCCAGGTGCTGGAGACGGACCGGGTCGGGGTCGAGGACAGCTTCTTCGACCTCGGCGGCCACTCCATCCGCGCGGTCGTGCTGGTCGGCTCGCTGCGGGCGGTGGGGCTGGACGTGTCGGTGCGCGACGTCTTCGAGCACCGCACGGTGGCCGCGCTGGCCGCCTCGCTGGCGGGCCGCTCCCACGTCGCCGCCGAACGGCCGGTCGAACCCTTCGAGCTGATCGGCCCGGCCGACCGCGAGCTGCTGCCGGCGGGCGTCACCGACGCCTACCCGATGTCGCAGGTCCAGGTCGGCATGCTGGTCGAGATGCTCGCCGACGACGAGCGGAACAGCTACCACAACGTCACGGTGCTCAAGATCCGCGACGACGCGCCGTTCGACGCCGAGGCGCTGCGCGGCGCCGTCCGGGCGGCCACCGCGCGGCACGAGATCCTGCGCACCTCGCTGCACGTCTCCGGGTACTCGCTGCCGCTGCAACTGGTGCACGCGCAGGCGCCGGTCCCGGTGGCGGTGCTGGACCACCGGGAGCTCGACGACCGGGCCCGGCGCAGCGCACTGGACGACCACACGGCCCGCGAGCGGGCCGAGCTGTTCGACCTGACCCGGGCGCCGCTGGTGCGGGTCGCCGCCCTGCTGGAGGGCGAGCACGACTGGCGGCTGGCCTTCACCCAGTTCCACGGCATCACCGAGGGCTGGACCTTCCACAACCTGGTGATGGAGCTGCTGGAGGACTACCGGCGGCTGCGCGACGGCCGGCCGGTCGCGGCGGACACCCCGCCCCCCGTCCGGTACGCCGACTTCATCGCCGCCGAACGGCGCGCCCTGGACTCCGCCGAGGACCGCGAGTACTGGCGCGACCACGCCGCCCGCTACCCGCGCTTCGGCTTCCCCCAGGACTGGGCCGACCTCACCCGGCCGCGCGAGGACTACCACCTGTACGTGATGCACCGGGACCTCGAAGCCGGGCTGCGGGCGCTGGCCAGCGAGGCCGGGGTGTCCCTGAAGAGCGTGCTGCACGCGGCGCACCTGAAGGTGATGAGCCAGCTGACCGACGCCCCGGCGTTCTCCACCGGCCTGGTGTACAGCGCCCGGCCGGAGGTGCGGGGTGCCGAACGCGTCCACGGCATGCAGCTGAACAGCCTGCCGTTCGGCTTCGACCGGGGCGCCCGGACGTGGCGCGAGCTGGTCCGCCGGGTGTTCGCCCGGGAGCTGGAGCAGTGGCCGCACCGGCGGTACCCGATGCCGGTGATCCAGCGGGAGTTCGGCGGCGGGGAGCGCCTGGTCGACGTCCTCTTCACCTTCCAGGACTTCGAGCAGATGGACGCCGACCTGGTCGACCTCGACGCCGGCGAGGGCGACGACAGCACCGACTTCGCCCTCGGCGTGCCGACCACGCCCGGCTACTACACCCTGCGCACCCACACCCACGCGCTGAGCCGCGCGCACGCCGAGCGGCTGGCCGCGATGTACCGGTCGGTGCTGGAGGCGATGGTCGGGGACACCGACGGCGACGCGCTCGCCGCCTACCTGCCCGCCGGGGAACGGGAGTCGGTACTCGGCCCCTGGAACGGCCCGCTCGCCACCGAGCCCGTCCGGGGCACCGCGGCCGCCGCCTTCGAGGCGCAGGCCGCCCGCACCCCGGAGGCCGTCGCGGTCGAGCACGGCCAGGACCGGCTGGGCTACGGCGAACTGAACGCGCGGGCCAACCGCCTGGCGCACCACCTGCGGTCGCTCGGCGTCGGGCCCGAGTCGGTGGTCGGCGTGCTGCTGCCGCCGGGCACCGAGCTGGTCACCGTCCTGCTCGCCGTCCTGAAGGCCGGCGGGGCCTACCTGCCGCTCGACCCGGACCAGCCGCCGGCCCGGCTGGCGCACATGGCGCAGGACGCCGGGAACCCGCTGGTGGTGACCCGCGCCGAGCACGCCGACCGGGTCCCGTCCGCCGCCGCCCGGGTGCTGCTCGACGGGGACGCCGGGCAGATCGCCGCCCGGCCGGCCACCGACCCGGCGCCCGCCGCCGGGCCGGACAACCTGATGTACGTCATCTACACCTCCGGCAGCACCGGGAAGCCCAAGGGCGTCGGCCTCACCAACGCCAACCTGCTGCGCCTGTACCGGGCGACGGCCGGGCGCTGCCCGTTCGACGCCGACCAGACGTGGGCCCTGCTGCACTCCGCGGCCTTCGACGTCTCGGTCTGGGAGATGTGGGGCGCGCTGCTGCACGGCGGGCGGATCGTCGTCGTGCCGTCCGCGACGGCGCGCGAACCCCGCGCACTGCTCGCGCTCCTGACGGAGAGCCGGACCACCCACGTGTCGATCTCGCCGGTGGCGTTCCGCGCGCTGGTCGCGGCGGCCGACGGCGACCGGGCGGTGCTCGACGCGCTCGCCCTGCGCACCGTGGTCTTCGGCGGAGACCGGCTCGCCGCCTCCGACCTCGCCGAGTGGACGGCGGTCCGCTCCCCGGAGGCCACCGCGCTCGCCCAGGCGTACGGGCCGACCGAGGCCACCGTGCACGCCACCTACCGCCCGATCGGGGCCGCCGACCTCGACCTGGCCGGCGGCATCCCGCTCGGCCGGCCGATCGACGACACCCGGGTGTACGTCCTCGACCCGGAGGGCCGGATCGTGCCGGTGGGCGTGCCCGGGGAGCTGCACCTGGCCGGCCCCGGCCTGGCCCGCGGCTACCTCGGCCGGCCGGCGCTGACCGCCGAGCGGTTCCTGCCGGACCCGTACGGCGCGCCCGGCAGCCGGATGTACGCCACCGGTGACCAGGCCCGGCTGCTGCCCGACGGCGAGCTGGAGTTCCTCGGCCGGGTCGACGAGCAGCTGAAGATCCGTGGCTACCGGATCGAACCCGGCGAGGTCCAGGCCGTGCTCACCGAGCACCCGGCCGCCCGCGAGGCCGTGGTCACCGCCACCGCCCCGGGCAACGGACCGCGCCGGCTGGTCGCCTACTACGTGCCCGAGGCCGGGGCCGCCGCGACCGGGACCGAACTCGCGGCGCACTGCGCCGAGCGGCTGCCCGCGTACATGGTCCCCGCCGCCTTCGTCCCGTTGGAGCGGATCCCGCTCAGCGTCAACGGCAAGCTCGACCACGCCGCGCTGCCCGCGCCCGACCGCGAGGACTCGTGGGCCGGCGAGGAGTTCGTGGCGCCGCGCACGCCGGTCGAGCGGCAGCTGGCGGAGATCTGGCGGGACGTCCTCGGACTGGAGCGGGTCGGTGCGCGGGACAGCTTCTTCGAGCTCGGCGGGGACTCGATGACCGTGCTGCGCGTCATGGAGCAGGCGCGCGCCGCGGGCCTGCCGCTGACCCTGCGGATGCTCTACCAGACCGCCTCGATCGAGGAGCTCGCCGTGACCCTCACCGCCCCCGAGTCCGCCTCCGGGTCTGCCCCCGAGTCCGCCTCCGGGTCCGCCGCGGAGCCCGCCCCGGAGGGGCCCGCCGGGCAGTCCGCCGGGCACCGGCCCCGCCGGGCGCCCGCCGCCTCCCCGTACGCCGGGCTGATGGAACGGCACGGCGTCCCCGGGATGAGCGTGGCCCTGCTGCGCGACGGCGAACTCGCCGGGCTGGAGACGCACGGCGTGGTCGCCGCCGGCAGCACCGACCGGGTCACCGCGGACACCCCGTTCAAGGTCGCCTCGGTCAGCAAGCACATCACCGCGCTCGGCACGCTCGCCCTCGCCGCCGAAGGGCTGCTGGACCTCGACGCCGACGTCAACGCGTACCTGCGCGACTGGCGGGTGCCCGCCGCCGTCGGCCCGGTCACCTTGCGCCGGCTGCTGCTCAACACCTCCGGCCTGGCGCTCGAACCGGCGCACGAGCCGTACCGGCCCGGCGACGAGGTGCCCACCGTCCTGCAGGCGCTGCGCGGCGAGCACCCCTCCCGGACCCCGGAGCCCGCCTTCGAGCACCGCCCCGGCGAGCTGTTCCGCAAGAACAAGCTCAACTACCTGCTGCTGGAGCAGGTCCTGACCGACCTCACCGGCCTGGCGTTCCCCGAGCTGATGCGCAGCCGGGTGTTCCTGCCGCTCGGGATGACCGGCAGCCGCTACGACTGGGGCTTCGGACTGCGCTCCCGGCGGCCGGTCGCCCAGGGCCACGACACCGCGGGCCGGCCCGTCCCGGTCGGGCTGCCGATCCACCCGTCGGTGGCCGGCGGCGGCCTGTGGACCACCGCGACCGACCTCGCCCGGGCCGCCGCCGAGATCCGCCGCGCGTACCTCGACGACGAACCGGTCCTGCTCACCCCGTCGCTCGCCCGGGACCTGCTCACGCCGAGCCCCGGCTCCATGTACGGCATGTCCACCGTCATCGACGCCACCGCCGGGGACCTCGACTTCGGCGTCTTCGGCGAGTTCGAGGGCTACTTCGCGATGACCATGACCCAGGTGCACGGCGGCAACGGCTTCGTGGTGCTGACCAACGGCGACAACGGCAAGGAGCTCGCCCGGGCCGTCATCGAGGCGGGCGAGGGCGACGACGCCCACTTCGGCTCGCGCTGGTGACGCCCCGGCGCTGCGGCCCACCCCCACCGACCGCAAGGAGACACCCGTGACACCCGCGACACCCGCGATACCCGTGACACCCGAGACACTCGCGACACCCGAGATACCGAGGACGCAGTCCAGGCGCAGCCTGGTGTCCCTCGACGACCTCACCGACGCCGAACTCCGCCACCTCGCCCGCCGCGGCGCGGAGTTCGCGGCCGGCCGGGCCGGCGCCGGGCGGCCGCTGAGCGGCCTGATCGCCGGCGCGTACTTCGCCAAGACCTCCACCCGCACGCGCACCGCCTTCTCCGCCGGGGCCCTGCGCCTCGGCGCCCAGGTCATCGCCTACGGGCCGGGCGACCTGCAGACCAACACCGGCGAGACGGTGCAGGACACCGGCCGGGTGTTCGCCGGGATGCTCGACGTCCTGGTCGCCCGCACCACCGGCGACCCGGCCGAACTGCGCGGCTGGGCCGAGGACGGCCGGCTGGCCGTCGTCAACGCGATGACCGCCGACGAGCACCCCACCCAGGCGCTGACCGACCTGGCCACCCTGCTCGGCCGCTTCGGGCGGATCGAGGGCCTGCGGGTGCTCTACCTCGGCGAGGGCAACAACTCGGCCGCCGCCCTGGCCCTGGCCCTCGCCCGCTTCCCGGGCGCCCGGCTGGAGCTGCGCACCCCGCCCGGCTACGGCCTGGCCGCCGACGTACTGGCCCGGGCCACCGCCCACGCCGCCCGCTGCGGCGCGGAGGTGACCGAACGCCACGACCTCGACGACCTCGGAGAGCCCTTCGACGCCGTCTACACCACGCGCTGGCAGACCACCGGCACCAGCAAGCCCGACCCCGACTGGCGCACCCTGTTCGAACCGTTCCGGGTCACCGCCGACCTGTGGAAGCACAGCCCGGACGCCGTCCTCCTGCACGACCTGCCCGCCCACCGCGGCGAGGAGGTCACCGCGGAGGTGCTCGACGGCCCGGCGAGCCTGGCGTTCCGGCAGGCCGAGAACAAGATGCACAGCGCCATGGCCGTCCTGGAGTGGAGCTGCGCCGCCCGGGACATCGAGCCCCGCGGATGAGCGACCCGGCGGACCCCTCCGCCGGGGCCGGGCACGCGGCGCCCGCACCGCTGCGCCGCAACCGCGACTTCCTGCTGCTGTGGGGAGGCGTCGGCCTCACCCTGCTCGGCGCGCGGGCCTGCGTCGTGGCGTACCCCTTCCTGGTGCTGTGGAAGACGGGCGAGGCCCGCGACGCCGGCCTGGTCGGCTTCGCGGGCCTGCTGCCCAACCTCCTGGTGCAGCTGCCCGCCGGAGCGCTGGTGGACCGCTGGGACCGGCGCCGACTGATGATCGTGTGCGACATCGGTGCGGTGCTGGTCGCGGGCAGCGTCGCCGCGGCGGTGCTCGCCGACCGGATCGGCCTGGCCCACCTGGTGGCCGCGGCCTTCGCGGAGTCGACCCTCGCGGTCTTCTACCAGCTCGCCGAACGCGCGGCCGTGCGGCACGTGGTGCCCGCCGAGCAGCTCTCGGCCGCGCTCGGCCAGAACGAGGCCAGGTGGCGCGCCGCCGGGCTGCTCGGCCAGCCGCTCGGCGGCCTGCTCTACACCGCGGCCCGGTGGGCGCCCTTCCTGTTCTCGGCCGTCACCCACGTGCTGTCGCTGCTCGCCCTGCTGCCGATCAGGACCAGGCTGCAGAGCGAACCGGACGGCCCGCGGGCCCCGCTCGTCGCGGAACTGCGCGAAGGGCTGGTCTGGACGTGGCGGCGCCGCTTCCTGCGCGTCCTGGTCAGCCTGATCGCCGGGACCAACCTGCTGTTCCAGGTGATCAGCCTCGCCCTCGTCCTGATCGTCCGGGAGAACGGCGGCTCGGCCACCACCCTGGGGCTGGTCACCGCCGCGGGCGGCATCGGCGGCACCGTCGGCGCGCTCACCGGCATGCGGGTGGCCCGGAGGGTGCCGCTGCGCGCCGTGGTGGCCGGCGGCACCGCGCTGTGGGCCGTCCTCGTCCCGGTCCTCGCCCTCACCGGCTCCCCGGTGCTGCTGGGCGCCGTGATGGCCGCGATGGCCTACGTCGGCGGGCTGACCAACGTGGCCGGCGGCGTCTACCAGGTCACGATCACCCCGGAACGGATGCAGGGCCGGGTCAGCAGCCTGATCCAGCTGCTCGCCTTCGGGACGGGCTCCTTCGGCGCGCTGGCCGGCGGCTACCTGCTGGACGGCCTGGGCGTCACCCGCACGCTCGGCGCGATCGCCGCCGCGATGGCCGTGCTCGCGCTGTTCGCGGTGGTCAGCCCGGCGCTGCGGCACCCCGACCGGGCGCCGGAGGCGGACCTCCCGGTGGGGGAACCCGCCGCCGCCGGCTATATGGACGCCGTATAGCCGGCGTTCCTAGGCTCCGAAGCACCATCAGCGCAGGCCGGGATCCCCGGCCCGTCCCCGCTGCCGGGCGGCAGGCCCGTGCCGGCGGCCAGGGACTCGCAGCGCAGTCGAAAGTCCACGGACCACAGCAGGACCGGAGCGCCCCGGGCGCCCGGCCCGCACGTCCCACACGAGGAGACCTCCGTGTCCCAGCCCATCGACCGTCGGCGCATGCTCAAACTCTCCGCCGGCGCGGTCACCCTGGCCGGTGCGGGCCTGGCCGTCGCCGCCGTCCCGGCGTCCGCGGCCCCGGCCTCCGCGACCGCGGCGTCCGGCACCGCCGCCCCGGCCCGCCGCCGGGACCGCGTCGTCCTCCCCGACGTCCCCGGGATGCTCGGCGACCCGTACGCCAACGAGTTCTGGTACCAGTACGACGAGGTGCTGTGGTTCAAGGCCACCCCCGAGATCAAGGCCGCCTACGGGCAGCTGGCGGCGGCGCTCGGCAAGGACTTCGAGGTGGCCATCGTCAAGGCCTACCAGGACCAGCGCAAGGCCGGCACGTACCCGGGCAGCTTCATCGCCATGGTCCGCCCGCTCAAGGACGCGCTGACCGTGATCTCCACGGCCCAGCTCGGCGTCATCGACACCTTCTTCCCGCACGACCGGCACCGGATGATCAGCGCCTTCGTCGACTTCGGCCAGGGCGTGCTGTACGACCCGCGCCGCAACCCCGGCGGCCGGACCCACATCATGAACGGCAACCCGCCGGTCGGCTTCCACGCCTGGCACGGCTTCGTCCGCGCCATGCAGTTCCTGGACATCGACGCGGACCGCTGGGCCGAGGTCGACCCGCTGATCGCGCTCTCCTGGGCCGTGCAGTCCACCGCCAAGCCCAAGACGGACACCGTGGCCGAGCCCCTCGCCCCGGAGGTGCTGCGCTCGCTGCGCCGCACCTGGCTGCACAAGTCGCCGGAGGAGATCGACGCGGCCTACGACAGCTTCCCCTACCCGCCCGGCATCTGACGGGCAGTCGCAGCCGTCGGGCAGGGAACGGGGCCTGCTCCCCGGGGGCGCACCCCCGGGGAGCAGGCCTTCGTCTCCCGGCCGTTCCGGCGGCGGTCCCAGCAGCGGAAGGACCAGGATGAACACGGAACAGCACAGGACCGGCGTCTGGCTGGTCGGGGCCCGCGGATCGGTGGCGACCACCGCGGTGGTCGGCGCGGCGGCGATCGCGGCAGGGCTCGCCGAACCGACCGGCTGCGTCAGCAGCCTGCCGGACTTCGCGGAACTGGACCTGCCCGGCTTCGACGGGCTGGTCTTCGGCGGGCACGACACCGCCACCGAACCGCTGGCCAAACGCGCCGAACGGCTCGTCGACGCCGGCGTGCTGCCGGGCGTCCTGCTGCCGCCGCTGGCGGCCGAACTGGCCGCCGCCGAGGAAGAGATCCGGACCGTCCCCACCGGGGACGACCTCCCGCAGGCCGAACTGGTCGACCGGCTCGCCGCGGACCTCCGGGACTTCCGGAACCGCCACCGCCTCGACCGGGTCGTCGTGGTCAACGTCGCCACCACCGAGCCGAGCACCGACCCCGACCCCGCCTGGGCCACGCCCGGCGCCCTGCGCGAGGCCCTCGCCGCGGGCCGCGCCCCGCTGCCCTACAGCGCGGTCTACGCGTACGCGGCCCTGCTGGAGGGCTGCGCCTACGTGGACTTCACCCCGTCCACCGGGGCCCGGATCCCCGCCCTGGACGCGATCGCCCGGGAGAACGGCCTGCCGTACGCGGGCAGCGACGGCAAGACCGGGGAGACCCTGGTCAAGTCGGTGCTCGCCCCGATGTTCGCCAAACGGGCGCTGCGGGTGCGCAGTTGGTCCGGCACCAACCTGCTGGGCGGCGGCGACGGCGCGGCCCTCGCCGAGCCGGACCGGGCCCGCAGCAAGGTCGGCTCCAAGCGGCGCGTCCTGGAGGAGACGCTCGGCCACCCCGTCGAGGGCGGCGTGCACATCCACAACGTGCCGGCGCTCGGCGAGTGGAAGACGGCCTGGGACCACATCGGCTTCGAGGGCTTCCTCGGGGTGCGGATGACGCTCCAGTTCACCTGGGAGGGCTGCGACTCGACGCTGGCCGCGCCGCTGGTCCTCGACCTGGCCCGGTTCGCGGCGCTCGCCCACCGCCGCGGCGTGGCGGGGCCGGTCGCCGAGCTGGGGTTCTTCTTCAAGGACCCGGTCGCGGGCACCACCCACGAACTCGCCGCGCAGTACCAGCGGCTGCGCGACTGGGCGCTCGGACCGGAGGCGGTGCGGTGAGCCTCCTCCTGGCCGGGCCCGGGGCGGTCGGCGCCGCCACCGGCCCGGCGGCCGGGCCCGCACCGACCGGGGTGGGCGACCTGCTGGAGCTGGTCCGCGCGCCCGCCGCGCTCTCCGTGCCCGGCGACGTCCTGCTCGGCGCCGCCGCGGCCGGCCTGCCCACCGGGCCGCGCACCGCCCTGCGGGCCGCCTCCTCGGTCTGCCTCTACTGGGGCGGGATGGCCCTCAACGACTACGCCGACCGCGAGCTGGACGCCGTCGAGCGGCCCGAGCGCCCGATCCCGTCCGGGCGGGTCACCCCGGGGACCGCGCTGGCCGTCGCCACCGGCCTCACCGCCGCCGGGCTCGCCCTGGCCTCGGCCGCGGGCGGCGCCGCCGCGCTGCGGGTGGCCGTCCCGCTGGCCGGCACCGTCTGGCTCTACGACCTGGTGCTCAAGGACACCCCGGCCGGACCGGCCGCGATGGCGGCCGCCCGCGGCCTGGACGTGCTCTCCGGCGCCGCCGGCAGCGGCCGGGTCCGCGCGGCCCTGCCGTCCGCGCTGGTGCTGGCCGGGCACACCGCGGCGCTGACCGTGCTCAGCCGGCGCGAGGTCCACGGCGCCACCCCCGCCCTGCCCCGGGCCACCCTGGCGGCCGGCGGCCTTGTCGCCGGGACGGTCCTCGCCCTGGGCCGCCGCCGGGGAGCCGCCGGGCGGGCGCTGACCGGCCTGCTCACCGCCGGCTACCTCGCCACCGCCGCCCCGGCCCAGCTCGCCGCCGTCCGGGCGCCCTCCCCGGTGCGGGTCCGCCGGGCCGTCGGGGCCGGCATCCACGCGATGGCGCCGCTGCAGGCCGCGCTGTCCGCCGCCGCCGGCGCCCGCGGCGTCGCCCTGGCGCCCGTCCTCGCCGTGTCGCTGGCCCGCCGCCTCGCCCGGAAGGTGTCCCCGACATGACGCACCGGCACCCCGGGCCGCCGCCCCCGCGCTTCGGCTTCGGCACCAACGGACTCACCGACAACCGGCTCCCGGACGCGCTGCGCCTGCTCGCCGACCTCGGCTACGACGGGGTCGCGCTGACCCTGGACCACGCCCACCTCGACCCGCTCGCCCCCGGCCTCGTCCACGAGGTGGAACGGACGGCGGCGCTGCTCCAACGGCTCGGACTGGCCGTGGTCGTCGAGACCGGCGCCCGCTACCTGCTCGACCCCCGCCGCAAGCACCAGCCGACCATGCTCAGTGACGAGGGCGCCGAACGCCGGGTGCGGCTGCTGACCACCGCGGTGCGGATCGGCGCCGAACTGGGCGCCGAGGCGGTCTCGTTCTGGAGCGGCACCGCCCCCGCCGGCGTCCCGGAAGGGCTGCTGTGGGAGCGGCTGCTGCGCGGCTGCGAGCCGGTGCTGCGGGCCGCCGAGCAGCAGCGGGTCGTGGTCGGCATCGAACCCGAACCCGGCATGTTCGTGGACACCCTCGACTCCGCCCGGCGGCTGCTGGCCCGGCTGGACGGGGCCGGCGCGCCGGGCCGGCTCGGGATCACCCTGGACATCGGCCACTGCCGCTGCCTGGAGCCGCGGTCCGTCCCGGAGTGCGTCGACCTGGTCGCCGACCGGCTGGTCAACGTCCAGATCGAGGACATGCGGCGCGGCCGGCACGAGCACCTGGAGTTCGGCCACGGCGAGATCGACTTCCCGCCGGTGCTGGCCGCCCTCGGCGCGGCAGGCTACCGCGGGCTGATCAGCGTCGAACTGCCGCGGCACAGCCACGACGGCCCCGGCGTGGCCCGGCGCTCACTGGAATTCCTGCGCGCGGCCGCCGCCCGGCCCGCGATGACGATGGAGACGGCGCGATGACGGAACCCGAATGGAGCACGACCCGGCTGCGCGAGGCGCTGGCCGACCGGCTGACGCCGCAGGCCGACGACTGGCTGCGCGGGCGGCTGGCCGCGGCGGCCGCCGGACCGGAAGCGGTCCGCACGGCCTTCCCGGGCGCCGCCCGGCACGGCGGCCGGGGCGACCTGCAGCCGGCCGGCCGCGACGGCGGAGCCGACCACCCACTGGCCCGCTGGCAGGTCGAGGACGCCGTCCGCACCCTGCTGCTCGCGGCCCTGCCGCTGCGCGGCGAGGCACTGGTGGCCGAACTGACCGCGCTGTACCGGGGCGGCGACACCGCCGAACGCCGGGCCGTGCTGCGCGCGTTGAGCGTGCTCGACCACCGCACCACGGACGAGCAGCTGCCCGGGGCGGGCCCGTACGGCCTCGGCGACGGCGCGCTGCCCCTGGTCCGGGACGCCCTGCGCACCAACGACCTGCGCCTGATCGCCGCCGCGCTGGGCGACTACGCCGCCCGCCGGCTGGACCAGGCCGCCTGGCGGCAGGCCGTGCTCAAGTGCGTCTTCACCGGCGTCCCGCTGGCCCTGGTGGCCGGCCTGGCCGACCGTGCGGACACCGAACTCCTGCGGATGCTGGACGACTTCGGCACCGAGCGGCGCGCCGCGGGCCGGGCCGTGCCGGCCGACATCGAGTCCGTCCTGCACGCCCACCGAGTGTCCTGACCCGCCCGGCCTCCCCGCACCGAAGGAACCCACCGCCATGCGCATCTTCGACCCGCACATCCACATGACCTCCCGGACCACCGACGACTACGCGGCGATGAGCGCCGCGGGCGTACGGGCCCTGGTGGAGCCGTCGTTCTGGCTCGGCCAGCCGCGGACCAGCGTCGGCAGCTTCGTCGACTACTTCGACGCCCTGATCGGCTGGGAGCCCTTCCGGGCCGCCCAGTTCGGCATCCGGCACCACTGCGCCCTCGCCCTCAACCCCAAGGAGGCCAACGACCCGCGGCTGCGCGAGGTCCTGGACCTGCTCCCGCGCTACCTGGAGAAGGACCAGGTCGTGGCGATCGGCGAGATCGGCTACGACTCGATGACCGCCGAGGAGGACGAGGCGCTCGCCGCCCAGCTCGCCCTCGCGGTGGAGCACCACCTGCCGGTGCTGGTGCACACCCCGCACCGCGACAAGGCGGCCGGCACCCGCCGCACCCTGGACGTGGTGCGCGAGTCCGGCATCGACCCCGCGCTGGTCGTCCTGGACCACCTCAACGAGGTCACCGTCGCCATGGTGCGGGACTCCGGCTGCTGGGCCGGCTTCTCCGTCTACCCGGACACCAAGATGGACGAGCCCCGGATGGCCGCGATCCTCGCCGAGTACGGCCTCACCGGGATGCTGGTCAACTCCGCGGCGGACTGGGGCAACAGCGACCCGCTGAAGACCCGGAAGGTCGGCGACACCATGCTCCTCGCCGGGTTCACCGAGGCCAACGTCGAGCAGGTGCTCTGGGAGAACCCGGTGGCCTTCTACGGGCAGAGCGGCCGCCTCGACCTCAGCGAGCCGGCCGTCGACGCCACCGGACTCCACGAGGGCAACTCCGTCCTGCGCGGCGGCGCACCCGCGCCCGGGGCGGTGCGGTAGCCCGTGCGCTTCCGGCACCCGGACGGCACCACCGTCCACCTCGCCTACTGCACCAACGTCCACCCGGCGGAGGACCTGGCCGGGGTCCGGGACCAGCTCGGCCGGTACGGCGAGCCGGTCCGCGAACGCCTCGGCGTCGACCGGCTCGGCCTCGGCCTCTGGCTGGCCCGCCCCGTCCTGGACGAACTCCTCGCCGACGGCGCCGCGCTGCGCCGCCTGCGCGCCGACCTCGACGCCCGCGGCCTGGAGGTGGTGACCCTCAACGGCTTCCCCTACCGCGGCTTCGGCGGGGCCGTCGTCAAGCACCGGGTGTACCGGCCGGACTGGGCCGACCCGGAACGCCTGCGCTACACCCTGGACCTGGCCCGGGTGCTCACCGAACTCCTCCCGGACGACGCCCGGCGCGGCAGCATCTCCACCCTCCCGCTCGGCTGGCGCGCCGACTGGACGCCGCGGCACGCCGACCCGGCCCGCCGGCAGCTCGACCGGCTCGCCCGGGAGCTCGCCCGGATCTCCGGGAGCACCGGGCGCCTCCTGCGGGTCGGGTTCGAGCCCGAACCCGGCTGCGTCGTCGAGTCGACGGCCGACGCCGTCCGCGAGCTCGCCGACGCGGCCGGCCCGCACCTGGGCGTCTGCCTGGACGCCTGTCACCTCGCGGTCGAGCACGAGGAGCCGGCCGCCGCGCTCGACCGGCTCGCCGCGGCCGGCCTGGAGGTGGTCAAGCTGCAGGCGTCCGCCGCCCTCGTCGCGGACCGCCCGCGCAGCGCCGCCGGGCGCACCGCCCTGGAGCCGTACGCGGAGCCGCGGTTCCTGCACCAGACCCGCGAGCCCGGCGCGGACGGCCTGCTGCGCCGGGACGACCTGGACCAGGCCCTGGCCGGGCCGGATCCGCTGCCGGGGGAGCACCCCTGGCGGGTCCACTTCCACGTCCCGCTGGGTGCCGGACCGGCCGCGCCGCTGGCGAGCACCGGCCCGGTGCTCCGGGAGACGCTCGGCCTGCTGCTGGGCGGCCCCAGGGCGGCGGTCGACCACATCGAGGTCGAGACCTACACCTGGCCGGTGCTGCCGCCCGGCCCGGAACGGCGGGCGCCCGACGCGTCCGCCGCAGCCCGCACGGCCGGTGCAACCGCCGGGGCACCCGACCCGGTCGGCGGAATCGCCGAGGAACTCGACTGGACGCGCGTCGAACTGCAGCGCCTGGGACTCAAGGAGACGGACTCATGAAACGGCTGCTGGTGGTGGACGTGGTCGGGCTCACCCCGGCCCTGCTCCGCCACATGCCCACCCTCGCCGGACTCGCCGACCGCGGCTTCAGCGCCCCGCTCGGCACCGTCCTGCCCGCCGTCACCTGCTCCGTCCAGTCCACCTTCCTCACCGGCGAACTCCCCGCCGGCCACGGCGTCGTGGGCAACGGCTGGTACTTCCGCGACCTCGGCGAGGTGCTGCTGTGGCGCCAGCACAACGCCCTGGTCGGCGGCGACAAACTGTGGGACGCCGCCCGCCGGCGCAAACCCGGGTACACCGTCGCCAACGTCTGCTGGTGGTACGCGATGGGCGCCGACGTGGACTGGACGGTCACCCCCCGCCCGATCTACTACGCGGACGGCCGCAAGGAGCCCGACTGCTACACCAGGCCGCCCGGCCTGCACGACGAACTCACGGCCAGGCTCGGCGAGTTCCCGCTCTTCACCTACTGGGGGCCGACGGCCGGACTGCCCTCCTCGCAGTGGATCGTCGGCGCCTCCCGGCAGATCCTCCGGGACCACCGCCCCGACCTCACCCTGGTCTACGTACCGCACCTGGACTACGACCTGCAGCGCTTCGGCCCGGACTCCCCCCAGGCCGCCGACGCGGCCGCCGAGATCGACTGGGCGCTGCGCCCGCTGCTGGCCGACGCCGCCGCGCAGGACGTCACGGTCGTCGTCCTCAGCGAGTACGGCATCACCGCCGTCGACCGGCCGGTGGACATCAACCGGGTGCTGCGCCGGGCGGGCCTGCTGAACGTCCACACCCAGGACGGCATGGAGTACCTGGACCCGTGGACCTCCAGGGCGTTCGCCGTCGCCGACCACCAGCTCGCGCACGTCTACGTCCGCGACCGGACCGACCGGGACCGCGTGCAGGAGCTGCTCGAAGGCGTGGACGGCATCGACACCGTGCTGGACGAGGCGGCCAAGAAGGAGCACGGCCTCGACCACGAACGCTCCGGCGACCTCGTCGCCGTCGCCGCCCCCCGCGCCTGGTTCACCTACTACTACTGGCTCGACGACGCCCTCGCCCCGGACTTCGCGCCCACCGTCGAGATCCACCGCAAGCCCGGCTACGACCCGGCCGAGCTGTTCTTCGACCCGGCCGACCGCACCGCCCGGCTGCGGGCGGGCGGCGCCCTGCTGCGCAAGAAGGTCGGCCTGCGCTACCGGATGGACGTCGTGCCGCTGGACCCGTCCCCGGTCCGCGGCAGCCACGGGCGGCTGCCCGCCCACCCGGACGAGGGCCCGGTGCTGCTCTGCAGCGATCCCACGGCGGCCCGGGACGCCCTGGAGGCCACCGAGGTCAAGGCGTTCCTGCTGGAACTCGCGGGCCTGGGCCCGGAACCGCGGGCCCGGTAGCCGCCCGTCCGCTCTCCGCTCCCTTCCCGCCCGTCCCCTTTCACGCCCGTCCCCTTTCCCGCCTGTCCCCGCCCCGTCGGCGAGTGCCGCCGACGGGGTGCTGCGCATGCGTACGCGGCGTGCGTAAAGGGGGATTTCAGTATGTACCGGGTCTCGGCGGGCGTGGTCGAATGGCCGCGTAGTCGCTGGTGCCGGGGGCGGGCGGCCGGCCCTGGGCGGGGTGCGGGAATCCCCTCGCGAACGGGCCGGAATTACCTCCTCCTGGGCAGACCGAGGAAGAAGAGGTAACCGTGGCCGAGCATTTCCTTTCCGCCTATCTCACGCCGCCGGGGCCGGGTGCGGTGTTCTCGGTCCGGCACGACCAGAACGTCGCGCTGTGGCGCCGGGACGACGCGGACGTCGAACTGGTGCGGGTGTGGGAACTGGAGCGGGTCAGCGGGCAGAAGCACCACTTCTGGCCGCTGTACACCGAGGGCCGGGCCGAGGCGTTCCTGTCGGCACTGCTGGCCGAGGAGGGGCTCACCCTCGACGACGTGACGGCGACCTGGGGCACGCCGGGGCTGCCGAAGGCGCAGCCGGTGCCGAAGCCCGCCGGGGCGGAGGAGTTCCCGCTGCACAGCCTGGCGCACCTGTTCAGCGGGGTGCTGCGGGACCTCCCGCTGTTCCGTGACGGGCAGATCGTCGGCATGGCGATCGACGCGCTGCCCGACTACGCGCAGGAGAGCCGTCCGAACACCTACTGGTACGCCGGCTGCGTGGTGAAGCAGGGGCGGATCACCTTCGAGCCGGTGGAGTCCCCCGGCCCGCTGTACACCGCCGCCGAGACGGTGTTCGGCCTGGAGCCCGGTTCGCTGATGGCGCTGGCCACGGCCTCGACCGCGGCGATCGAGTTCGACGCCGAGGCCGCCATCGCGGACGTCACCTTCTTCGGCGGTTCCGCCACCCAGCCGTGGAAGGCCGCGCACGACCTGGTCCGCGCGGTGGTGGCCGCCGCCGAGGAGCAGCTGGCCGGCGTCGAGCTGGACGACTCGCTCAGCCGCGAGGACCACCTGCGCAGCGCGGTGATGAAGGTCGTCCAGCGCTGCTGCGAGGGCGTCGCGATCCGCAACGTGGAGCGGCTGCTGGAGGTCGGCGGCATCCGCGCCGAGGACACCCATCTGTCCACCAGCGGCGGCTACGCGCTCAACTGCCCCACCAACACGCTGCTGATGGACCGGTTCGGCTTCAAGGGCCTGGTCACCCCGCCGTGCGCCAACGACTCCGGCCAGGGCATCGGCCTCGGCCTGCTCGGCCTCTACGGGGCCGGCGCGCTGGCGGACTCCGGGCTGCGGATCGTCTCGCCGTACTACGGCCGGGACGTCATGGACGTCGAGGAGGCGCTGGCCGAGTTCGCGCCGTGGATCGCCTCGGTGACGGACTTCGAGGCGGAGCGGTTCGTCGCCGACGTCTCCGACGGCGTGATCGCCTGGGTGGACGGCCGGGCGGAGCTCGGGCCGCGTGCGCTGGGCCACCGCAGCCTGATCGGCGACCCGCGCTCGCAGAAGGTCAAGGACCTGCTGAACGCGTACAAGCGGCGCCAGTGGTGGCGCCCGGTCGCGCCGATGGTGATGGCCGAGCACACCGGCGAGTGGTTCGCCTCGGACCGCGAGTCGCCGTACATGCTGGAGGCGGTCCAGGTCCGCCCGGAGGTGCGGGAGCTGGTGCCCGCGATCGTCCACCTGGACGGCTCGGCCCGGCACCAGACGGTCACCGCCGAGTCCAACCCGCGGCTGCACCGGGCGCTGGACGCGTTCCGGGCGGCGACCGGGGTGCCGATCCTGTGCAACACCTCGCTCAACGACAAGGCCGAGGCGGTCGTCGACCAGGCCGCGGAGGCGCTCAACTTCTGCGTGCGCAAGGGCGTCGCGGTGCTGTACCTGTGCGGGCGGCGGGTCGAGCTGCGCGCCGAGCCGGTGCCGGCCACGGCCGCGCCGACCGAGCCGCGGCCGCGCGCCCTGGCGTACTTCGCCGGGCAGGAGGCGGACCGCGACGGGCTGTGGCAGGGCTGGCTGGACGCCGGGTACACCGTCGAGGGCATGTACCACCTGTCCCGCAGCCACCAGCTGCGCGCCGAGCAGGAGTTGTCCACGCCGGAGCGGGTCAACCTGCTGGCCGCGTACCGGGTGACGGTGGACCCGTCGTTCCGCGGGCTGGTCGACAACTTCCGCCGCACGCACGGGCCGGGCGGCTCCTTCGTCGACCCGTCCACGCTGACCGGGGCGTTCGGGGTGATCAACCCGCTGCGCCGGTCGCGCTAGCCGGTAGCGGGAACGGGTCGGGGGGTAGGGCTTTTCGAAGCCCTACCCCCCGACCCGTTGTGCTGCTAAGCGACCCGGCGTCGACACCACCGTCAGTAGCGCGGCTTCCGGGTCAGCGCCAGACCGCCCAGCAGGAAGGCGACGCCGAGCACGCCGGCGACGACCGCGTCGGTGGTCTGGGCGGGCTTGTGGCTGGCGTCCATCACGGCGGTGATCAGGCCGGCGACGGCGCTGATGTAGCAGAAGATGGTGATGAAGATCTTGACCTTGGGGTGCATGGCGATTCCTTCCGGGGCTGCGGTTCTCGGTGTGGTCAGGCGGTTTCCTGCGGTCCGCGGCCCGCGGGTGCGGTCGCGGCGGCGGTGAGGCCGAGCAGCATCACCCAGGCGTCGGGGTCCGACCGGAAGCGGTTCCAGCGGTCCGCGGCGAGGGCGAGTTCGGCCAGGGAGAGGACGCCCCGGGCCACCAGCGGCTCCAGGCGCTGCGGCCCGAGCTGGGGGGCGAAGGCGTCGGTGGGGTGGTCGTCGTTGGTGGTGGCGAAGGGGCGCAGCACGACCTCGTCGAAGCCGGCCGCGCGCAGCAGCCGGGGCAGCCGCCGGCCGATCGACCGGTCGCCGCCGTCGGCGCGCTGGGCGGCCGCCATCTTGGCGTGCACGCCCGCGAGTTCGGGGTACGAGGGCTCGGCCGCGCCCCACAGCGCGGAGTCGACCTCGGTGCAGGCGACCCGCCCGCCGGGTTTCAGCACCCGGCGGGCCTCGGCCAGGACGGCGGCCGGGTCGGGGACGTGCTGCAGGACGTAGCGGAGCAGGACGAAGTCCACGCTCGCGTCAGGCAGCGGCAGGTCGGCGCCGTCGGCGACCAGCAGGGTGACGCCGGGGCCGGCCGCGTGGGCGAGCAGCTCGCCGTCGATGTCGGCGGCGATCAGGGCCGTCCCGGCGGGCAGCGCGGCGCGCAGCCGCCGGGTCACCGCGCCCGGCCCGGCGCCGAGTTCGAGCACGGTGGCGCCGGCGCCGGTCCCGGGCTCGGTGGCGCCGGTGCCGGTCCCGGGCTCGGTGGCGCCGTCCCCCATCCCGAGTTCGCGCAGGATGCGCAGCTCCTCGGGGAAGGAGAGCGCGGCCTGCGCCTCCAGCCGGTCGAGTTCGGCGGCGAGGCCGCCGCCGGTGGTGCGGGCCGGGTCGTAGGACCCGCCGACGGGGCGGACGGCTGTGCTCATCGGGGCCTCGCGATCATCGTCATGCCGTGCTTGGGGCGGAGGGTGACCAGGGCCTCGGGCTCCACGGGGAAGCCCTCGACCAGTTCCAGCCGGACCGACTGCAGCAGCGTGGCGAGCACCAGGACGGCCTCCAGCATCGCGAAGTGCTGTCCGACGCAGATCCGGTCGCCGCCGCCGAACGGCAGGTAGAGGTGGCTGGGGAGGGTGGCGCCGTCGAAGCGGTCCGGGCGGTACGCGTCCGGGGCGTCCCAGTGGTCGGGGTGGCGGTGCAGCACCCACTGGCTGACGCACACCAGGGTGCCGGGCTCGACGTCGTACCCGCCGATGACGTCGTGCTCGACGGCCCGGCGGGAGATCAGCCAGACCGGCGGGTAGAGCCGCATCGCCTCCTGGATGGCCCGGCGGCAGGCCGGCAGGTCCTGGAGGTCGGCTGCGGTCGGCGGGCGGCCGCCGAGGACCCGGTCGACCTCTTCGCGGACCTTGGCGAGCTCCTCGGGGTGGCGGTCGAGCAGGTAGAGCGTCCAGGTCAGGGACTTGGCGGTGGTCTCGTGGCCGGCCATCACGATGGTCAGCACCTGGTCGCGCAGGTCCTCGTCGGAGACCAGGTGGTCGCCGGACATCATGGTGTCCAGCAGGTCGCCGCCGGCGGTGCTGCTGCCGCCCGCGCGGCGGGCGGCGATCAGGGTGCGGGTGACGGTGTTGAGGAACACCCGGGCCCGGCCGAAGTCGGCGAACCGGCGGGCGGTGTCGGCCGGGTCGGGGTCGGGGTTCGGCACGTAGTGGCCGATGCAGCGGTTGACGGCGTCCACCGCGCGGCCGAAGCCCTCGCCGATGCCGTCGATGTCGGCGCCGAGGATGGCGTGGGTCAGGATGCCGAGGGTGAGCGCGGTGAAGTGCTGGTCCACCTCCAGCGGGGCGCCGGACTCGACGGACGGGCGCCAGCGCTCCAGCATGCCGGCGGTGGCGTCGGTGACGATGGTGTCGAAGCTGCGCACCGCGCTCGGGCGGAACGCCGGTGCGGTCAGGTGCCGCTGGCGGGCCCAGTCGGCGCCGTTGCTGGTCAGCAGCCCGTTGCCGAGCAGCGGACGCAGCATGGCGTCGTCCGGGGTGCCCTCCTTGGTGTAGTTGGCGCCGTTGTCCTTGAGCACGTGCTTGGCGTACTCGGGACGGTTGAGCAGGTAGACGGTGTCGCCGTCCGCACGGTGGCGGGTGATGTCGCCGTAGCGGCGGGCCAGGTCGGTGATGAAGTCGAGCGGCGACTCCCTCATCAGCGCCATGTCGACGTCGTCGGCAGGGCCTGGCGGGACGGTGTGCGTAGGCACGGTGCGGACCACCCCCGTGATTCCTCTCGATGCTTACCCGGGACTCCGGAATGCGTACTCGGCTCCGGGATACGTACTCGGCATTTCCCGGTACGTATTCGGATGCGTATTCCGATGCGTATTCTGATACGTATTCATGGGCGTGTGACGGCTGAAATCTACCGCACCTGCCGCATGTGCTCAATACTTAGTCCCGGCACCGGAAATGAGGTCTTGGCGGCCGATTGCGGCCGTGTCATTCTTCATTTGCAGGCGGCGCCGGGAAGGGCCGCCGGCAAACACCGGATACCGAGAAAAGGAAAAGTCACATGGCTTTGGACCAGAGGAAGCGGGCCGAGTTCGTCAACGGCTACACCCGTGCCCTGATCAGCGCCTGGTCGAGCGAGGAGTACGCGGCCCGCCTGCGTACCGACGCCCGCGCCGCCCTCGCCGAGGCCGGCCTGGAGCTCCCGGCCGACGCCGAGATCGTCATCGTCTCGACTGCCGCCGAGGGCGAGCAGGAGGGCAACCTGGAGGTGCAGGTCGAGCTCTTCGAGATCGGTCTGGCGACCGGTCGCTACGAGTTCCACATCCCGGAGACCCCGCAGATCGACACCGCCGAGCTGAGCGAGGGCGACCTGTCGGACATCGCGGCCGGCGGCAACTCCTGCTGCTGCCCGTGCTGCTGCTGCACCTGATCCAGCCGGGAAACCCGCCCGCCGGGCAGAGCGCCCGGCCGGTCGACCTGAGCACCAGGTCGGCCTGAACACCCCACAGAGGAGCGATCCACAGTGGCGACTGCCGTCGGGGAACACCCCGTCTCAGTCCGCGGCCTGCGCAAGAGTTACGGCGACTGGCACGCGGTCCAGGGTCTGGATCTGGACATCCACCAGGGAGAGGTCTTCGCCCTGCTCGGGCCGAACGGCGCGGGCAAGACGACGACCGTCGAAATCCTGGAGGGCGTCCGCCAGCGAACCGGCGGTGACGTGCGGGTCCTCGGCTGTGACCCAGCCGAGGACCGGCGCGAGTGGCGCGCCAGGATCGGGGTCGTCCCGCAGACCACCGGCGCCTACTCGGACCTGACGGTCCGCGAGGTCGTCGAGCACTTCGCGGCGTTCTACCCGAACCCGCTCCCGGTCGGCCAGGTCATCGACATGGTCGGACTGGGCAAGCACGAGAAGAAGCAGAGCGCGGACCTCTCCGGAGGCCAGGCCCGTCGGCTCGACGTCGCGGTGGGCATCGTCGGCGACCCGGACCTGATCTTCCTCGACGAACCCACCACCGGGTTGGACCCGGTGGCTCGCCGGGAGGCCTGGGAGCTGGTCCGCTACTTCTCCGAGCGCGGTCGCACCACCGTGCTCACCACGCACTACCTGGACGAGGCCGAGGCGCTGTGCGAGCGCGCCGCGGTGATCGTCGCCGGCCGGGTGGTCCAGTGCGGGCCGCTGGCCGAGTTCGGCGGCCGTTCGCAGACTCCGACCACGGTCTCCTTCCGGATTCCGCCGGAGCTGGCCGGCCGCACGCTGCCGCCGCTGCCACCCGGGGCCGAACCGGCCCCGGTGGGGGTGGACGGCGTGCTCCGGATCGCCACGCACGCCCCGACCGCGCTGCTCGCGGCGCTGGTCCCGTGGGCGCACCTGGCAGGGGTCGGCGAGCTGCCCGAGCTGCGGGTGCACCGGCCGACCCTGGAGGACGTCTACCTGGACCTCATCCGGGAGCACGCCGACGGTACCGACCGCGGCGCCGACACCAGCCAGAGCATCACCCACGAGGCGGCCGAGCGATGACCCTCACCCAACCCACCGCGACCGCCCCGGCCACCGGGACCGCCGGCGGCACCACGACGCCCCGGCGGGCCGGCCGGATGCCCGGCATCCTGCGGGCCGGCGCGGCCCGCTCCAAGGTCGAGCTGCGGGCGTTCTTCCGGAACAAGCAGTCGCTGGTCTTCACCCTGATGTTCCCGGTGATCCTGCTGGTCGTCTTCGGCTCGATCTTCTCGGGCAAGGTGGCCGGCACCGACACGGACGTCAAGCTGGTGTTCATGGCCGGCATCATCGCCGCCGGCGTGATGAGCACCGCCTTCTCCGGCCTGGCGATCAACATCGCGATCGAGCGGGACACCGGCACCGTCCGGCGGCTCGCGATGACCCCGATGCCCAAGTCCGCCTACTTCGTCGGCAAGCTGGTACGGGTCATCGTCACCACCGCGCTGGAGACCGTGCTGCTGATCGGCATCGCGCTGGCCCTGTTCGGCCTGCCGCTGCCCAGCACCCCGGAGCGCTGGTTCACCCTCGGCTGGGACCTCGCCCTCGGCACCGTCGCCTGCGCGATGGCCGGCGCCGCCTACTCGGCGCTGATCCCCAACAGCCGGTCCGCCGCGGCGATCGTCACCCCGGTCTTCATGGTGCTGCAGTTCATCTCCGGCGTGTTCTTCCCGTTCGGCCAACTGCCCGCCTGGATGCAGACGGTGGCCGCGTTCTTCCCGGTCAAGTGGATGGCCCAGGGCTTCCGGTCGGTGTTCCTGCCGGACTCCTTCACCGTCGTCGAGCCGGCCGGGAACTGGGAACTGGGGCACATCGCGATGGTCCTCACCGCCTGGTCGCTGGCCGGCCTGCTGCTGACCGCCTTCTCCTTCCGCTGGCGCGGACCCCGGGTCCGCTGAGACTTTGGGGGCTGCACCCATGACGACGGCGACGGTGCGACTGCCCGAGCACCTGATCCACCCGTTCGCCCCGGCCGGGCGCGCGAACCCGCACCCGGCGTACCGGTGGCTGAGGGCCAACGACCCGGTGCACTACGACGCCGCGTCCCGGCTCTGGCTGGTCACCGCGCACGCCGACTGCGCGACCGTCCTGCGCGACCCGCGCTTCTCGGCCGCGCAGGGCCAGCGCGAACGCGCCCGCGACGACGCCCTGCCGCCGTCCATGCTCACCACCGACCCGCCCGACCACCACCGGCTCCGGGCCCCGGGGGCGCTGCTCCTGGGGCCGGCCGCCGTCCGCCCGCTCGGCGCGGGCCTCGCCGCCGACGTGGACGCGCTGCTCGACGCCCTTCCCCTCGACCGGCCGGTCGACGCCGTCGCCGACATCGGCCGACGGCTCGCCACCGCCGTCTACGCCCGCCTCTTCGGGCTCCCCGCGGCGGAGTTCACCCGCTTCGAGGCACTCGCCCGGGCCGCCTCCGTCAACCTCGACCCGATGGTGCCGCCCGCCCGCGCCGCCCTCGGCCGCAGCGCCGCCGGCGCACTCACCCACTACCTCGACAGGCACACCGCCCGGGTCGTCCGCGAGGGGGCCGAGCTGCCGCTGACCGCCCTGGCCGCCGACGACCGGCTGAGCCGCGCCGAGATGCTGGGCATCCTCAGCCTGGCCGTCATCGGCGGCTGGCAGCCCCTCGCCGAGTCCATCGGCAACGCCCTGCACCTGCTGCTGCCCGACCGCGCCGCGGTCGCCCGGCTCGCCGGGGCCGACGAGGACCTCGCCCGCCTCGCGGTGGACGAACTGCTCCGGCTGGAGGCACCGATCCCGTTCACCGCCCGGGTCACCACCGACCGGGTCGAGCTGAACGGCGGCGTCCTGCCGCCCGGCGCCCGGGTCCTCGCCGTGCTCACCGCCGCCAACCGCGACCCGGACGTCTTCGCCGACCCGGACGGACTCCGCCTGGACCGCAGCCCCAACCCGCACCTCGGCTTCGGCGGCGGCCCGCACTTCTGCCTCGCCGCCCCGCTGGTCCGGCAGACCGCGGCCCTGCTGCTGCCCCGGCTGCTCCGCCGCTTCCCCGCCCTGCGCGGCCCGGCCGGCCCCCCGGACTGGGACCTCTGCCTGGTGCCGCGCCGCCTGCGGGCCTTCCCGGTCGACCTCGGGGGTGAACGGTGAGCGCGTACGACGTCATCGTGGTGGGCGCCGGCCCGTCCGGCCTGAACTGCGCCCGGCTGCTGCAGCGGGCCGGGCGGCGCGTCGTGGTGTACGAGGCCAGGGAGCGCGTCGGCGGCCGGATCCACACCTTCCACCCCGCCGACGGCGGCCCGCCGCTGGAGCTCGGCGCCCAGGTGGTGCACGGGGACCGCAACCCGGTGCACGAGCTGGTCGGCCCCGGCGGCACCACCGCCGTACCGCGCCGGGTCAGCGCCCGGATCGTCGAGGACGGCGCCAACCGCGAGATGGGCGCGCTCAGCCGGGGCCGCCGCGCGCCCTGGCAGCTGGAGGCCATGCTGCAGCGCGCGCCCGGCATCACCGGCCTGTCCGTCGGCACCTGGCTGCGCGCCCAGGGCAGCACCGGCCCGGAGGCCGCGGCCGCCACCGAGTGGTTCCGGCAGAACTGGGCGGCCGACCCGGACGGGCTGAGCGCCGCCGCCGTCGCCGAGGCACACCGCCGGGACGACGTCGGCGAGGGCGAGTTCGCCGTCGACGGCGGCTTCGCCCGGCTGCCGGAGCGGCTGGCCGAGGACCTGGCGGTGCGGCTCGGCGAGCCCGTCCGGGAGCTGGCGCACGAACCCGGGCGGGTCACCGTACGGACCGACGCCGGGACGGCCGCCGCCCGCGCCCTCGTGCTCACCGTCCCGCCGGCGGCGCTCGGCGGGATCGCCGGGCTGCCCGCCGACAAGCGCGCGGCCGCCGGCCGGCTCCCCGCCGGGGACGGCTGCTGCGCCGTGGCCACGCTCGACCGGCCCGCGCCCGACACGGTGATCGTCTTCGACGTGGACGGCCGCACCGGCTTCGTCCGCTGCACCGCCGGCCGCCCCGAAGCCCTGGTCGTCGCCAAGGCGGACGCCGCCGCCGAGCTGCGCGCGGCCGTCGCCGACCCCGCGGCCCTGGCCGCCCTGCTGGCCACCGCCCTGCCCTGGACCTCCGGCGCCGCCGTCACGGACCTCGCCGTCGCCGACTGGGGCCGGGACCCGTACGCCGCCGGGGCGTTCACCGCACCCCGGGCCGGGCTGGAGGACGCCGCCCGGGAGTGGGCGGAGCCGGTGGACGGCACGCTCTTCTTCGCCGGCGAGGCGACCGTCTCCGGCGAGCGGCTGCCCTGGGTGCAGGGCGCCCTGGCGAGCGGGGAACGGGCCGCCGAACAGGTCCTCAAGGCACTGGCAACCCGATGAACGTGAGTCCGATGACTGTGCACCACGGCTGGTACCTGCTGGCCTTCCTCACCGAACTGACCGACGAGATCACCCCGTTGGCCGTCGGCCCGCACCGCCTGATCGCCGTCCGCGAGGGGGAGCGGGTGCGCGTCCTGGACGCCTCCTGCCCACACCGCGGCGCCCACCTGGGCCACGGCGGGCGGCGCGAGGGCGACTGCCTGGTCTGCCCCTTCCACGGCAAGCGGATCGCCCTCGGCGACCCGTCCAAGCACTGGTCGGTCGCCGAACACCGGGTGCTGACCTGGGGCGACGCGCTGTTCGTCCGGCTCTCCGACGACCCGGACGGCGACCGCGGCTTCGAGCGGGCGGTGAAGGGCTGGGAGGACGAGTACCCGCTGGTCGCCGCCGTCAGCCTGCCCGTCGCGGTGCCGTCCGAGTACGTGGTCGAGAACGCCTTCGACCCCGACCACTTCAAGGCCGTGCACGGCGTCCCCGGCACCCGCGGGATGACCGCGCGCGACGGCGGGAGCGGCGAACTGGTCATCGAGGGCGAGTTCCTGATGCAGACCTCGCCCTGGCAGGACGCCCGCACGCTGGAGGAGATCCGCTGGGAGGCGGTCCGCACCGGCCGGGTGCGGTGGGACTTCAAGCCGCGCTTCCACGCCCAGGCGTTCAGCCCCAACGTGGTGGTCACCGAGTTCGGCCCCGAGGCGGAACGGCAGGTGATCGTCACCGGCTCGGTGCCCACCGAGGACGGCGGCTGCGTCGCCCGGGTCGCCATCGGCGTGCGCGAGAACCAGCGGGCCGCGCTGCCGGCCCTGCTCGGCGGCAGCGAGAAGGCGCTCGCCGAGGACAAGGTGGTCTGGGAGCACCTGGACCACGCGATGACGCCGCGCTACGACGCCCGCGACGAGCCGGTGCTCGCCTTCCGCCGGTTCTGCGCCGACTTCTCCGGAGGCCGCGATGCCTGAGGGCCCGAACCTGCACCTGCACCGCCACGGTGACGGCCCGGCCGTGCTGTGGCTCCACGGCTACACCATGGACTCCACCACCTGGCAGCCCCTGTGGGACCGCCTCCCCGGCTGGACCCACATCGGCGTCGACCTTCCCGGTCACGGCGGCTCCGCCCCGCTCACCCCGGGCCTGACGCTCCCGGCCCTGGCCGGGCAGCTGGCCGAGGTCGCGAAGGAGACCGGCGCCCGGCGGCTCGTCGGGCTCTCCTTCGGCTCGCTGTCGGCCATCCAACTGGCCCTCCAGGAACCGTCGTTGCTGGACCGCCTGGTCCTCGCCGCACCCACCCTGGCCGGCACCCCCAACGAGGACTCCGCGAGGGTCCGCTACCGGCAGCTGACGATGCTCCACCGCTTCGCCGGGCCCGGCGAACAGCTGGCCGACCTCTGGATGCAGTCCCCGCCGGACATCTTCACCGGCACCGAGCGGCACCCCGCCCTGCGCGCCGCGCTGCGCTCGGTGGTCGTGCGTCACAGCTGGGCCGAACTCGGCAACCGCGCCATGGACGCCCTCACCGCCCACCGGCACACCGCGGACGACCTGCGCCGCATCGCCGCCCGCACGCTGGTCGTGCTCGGCGACGAGGACATGCCCGCCTTCACCCGCAACGCCGAGCTGCTGCGCGACACCGTCCCGCACTGCCGGCTGGAGACGCTGACCGAGACCGGCCACCTCCCCCTCCTCGAACGCCCGGAGGAGTGCGCCCCGCTGCTCGCCGCCCACCTCGCCTGAGGAGGGCACCCCCAACGGCCCGCTCCCCGTGCGCAGGGAGCGGGCCGAAGGTGCAGTTCGGAAGCCCGACCGGCCACCGTGTCGCGGGGTCAGCTCTTCTTCGTCTCCCAGTCGATGTCATCGCCGTCGATGTACTTGCCCTTGTGGCCGTCGGGCTCAAGGATCTTGTAGAAGTACTTGGCTTTGCCGGTGAGTCCGGCCCCGACCCAGCGCTTCTCGTCCGCTTCCCAGTCGTAGTTGCCGTTGAAGCCACCGTCGGTGGCGATCTTCGTTCCGTCTTCGATCCACAGATCTCCGTTGTGGTTGAAGATCGTGTAGTCCTTGGTCACAAAGACCCGGGCCTTCTGCTTGGTCTTCGCCATGGCGGCGGATCCCTCCTGAGGTTCGGAGCAGGTCGAGCAAGGCGTTACCCGGCAAGCACGCTAGGCATGCGAACATTCACCCTCTGGTGTGCGATCCGTCGATCCGCTTGACGCTTCCGGCCCACTGGCGCGCACCCGGGCGAGAGGCGTCGTGCCCGTAGTGCGCCGCTGATCGACGCGTGCAACCCGTTCGCCGGGGCGGGAGTACTCATGGGTGGAGAGGCGCCGCTCCTTCCGTTCATCCCTTGCGCGATCCAGGAGGAACCATGACCCAGGCACGGACCACGAAGCTCGCCGCTGCCGCTGCGGCCGCCATGGCGCTGGCGGGCCTCGCCCTGAGCACGTCCGCCGGCGCCGCGTCCGCCCCGGCGGCCGCCGATCCGCTTGCCCCGGCGATCGCCACCGCGACGGCCACGGCCACGGCCGCCGCCGCACCCGTCACCAACACCGACCCCACCGCCGCACCCGTCACCCCGGCGGCGGCCACCGAGCCGCGGGCGGCGACCGTGGGCAGCGGTGTGGTGGACGGCACCGCCTGGTCGGTGACGCTGACCTACTACCCGACCACCCCCGCCGACTACGCACCCGGCGTGAAGACCCGCGCCGGCCTGGTGTGCCTGCGGACCGTCCTCGACGGTCGGGCGAACAGCCGCTACGGCGACTGCGCGGGCGTCAAGGGCCCCACCGACCAGAGCCCCCGCGGCATGTACGGCGAGCGGACCCTCCCCAACGGCGCGCGCCTGTTCATCGCCCAGCCCGCCGCGGCGGTCGTCGGCGCCACGATGACCTTCGGCAACGCCGCCCCCACCGCGGTCACCACCGTCACCGTCCCCGGCACCGACTTCACCGCCTACGCCGTCCCCGTCCCCGCCGCGTCCCACATGAGCGCCCTCGACGAGTACGACGCCCAGCACAAGACCGTCGGCCACCAGGACTTCTGACCCCCTCACCGACCCGAAGGACGCCCATTTCCGTGCGCAGCGGCCAAGAGCGAGCAGGCAAGGACGAGCGAGCAGGCGAGGACGCCGGCTTCAGCGCGTTCGTGGTGGCCCGTTGGGGGGCACTGGTGCAGACCGCCTATCTGCTCACCGGTGACTTCCACGAGGCCGAGGACTTGGTGCAGACCACCCTCGCGAAGGCGTATCCGCACTGGCGGCGGATCGACCCGGACACCGCCGCGAGCTATCTGCGACGCGCACTGGTGAACAACAACCGCAGCCGGCACCGGCGGCGGAGGGTCAGCCAGCTGCTGACACCCTTCCTGCCGGACACCCCGGCGCCCGCTGCCACCCACGCCGGCGAGGACCGCGACCTGCTGGTCGCGGCCCTCGCCGGGCTGCCCGAACGCCAGCGGGCCGTGGTGGTACTGCGCTACTGGGAGGACCTGAGCCTGGAGCAGGTCGCCGACGAACTCGGGTGCAGCGTCGGCACGGTGAAGAGCCAGGCGTCCCGTGCGCTGGCCAGGCTGCGCTCCGACCCCACCCTGCTCGACCACGCCGCCGACCTCCTGGGAGCGACCCCATGACCGATCGACTCCACGAGGCCCTGGCCCGTTCGGCCGGGCGGGTCACCCCGTCGCCCGCGCCGGTCGCCGAGATCCTGCGGTCGGGCCGGGCCCGCCGTACCCGCCGCCGCCGCGTGCTGACCGGCGTCGCGGCCGCCGCCGTCGTGGCCGGTGTCGCGGTCGGTGCCAGGGCCGGTCTCCTCGCGCTCCTCCCGGACGTGCCGGACCCGGCAGGGCCCCCGCGGGTCCAGTTCGCCGCCGCACCGCCGCCGCCGGTCGAGGGCGAGCTGTCGCAGACCGTGGGCAGCGGCGTGGTGGACGGTGCCACCTGGTCGGTGACGTTGACCTACTACCCGACCGTCCCCGCCGACTACGCGCCCGGAGAGAAGACGCCCGCCGGCCTGGTGTGCCTGCGGACCGTCTTCGACGGCCGGGCCGACAGCCCCTACGGGGCCTGCGCGGGCGTCAAGGGCCCCACCGACCAGAGCCCCCGCGGCATGTACGGCGAGCGGACCCTCCCCAACGGCGCGCGCCTGTTCATCGCCCAGCCCGCCGCGGCGGTCGTCGGCGCCACGATGACCTTCGGCAACGCCGCCCCCACCACGGTCACCGCCGTCACCGTCCCCGGCACCGACTTCACCGCCTACGCCGTCGCCGTCCCCGCCGCGTCCCGGATGAGCGCCCTCGACGAGTACGACGCCCAGCACAAGGCCGTCGGCCACCAGAACCTGTGAGGTGGTGTTCGGTACCGGACGTCGCACGCGTGCGGCCCGCCCCCTCCTCGGAGGGGGCGGGCCGCGTCGGCATCGGTGCGACTACTGGTGCAGGTAGGTGTCGGTGAAGCTGGTGCCGCCGGAGCTCAGCGCGCTGGTGCGGGCCTCGTAGGTGCCGTTCGCGCTGGGGTCGAGCGCGACCGGGCCGTAGGAGCCGAGGGACTTGCCGTTGACGGTGGCCGACGTGAAGCTCAGGGTCCCGAACTTGGGGTACGAGCCGGTCGGCGACTCGATGATCACCTCGGCGCTGGTCCGCTGCGCGGAGAGGGTCTTGGTGGTGGTGTAGGTCCAGCCCCGCGTGGAGTCGGTCAGCTTGAGGGTGTACTTGTTGCTGCCGGCGTACGTCACCGAGGCGCTGATGGAGTCACCGGCCGACACCGGGTACGAGCCGGTGCTCAGGTACACCGGGGCCGCCGGGTACATCTCGTACCAGGCCTGGTTCACCGGGCTGCCGCTGGAGCAGTCCGTCGCCACGCCGGTCTGCTCCACGCTGGAGGAGCCGTACCCGTCGATGCCGACCCAGGGCGCGTACAGGTCGTTGGTGGAGTTGCAGGTCGCGCGCGGCTCGGTCCAGGTCGCCGACACCGAGGTGAACCCGCTGCCCTGGGCGGCGTAACCGCCCCAGTTGTAGCCGTTGGTGTTGTAGCTCAGCGGGCGGAACGACAGCGCCTGCGCGGCCGTGGCGGTGGCCGGCGCCGCGGGGGCGGCGAGGGCGGCCGCGGCCGCGACGGCGGCGAGGCGTATCCGGAAGTTGCGCATGCTTGCTCCTTCGTGGGGGACGGGCAGGCGACTCACACGCCGGCCCCGGCCGTGGGGGCGACCGGGGGAGGGGCGGCAGTTCAGGGTTGCCGACCTGTCATGAGCCGGGCAAGGGGAGCGGCACGAAGGTTGATGAAGTAATTGCCTTGTAGGGACCAGGACTTGACGATTCGGCCCGGCCCCCGAGTCGCCCCTGCCGCAACCCGCATGCGAACGGCCCACCGCCGGGGTGGCGGTGGGCCGTTGCGGATGGTGCGGGCCAGGCAGGCCTCAGACGAGGGTCCAGATCTGGTTGGTCTTGCCGGTGCACGGCCACAGCTCCAGCTGGGTGCCGTCGGGCGCGGGGACGGCGCCGCCGATCACGTCCAGGCAGAGGCCCGACTGGCCGCCGACGAACGAACCGTCGGGCTGGTGGGCCCACTGCTGGTTGTTGCCGCCGTTGCACGTGTAGAGGATGACCGGGGTGCCGGCCGCGGTCTTGCGACCGGAGGCGTCCACGCACTTGCCGTACACGCGCAGCGTGCCGTCCGTCCCCACCGTCAGGGCCTCGCCGGCGGAGCCGTCACAGTCCCGGACCTCCAGGCGCGTCAGGTTGCCCTGGGCCGGGGCGTTGGCGCAGCGGCCGCTCGCCCTCGACACCAGGCCGTGGGCCGTGGTGCCGCCGCCCAGGGCGCCGGGGGAGAACCAGGCGTTGCCGCCGCCCAGGGCCCACACCGAGACGTCGTTGATGCCGAGGTCGGTCGCGATCTTGAGCTTGGCGTCCAGCGCGGCCTGGTCGACGTAGTCGTAGAAGCGGCCGCCCGAGCTCCAGCGGATCTCGCCCGAGGCCGGGTCGCGCCGCTGGGCGACGACCGCCGGGTCCTCGGAGTAGCCCGGGGCCTTCTTCATGTCGGCGATCGTCTGGTTGCCGGCGATCTTTCGGCACTGGTCGCTCGCCGTGTACGCCTCGGAGGGCAGGCCCGCGACGAACCGCGAGCGCTGGTCCGCCGGGATCTGCGCCAGCGCGCCCGACAGCAGGTCGCGCATCCAGTCGAACTGCGCGTACGGCAGGCAGGTGGCGCCGGCCGGGGACTGGTACTCCTGGTCGTACGCCATCATCACGACCTGGTCGGCGCCGAGCGCCAGCACCTTGCCGTAGTCGAACTTGGTGGTGGTGTCCGGCGGCCCCTCCACCTGGAGCCTGAGGCCGCGCGCGTGCAGCCCGTCGGCCAGCGCCCGCAGGAAGGCGTTGTAGTTCGAGGCGTCCTTGTCGCTCCACGCCCAGTAGTTCTCGAAGTCGATGTCGACGCCGTTGAAGCCGATCTTCTGGGTGAAGTCGGCGAGCGTCTGCACGGCCGCGGCGGTCTTCGCCGGGTCACCGGTGAGCTTGCGCTCGGACTCCAGGTCCGCCAGCGAGACCGTCATTTACTGCTGCGCGGAGTGCGCCTTCACATCGGCCGCGTTCGCGGCGCTGTAGCCGTTGCAGGCGTAGTCCGGGTCGGACGCCGACAGCAGGGCGGCGCTGCCGGTGGCGTCGATGGTGTAGTACTCCGGCTTCAGCACGCCCTGGGCGAGCCGCCCGTCGGCGTACTCCGAGGGCGCGCTGCACACGGCGGACCCCGCGGGCCCCGGGTACACCCACTGCTGGACCTTGACGGCGGAAGCCGGGGCGCCGGCGGCCGGCGAGGGGGCGGCCTCCGGGCCCGCGGCGCGGGCGGACATCGCGAGGGCGGATCCGGCCAGCACCGCGAGCGCGGTCGCAGCGATCGGGACCCGTCGCCGGGCGAGAGCCGCGCGCACTCCCGGGCCTCCGTGCCTCGCGTGGTTGGTGTTCCTGCTCATGACATCGAACTCCGTCGCGCCGAAGGACGGCCGACCGCGGACGCGGCGCCACCTCGGACACGGTCGGAGCTGCGAGCGGGGTTCACCGACCCCGGGTCGGACCTCGGTGGTGAACTCGACCTCACCGATGCGCCGTGAAGCCTCACCAAGGCACGAGGAGTGGGGGGGGGGGGGGCCCGCCCCCCCCCCCCCCCCCCCACTCCTCTCGCCTCCCGCCTCCCGCCTCCCGCCTCCCGCCCCCGCCCCCTCGTGCCGTCCGCCCGCGGCTCCCTACCATGACCGGTACGCGAACGGCCCGCTCCCTGTATGCAGGGAGCGGGCCGTCTCGGTGCGCTGTCTCAGTCCGTTCGCATCGATGCGGTTCCCCGAACAGGTCGACCTGAGAAGGTGTGGAGGCCGGTGCTGCAGGTGCTCACGGCGGATCTGCTGTGAGGGTCGGCCACCGTGGCCGGATGCGGGTTCGCCACGCGTGTCGGCAACTCATGCGGTCGGCTGGGCAGGCTGGTTGCAGGTGTCACGAACAGTTGCCGCCATTGCGGGAAGCGGCCGTTCAGTGCGACCAGAACGGGTCCTCGTACCGGGGGATGATGTCGAGGTTGCCGTTGGGCAGGGTCGGCTCGGGGACGTAGGTGCCGAAGGGGTCGCGGTCGCGGATGACGGGGATGGGGCCGACGGTGGCCTGGAAAGTGATGTTGCCCGCGGCTCCGAAAAGCATGCACACGCTGTGCCCGGTGGGCGTGGTGGCGAACATGGCAGGCTGATTCGGGTTGACGGCGGTGATTCGGTACCCGCAGGCCTGCCATCCGCGTTCGGCGACGCCCAGCAGCGGGCCGTACTTGGCGGGGTCGACCACGGTCATGATGTACCGGTCGCGGGTGGCGACCGCGTGGCCCAGGGAGTGGTTGTCCGGGCCCGCGGTCTGCTCGGTTGAGCGCGGCCAGCCGTCCCAGTAGCGCAGCGGCGGCCGAATGGCGGACATCGCCTCGTTGAGGAGTGCGTCGAGTTCCTGGACGGCCTGTTCGGGGGTCATGCGGAGCCTTTGGAGGATGGGGGAGCAGGGCTGTGGGCCGCTGGGCCTGGAGCAGGCCAGTGGCCGAGTTGGCCGGAGCAGCCCGGACAGTTCGGGGTTATCAGTGTGACCAGAATGGGTCCTCGTACTTGGGGAGGATGTCGGGATCGCCGTTGGTCGTGACCGGTACGGGGGTGGGAGTGCCGAACGGATCGTGGTCGCGGATGACAGGGATGCGGTACACGGACGCGCTGATGGAGATGTTGCCGTGCGTGTAGATGGTGATGCTGACGCTGTTTCCGTCCGAGGTTCGGGCGGCGAGGGAGGGCAGGGCGATTCCGGCGGGTGTGGCGACCGTGTAGCCCTTGGCTCTCCAACCCTTCTCGACCATGCCTAGCAGGGTGGTGTACTTGGCCGGGTCGATCTTGGTCATGATGTAGCGGTCGCGGGAGGCCGTGGCGTAACCGAGGGAGTGGTCGTCAATCCCTCCTGCCTGTTCCGTGGAGGTCGGCCAGGCGTCCCAGTACTGCAGGCGGGGCTGGACCTGGCCGAGGGAGTCGTCGAGCAGGGTGTCGAGGGTGTGCAGGGCTTGCTCGGGCGGTACCAGCGAGGTGGACGGCAAGGGTCGGTAGGAGTCGACGTTGGCCTTGACCACGCTGCAGGACGTCAAAGCGAGTGCGAGCGCGACCGGTACGGCGGCGTTGGACAGGCGTCGTGACAGCGGCTTGCTCATGGGTGTGGTCATCGCTGCTCCTGTCTGGTGACGTTGCTGTAGTTGCCCGCCACGATCTGGCCGATGTTGTTGGCGGAGATTGCGGGGTCGCCCGGCTGGGCATCTGGGTTGGGTTTCTCCATGTAGAGGGAGTGGGCGGAGCGTATGTCTCCGTCCGGGACGGCGAAGCGGTTGGCGCCGAACTCTTTGCTGGCCGGGTCCTGGCCGTGCCAGAGCCGGTTGGGAGGGGTGTGTTCCTGCCAATAGTCGTCTACGGGTGGGGCGAACGGTCCCGTAACGGCCATGGCGACTCGGTCCAAGGGCGGCGCGTGGGTCACTGGGTCGTTATCCGCCTCGCCGACCCACACGTGGCTGGGATCGATGTTCAGTTCCGAGGCCTTGTGGGCGCCGGTGCCGGGGGAGCCGACGAGGATGATGTCGTCGGCGCCGGTGCCGCCCGACATTTGTGCACCCAAGCCCACCGTGGTGGTGCCGTAGCTGTGGGCCAGGGCGACCAGGTGTGCACGCGGCCCGTCGTGTGTGGCGCGCAGGCCTGCCATGAACTTGTCGTAGGCGGCGCCGCCCTTCTCGGCACGGTCTGTGTCCGCTACTTCCAGTGGACGGGTGTCGCCCTCCAGCACCTTCATTGCGTCGGGTGGCGGGTCGTAGCCGAGCCAAACCATCGACGCGACCGACGCGTTGGCGTCGGCGATACGCGCGGCGGTGTACACGTTCAGGGCGCGGTCGCCGTCCTTGTTGGCGACATCCGTGAGCTTGGTGGCCATCCCGGGTACGTAGGCGCTGACGTTCGTAGCGGTGTCGGGGTTGCCGTAGGAAAGGATGCCGCGACCCTGGCCCTCCTCGCTGACGCCGAGCAGGAACACGGGCGGAGGTTGGTCCTTGCGTTCCTTCAGCTTCTTGTCGATCGCGAGGAAGCCGTCCAGCTTCTGCCTCTCGTCGTCCGTCAGGTCGGGCTTCTGCTGGTACTTGGTGATGAGATTGGCGAGATTCAGCTGGTTGGCCTGGTTCCGGGCCGCGGCCGGGATGCCGTCGCGCATGCCCAGCAGGTCAGGATGGGCTTTGATGAGTCGCTGCTGCTCTTCGGGCGTCAGGCCCTTCCACCATCCGTTGACGTCGGCGGGCGAGGCGCCGGCGGGCGGGAAGCCGGCGGCCATCAGGTCGACACCTTGCTGCGTGACGGCCTTCAGGTCTGCGGCGGCCTTGTCGGCCTCCAACCCGGTGCCGTTGCGGGCGCGTTCGGTCAGGGCGTTCAGAAGCCCTGCGATCTTCTGGTCGGCGTTGCCGGCCTCGGTGACGGCCTCGGATATCCGGTTCGCCAGTGCTTTCGCCTGCTCGGGGACGTTGTACCCCGGGTCGTTCCTCTCCGTTTTGGACGGCGCGGGCCAGGACACCGTCCCGTCATCGGCGACGGTCAGCCCCAGGTTCTGGGCCTCCTGCAGCGCTACCTTCAACTTGGACTGGGCGAGCAGGAAGCTCTCGGAGGCCTCGCGCAGCAGCCCGGAGACCGCCGACATCTCGGTGTGGGCAGCGTCCAGACGGTTGCTGGTGCGCTGCAGCGAGGCGTTGGCGGCACCGGCGGCGTTGCCGACCCAGTTCGCGTTGTAGACGTGCTTGAGGACCTCCTGCTGCATGATCTGCACGTGCTTGCTGAAGTTGCTGGAGAGGGTGTCGTAGGCGGTTGCCGCCGGGATCAAGCCGGACAGCTCGGTGTCTCGCAGTTGGGCGAGGGTGACCATCAGCGCGCCCCCTGCGGGGACAGCCCGGAAGGCTTCAGGCTTGTGGCGCCGTTCTTGTCCGCGTTGCGGTAGTCGGTGGCGGTCTGGCTTAGCTTCAGGGCAACTCCGTCAACCTCGGATGCGAGCTTGTTCAGTAGTTCCTCCCACGCCGCGGTGCAGTTCTGCAGAGAGGCGCCGACCTGCCAGCCCGACAGCGCGGAGACCACAGCGTCGGAGGGTTGGTGGATCGCCTTGAGTTCGCCAGGCATCGCCTCACCGCTCTCCTTGGCGGCCTTGGCAGCCAGGTCCAGATCCGCGGGATTGACCCCGAACGTCGCTCCGAGCGGCGGCGTGGCCGCCGGGACGGCGTAGGCCCCGCCTGTCCCGTCCGAGCCTGCGTACGCATTCATGGATGTTCGTCCCCCCAACCAGTGACCTGCGCCGCGCCTGCTTGCCAGCCGTGAGTGGTCGTGTACGCATGAATCGTACGTGTGACCACTTATTCGCGCACAGTGAACGTAGCAGACTCGTTTCGCTCCGTGGGGGTGCTTGGCGCGCACCTGCCGGTCACCGTTGGGGCACCAGCCCCCGCCATCCCAACTCCGAGAGTGCTCGGGCCGAACTCGACCTCACCGATGCGCCGTGACGCCCCACCAGGGCAAGAGGAGTGGGAAGTCGGCCGATCCGACTTCCCACTCCTTCACAGTCGATGCGCCCGGCGCGCCGGCTCAGGTCACCCGGCGCTGAGGGCATGCGGCAGGCCCCGGCCACTGCCCCGCCCCCCGCCCGCGGCGCCCTACCACGACCGGTATGCGAACGGCCCGCTCCCTGCACGCAGGGAGCGGGCCGTTTTGGTGTGTTGTCTCAGATGTGCTCAGGGCGACCGGATGGCATAGGTGGTGAATCCGGCGTGCTCACCGGTCGGTTCGAACCCCGCCTTGAGGAGGACGCGGCCGGAAGCCGGGTTCTGCGGGTGGTGTTTGGCGCGGATCGCGGACAGCCCGAGATGGCCGAAGCCCAGGGCGACGAGCCCGCGTACTGCTTCGGTGGCGAGCCCCTTCCCCCAGGCATCCGGACGCAGGACGTAGCCGGCGGAGGCGAAGGAGCGGTCGAGGTGGAGCTTGGCGATCCCGAGCAGATCGCCGTCGACATCGAGGCCCAGGGTGTAGATCATGCGCGGGGATCGAGCGGCGGAGGCCGCAGCGTCGTGAGCGGCGCTTCGGGCTTCCGCGGCGTCCATCGGCCCGCGGCCGAGGAACCTCGTCGATTCCGGGCTGTAGATGCTCTGGAGGGCTACGGCGTCGTCCGGGGTCAGCTCGCGTAGCCGGACCATGCGTCCACCGCTTGTACGAGGTCGGCCAGTTCGACGGCGCTCGGCCGGTCGTCGGGCCCGGCCAGCAGGACGTCCCGCAGCCGGGCCTGAAGCGTGGGCCAGGGCGTCGAGGCGGCGAGCGGGACGGCCCGGGTCGCGATGGCCTTGCGGATCTCCGCGACGGGCGTGCCCCGCCCGAGTCCGGCGGCCTCGTAGTCCAGCGGCCATGTGCCTGTGACGCAGGTCCACAGGGTGCCGGCGAGGGCATGGACGTCGGCCGTCTGTGTCGTGTCGACGGGCTGGGGGCCGGTGATGATGGCGGCAGCCAACTCCGGGGCGGTGAGGTGGATCATCGTGCCGTCGAATGCGGTCCACGGGGTGCTGCCGAGCCGTCGGGACCAGGCGAAGTCGAGGAGGCGCACCGTTCCGTCCGCGCCGTGGATTCCGTGCTGGGGCTGAAGGTCGCCGTGTACCCACCCCTCGGCGTGGAGGCCGGCAACGGCGCGGCACAGCTCCACTGCCGCTTCAAGGGCGTCACCCCGCCCGCCGTCGCCCTTGCGTACCGGGCGGAAGACCTCCCAGGTGGACGGTCCGGCCAGCCACGGGGTGACGTACCAGACGCCGTCGTCGAAGCGGCCGGCGGTCACGGTGTAGCCGGGGAGCTGGTCCAGGACGGAGGCTTCGCGCGCGGTCACCTCGGCGGCCTCACCGGTGCCGAGCTTGATGCTCGCGACGCCTCGCGGCCCGGTGGCCTTCCAGACTGCGGAGCCTCGCCGGTTGCTGATCTCCGCCAGCTCCAGCGGCCCACACATGGATCGCGCGGCCTTCAGCGCTTCGTCGGCCGCGGGAGTGAACTCGCCCATTCTCTTACTGCCTTCCACTCGCACGGGATGTGCTCGGAGACGACCCGCAGAATCAACCCGAGAGCGGCTCGCTCCCTGCGCGCAGGGAGCGAGCCGTTTTGGTGTGCCGGTCAGCCGAAGGGCAGTACCTGGGTGCTGCCGCCGGCGAGGATGTGCTCGTACTCGTTCTCGCCGCGGAGCGAGCGGTAGTTGATCACCGGATCGCCCGCTCGCACGAGGGCGGTCGCACAGCCCAGGCACCAGGGCTGGGGCGGCTGTACGTCGAGATCCTCGATCGCCGCAGGAGCGGAGCACTGCGTGCAGGTCGACATCGGGTCCTCCCCGGGGTCGGGGTCGTGGAAGGGACAGGGCGGGGACGGTTCGAGCGGGGGGTGCGTCAGACGGTAGCGCCGAAGCGATCGGGATCGATGCTCGCCACACCCAACACGCGGATGGTGAAGGCCAGTTGTAGGCGGCAAGGTCGGTCGGGATCTCGATCTCGCACAGGGCGTTCGCGGTGTTGTCCTCCTGTTCGATGTCGCGCTCAGCGCACGGGATGGTTCGCTGCCCGGACGCGGGTCAGCAGGTCAGCCCGCCGCTGCCGCTCCTCGGAGGTCAGGGGAGCTGCGGTGTGCTCCTCCGGCGTGAGGACCGGCCGAGAGGGCGCCAGGCACTCCCCGTCAGCCAGGTGCTGTGCGTGCGTTCGGACGAGCATCCGGCCGATGGTGGGGTACTCGTCGGTCGGGTAGCGCGCCTTCGCATCGACGAAGAACGCACATCCCGGGCATTCGCCGTCGGCCATGAGATCAGCTCCCCGCGCCTGATGAGATGTCGTCAGCAGGACGGTAAGGAGCCAAGGGCCGTGCAGTCGACGAAGTTGCACCCGGTTGCACCGGTTCACCCGAGCGAGTCGATGGCTTTCGTGATGCAGGTCCGTGCCGTCGCGCCCCGGACGGCGAGCTTCGCCAGCTCGGCGAAGGCCCGGTGATACGTGCTGATCTCGCTCGGAGTGGAGATGTTGATCTCGGCAGTGAGGGTCTCCACGGCGACCAGCTCGTCATCGAAGGCGTAGAACGCTTCGAGCGGCCACACTGTACGGCGCACGCCCCGCGGGATGATCCCGAAGGACACGTTCGGCTGAGCCATGACCGACAACAGGCGTCCCAGCTGGGCGGCCATGGCCGCGTTGTCCGCCACTCGGTAGTACAGGACTGCTTCCTCGACCAGGATCGCGAACCGCCGGCCGGCGTTCTGGACCACGCTCGATCGTTCGGTCCTGGCTCGAACGGCCTGGTCGACATCATCAGGCGTTCCTTGGAAGTCGGTGATCGACCGAAGGAGCCCTGTTGCGTACCCGGTTGTCTGAAGCATTCCCGGCACGACGTTGGATGCGTAGACCCGGAAGCTCCGGGTTCGTTGGTACAACGGGAGGGTCTTCTCGTGGATCCGGCGCATGCCGTCGCGGTGGATCTGCCGCCACTGCACGTACATCGAGTCGGCGGAACGTGAAGCCGAGATGAGGTCCGAGGCCTGGTCCTCGGATCCGCAGGCGGCGCACCAGGCACGGATGTCCGCATCCGAAGGCGCGGTCAGACCGCGCGCGATCCGCGATGACTTCGACTTGTGCCACCCGCACCGGCCGGCCAGTTCATCCCCGGTGAGCCCCGCGTCCTTCTTCATCGCGTCCAGGCGTGCGGCGATCTCTGCGCGTGCGGCCTTCGCACTGGACAGTGGAGAGGTGGGCATGAACCGGCCGATCGACTTCCGGCGCAGGCGCTAGACGGCGAACTTCTGGTGCGGGACCCCGGCGTCCCACACGGCCTCGAAGGCCGAGGCGCAAAGCGCCACCACCGCCGGGTCTTCGGTCTGATCGGTGTGGACCCACCGGCCGTCGCCGTCGAAGACGTTGAACTGGACGACCCGGCCGTCGAAGATCCAGCAGTCGTTCCCTGGGAGGGCGATTCCCGACGCACCACGCCTGGGGAGCCACCGAATCTCTTCACCCGCCGCGACATTGGTGAAGGTCCCGGAATGTTCGAAGCGGATGTACTCGCTCACCGGCTCCGAGACGACCCGGGCGCGACGAATCGCGACGCCCTTGCGGGTGACTTCCTGCACCAGGTCCAGCCACGGCCGCCACCACGACTCCCGGTTCTCGGGGTCGAGCCTCTTGCCCTGACGCCATGCGGTGAACCCGTCGGTCTCGTTCTCGACCGCGTACCAGTCCCGCATCTCCAGGTGCAGCGCGGAGTGCTGCGCGGATCGGATCAGATCGGCGAAGCTAGAGAGCGTCTGCGCCACGAACGGCCTCCCTGAGAAGCGGGATCATGCGTTTGGGGATCCGGACCACGGCCTCGTGCTCCGGAATGGGGCCGGCTTTCCGGCACTCGGCCTCCGTTGCCAGATCTGCCTTCCAGCCTTGGATCACCAGCTCCCCGCGCTCCTCGTCGAGGCATACGGACGGGCATCCGTGATCGCCCGACTCCGGGTCCTTGCCGAGGAATCGTAGCTCCATGACCACCTCCGCTGATGCGTCTGTTGCGCTCAGTTGTGACGACCTTGAACTCGGCCCGCTGACGCCGTCAACGGCGTATCGGCGCACGGGCGGCACGGGGGTCACTTCCCTGAGCTCTGTCGGGGGTGCCCGCGAGGCCCTCGCCATGGGTGGGCGAGGGCCTCCGCGTGGGTCAGTGCTGCTTGTTCTACGGGGTCCACGCCTTGTGGCGGTCCAGGTCGCGGAGGAGGTGGAGGAGGTTGAGCATGGTGCTGACCGGGGCGTTGCCGAAGTCGACGAGGATGCGCCCGTCGAGGGTGGACCCGCCGGGCGAGGCGGAGCCCCAGAGGAGTCCGTACGGCATTCCGCGCCTGTGCAGTTCGCCGAGGAGGGCCGTGATCTGCGGCCCGCTGTAGTCGCGCATCCGCGGGTCGTCCGGGGCGACGGGTTCGCGGGTCACGCGACCGAGTCCAGCTCGTACCAGACGCTCTTGCCGCGCTTCTGGGGGTCGACGCCCCAGCGGTGGGTGAGGCCCTCCACCAGCTGGAGGCCGCGGCCGGTCTCGGCGAACTCGGCCGCGCTCCGCTGCTGGGGGACGGCGTCGGACTCGTCGGAGACGGTGACGCGGAGGGTGTGCCCGAGGAGGGAGAACCAGACGACGGGCGCCGTGGTGTCGCCGTGGCGCCACGCGTTGACGAGGAGCTCCATCAGGGCGAGTTCGGCGTTGAAGATGGTCTCGGGGTGCCAGCCGTTGCGGGTCAGGACGTCCCGCAGGGCCTGCCGGCTGAGCGTGAGCGAGGGGGTGTTACGGGTGCACACGGGAACCTCCGTGAGGCTGTGGTGTGGGAGAGGTGACGACGGGCGTCGCCGTGAGCCAGGCCAGGCCGGAGCAGGGCTGGTTGCTCTTCGGTGCCGGGGCAGCAGGCGCCTACTGCCCGGGGTGCAGGCATTACTGACGATCCGTCGGATCGAGCTGGGAATGACGATAGCGCGCACCGCCACAGATTTGTGGCGGTGCGCGAGAAGTTCCCTCTAACGTGGCGGCGGCTCTGAGGCACACTGGTCCCACGACCTGCAGAGAGGACGTCATGGCGCTTCGATCGAACCCGACTTTCCGCCAGCGGCGGCTGGGTGCCGAGCTGCGCAGGATGCGTGAACAGGCGGGCCTCGGCGGCAGTGAGCTCGCCCGCGCGCTCGGAATCAACCCAGCTCATGTGACACAGATGGAGAGCGGCAAGACCGGCATCAGTGTCGAACGACTGCGTACGATCGCCGCGCTGTGCATGTGTGTCAACGAGCCACTGATCGATGCGTTGGCGGACATCATCTCGGGTCGTGACAAGGGAGGTTGGTGGGAGGACTACCGTGGCCGCCTCGCGCAGCACTTCCTGGAGATGGCCGAGATCGAGGGTCGCGCCCATGGGCTTTCGACCTACACCATGGCCTTCATTCCTGGATTGCTCCAGACCACTGCTTACGCTTCTGCGGTTTTCGCCCGAGGTTTCCCGCTTCTTCCCCACCACGAGGTCGACCTGAGGACCGCCTTTCGCATCCAGCGGCAGCAGGTGGTCCGATCCGGCGAGACTCCGTACTCGGCATACATCCACGAAGCGGCGTTGCGCATGCAGTTCAGTGGGCCAAAGGTCCAAGCCGAGCAGCTCGGTAGCCTCATCGAGGATTCCGAGCGGTCGACCATCTCGGTCCGAGTCGTGCTGTTCGACGTGGATACGCTTCCGGTCAACTACGAGAACTTCACCTACGCTGAAGGTCCGGTTCCTGAGCTCGACACAGCGCAGATGGATTCAGGCCTTGGCAGCGTCCTCTATGACGCACCGGCGCACACCGCCCAGTTTCGCTCCCTGCTCGACCGGATCGATTCGGCGGCCCTCTCGGAAGAGGAGTCCCGGGAGTTCATTCAATCCATCAAGAAGGATATGGAAAGCAAAGATGTCTAACTCTTCCTGGCAGAAGTCCAGTTACTCGGCTGCGAACTCCGAATGCGTTGAGGTCCGTACCTCCGACGGGGTGATCGAGCTTCGCGAGTCCGACGACGGTGACGTCATCGTCCGCACCTCGCCCGCCAAGTTCGCCGCCTTCCTCCAAGGCGCGAAGGCGGGCGAGTTCGACCACTTCGTCGCCGACGCCTGAGCACGTCGCCCCGTCGAGCCGGTGCTCGACGGGGCGAATTCCTCAGGTCACCCGGACCGGGCGGACCTCGACGAGGTCGCCCGGGGCGCCGGGCATGCGGCGGGCCCAGGCCACGGCCTCCGCCTCATCGGCAACGTCGATCACCCACAGCCCGCCCAGGTGCTCGTGCCCCTCCCGGTACGGCCCGTCCGAGACCGGTGCCCCGGCGGCGCCCCCCGGCACCACCAGCCGGGCGCTGCAGCTGCGGTGCAGCCCACCCCCGTACCGCACGCCGACACCGGCCTCGGCGAGCTCCCGGCCGAATCTCGCGTGGGCGGCGTCGAGTGCCGCCTCCTCCGCCTCGCTCAGCCCGTTCCAGACCCGCTCGTCGCCGTGAATGAGCAGGGTGTATTCCATGATCCTCAGTTCTCCGTTCCCACCGGCCGGTTGGTCCGCGGTGGCCCGTCGCAGCGACGGACCTCCACCCGGCCCGATTCGCTGACCGGCAGTTTCGCCGCCCAGCCGAGCGCCTCCTGTTCGGAGGGCACGTCGATCACCCAGAGGCCGCCGACCTCCAGCACGCCGTCCCCGGCCCGGGCCTCGCCCTCGGCGGCGGCCGGCCGGGCCAGCCGCGCGCCGTAGACGATCCGCACGCCGGCCTCGGCCAGCTCCCGTCCGAAGGCGCGGTTGGCGGTGAACCGCGCCTCGCGCTCCTCGGGCGTCATCCGGTCCCAGTCCGTCTCCTGGCCGAAGACCAGCAGTGCGTACTCCATGTCCCCTCCCCGGAACAGCGAACGGCGAACGGCGAGCTCTACATCTGCCGGCTGGCGAGCCGGGCGAACAGCCCGTCCCGGTCGGCCAGCAGTTCCTCGTACCGGCCCTGCTGGACCACCCGGCCCTGGTCCATGACGATGATCCGGTCGGCCTCGGCGACCGTCGACAGCCGGTGCGCGATGACCACCCGTGTGGCGTTGAGCCGCCGCGTGGATTCGGTGACCAGCCGCTGGGTCGGGTTGTCGAGCGCGCTCGTGGCCTCGTCGAAGAAGACGATGCGGGGCCGGGAGACCAGCGCGCGGGCGATCATGAGGCGTTGCCGCTGGCCGCCGCTGAGGGTGCTGGTGCCTTCCGAGAGCACGGTGTTCATGCCCATCGGAAGCGCCGCGATGTCCTTGTCGATGCCGGCCATCTCGGCGGCCGCCCAGGCGTCGTCCAGGGTGTGGTTGGTGGAGCCGACGATGTTGGCCTTGATGTCGCCGGCCAGCAGCGCGCCGTGCTGCAGCACGACCCCGCACTGCCGCCGGACCGCGGAGACCTCCAGCTCGCCGAGGTCCTGGCCGTCGTAGAGGACGGTGCCGGCCTCCGGCCGTTCGAAGCCGAGCAGCAGCCGCAGCACGGTGGACTTGCCGCTGCCGGACGGGCCGACGACGGCGACGAACTCGCCGGGTTCGATGGTCAGCGTGACGTCCTGGAGGGCGGGCGGGCCGTCCTGGCCGTAGCGGAAGGTGACGTGGCTGAGGCCGAGCCGCCCGGAGAGGTCGCCCGGGTCGGCCTTGGTGTCGTCGACCTCGGGCTTTTCCTCCAGGATCGGCCGCAGTCGCTCCAGCATCGGTACGACGCCCATCGCGGTGACCGCGGCGGAGGTGAACTGCAGGCTGGAGGCGATCAGCAGGTTGAAGGCGGTGAAGAAGGCGAGGAAGACCGGGATCGGCACGCTGCCGTCCAGCGGGCCGGCGATCACGCCGAAGACGATGACCGAACAGACCAGCGGGAAGCCCGCGTTGAAGGTGGTGACGGCGTTCTGCACCCGGCGGGAGGAGGCGGCGAGTCCGCGCCCCTTGCCGAACTCGGCGGCCCACACCCCGAACACCCGGTCCTCGGCCGCGGTGACGCGCAACTTGGGGACGGCGGTGAGCAGTTGGAAGACCCGGGCGGACATGGTCTGCTCGTGCGCGTACAGCCGGCGCTGCCAGCGGACCTCCAGCCGGCCGGCGACGAGGGCGAAGCCGCCGCCGATCAGCACGAGGACGGTGGCCAGGGCGGCCAGCCGCAGGTCGTAGAAGAAGACCAGCACCAGGTTGGCGAGCCCGGTGAGCAGCCCGAGGGTCGCCGTGGTCATCATCCCGGAGAGGGTCTCCTGGGCGGCGCTGACGCCGAGCACGGTGGTGCCGAGTTCGCCGGTGGAGTAGTTGGCGAAGAACGGCGCGGGCAGCGACAGCAGCCTGGTCCAGACGCCGACCTGCATGGCGGCGGTGGAGCGGCTCTCGATCCGCAGTACGGCGATGTTCTGCACGATGGACAGTGCGGCCACCGCCATCGCGGAGCCGATCACCACCAGCGCGCCCTCGGTGATCAGGTTGCGCTGGGCGTGCGCGACGAAGGTGCCGAGCACCTCGCCGGTCATGATCGGGACGAGCAGGCCGATCAGTGCGACCAGGGCGGCCATGCCGGTGAACATCCACAGGTCGCGCCGGTTGTTGCGCAGGCCGAACTTGAGCAGTCCGCCGACGGTCCGGACGGCCGCCGGCAGCGGCCGGTACAGCACGGTGGCCTTGTTCTGCAGTTCGGCGGCGAGCTTCGGGGTCAGCGGGGTGACCTTGCCGCCCTCGGCGAGGACGTAGCCGCCGCCGGAGCCGTCGCCGAGCGGCAGCAGCGCGACCGGGGCGCCGGCCTTGCGGTAGCCGATCATCGCGCCGAGGTCGTGGCGCCACCACCGGCCGTCGAGCCGGACGGAGCGGGTGCGCACGCCGGAGGCGAGCGCGATGGCCTGCAGCCGGTCCAGCCGGCGGTCGTGGCCGTTGCCGGTGACCGGGGCGGTGACGGTGTAGCCCTCGTGCGCGGCGACCAGCCGGGCGGCGGCCAGGGTGGGTTCGTCGCCGGTGGCGTCGCCGATCCGCAGCCGGGAGGAGGTGTCGCGCAGGACGGTCTCGAAGCCGCGCGCGGAGTCGGCGAGGGTGCCGGCGTCGCGTTCGCGGCGGGCGGTGATCAGTTCGGTCTCGGCGTCGCGGCGGGTCTCGATCCGGCGGTCGACGGCGTCCAGGAGCCGGCCGCAGTGCGCGGTGAGGCGTTCCCAGAGCCCGCCCTCGTCGAGGAGTTCGCGCGGGGAGCGGGCCCGGACGGTGGCCGGGCCGGTGGCGACCAGCCAGTCCTTCTCGGTGAGGCAGAGCTCGGTGCCCCCGGCGAGTTCGCCGGCCGCGCCGCCGGGCGCCTCGACGGTGCCCTCCTCGACCCGCACCCACTGCAGGCCGTCGACCGAGCGCAGGGCCTGGCCGCGCTTGAGGGCGGTGGGCCCGGCGGGGTCGAGCGGGGTGAACTCGCGCGGCGGCAGAGTGTCGCGCAGGGCGCCGGCCAGGGCGGTGAGGCCGCGGGCGAGCCCGGCCAGGAACTGATCGGCAGCCTGCTGCTGTTCGCCCTCGGGCAGGGCCCGGACGGCAGCGCCGGCGGCGGTGCCGCAGTCCCGGCCGCGGGCGGAGAGGCCCTCGACCCAGGAGGTGGCGAGGTAGGAGACCTCGGCGCCGAGCACCGGGCGGGCGACGATGCCGCGCCGCGCTCCGGCGGCCGCGCCGGGCACCAGGGTGCCCGCCTCCATCCGGCACAGGAAGTGCCAACGGCCCTGCGGCGCACCGGATTCGAGGCTCACGGCGAACAGGTCGACGGCGCCGGAGCGGACCAGCAGCATCCGCCCGGGGTCGTCCAGGACGAGGTAGCGGTCGGCGAGCGGCTCGACCGGTTCGGCGGCGTCGGTGAAGAACGGCGAGAAGACTTCCACAGCGAGTGTCACAGTTCGTCCTCCTCCTCGCGGCGCGCGGACTCGATGAGCGCGGTGTAGTGCCCGCCCAGCGCCAACAGCTCGTCGTGGGTGCCCCGTTCGACGATCTCGCCCTGGTTCAGCACGATGATCTCGTCGGCGTCGCGGACGGTGGAGAGCCGGTGCGCGATGATCAGGCAGGCGCAGCCGCGGCGGCGCAGGTTGTCCATGATCACCCGCTCGGTCTCCGGGTCGAGCGCGCTGGTCGCCTCGTCCAGGACCAGCAGGGTGGGTTCGGTGGCCAGCGCGCGGGCCAGCTCCAGGCGTTGGCGCTGGCCGCCGCTGAAGTTGCGCCCGCCCTCCAGGACCGGGCTGTGGATGCCGCCGGGCCTGGTCATCACGGTGTCGAAGACCGCGGCGTCGTGCAGTGCGGCGGTGACGGCCTCGTCGGGGACGTCGTCGTTCCACAGCGTGAGGTTGTCCCGGACGGTGCCCTCGAACAGCGAGATGTCCTGGTCGACGTAGGCCAGCGAGGAGGCCAGCACGGTGCGGGACAGCTCCTCGCGCGGCCGCCCGTCCAGCAGGATCCGGCCCGACCACGGGGTGTAGAGGCCGGTCAGCAGCCGGCCGAGGGTGGACTTACCGCTGCCGGAGCCGCCGACCACGGCGATCCGCCGGCCGGGGACGACGGTCAGGCTGAGGTCCTTGATGATCGGGTCGGAGAGCGGGCTGTAGCCGAAGCGGACGTTCTCGAACTCCAGGTTGCCGTCCAGCTTGGGCCCGGCCTGCGGCTCCGGCTTGGCGAACGCCGCCGCCACCGGGTAGCGCTCGACGTCGTACAGCCGCTTGATGTCGGCGGTGACGTCCTGCAGCCGGCCGCCCAGGTTGGTGAGCTGGGTGACCGGGCGGCTGAGCGCGGCGAGCAGGGTCTGGAAGGAGACCAGGATGCCGACGCTCATCGCGCCGTCGACCACCCGCTGCCCGCCGACCAGCAGGATCAGCCCACTGTTGAGCGCGGCCAGCATCGGCGGCACGACGGTGAGCACGGCGCTGGGGATGCCCAGCTTCTGCTTGGCGGTGACGACCTTGGCCAGGAAGCCGGCCCAGCGGCTGAAGGCGTCCGGCTCGGCGCCGGTGGCCTTGACCGTCTCGATCAGCGAGAGGGTGGTGAAGGTGGTCGCGGTCAGGTTGCCGCGGTCGGTGCGCAGGGCGGCGACGGCGTCGGTGCGGGAGCGGGCGACGGCCTGCAGCACGACGATGTTGAGCAGCGCCATGCCGAGGCCGACGACGCCGAGCAGGATGTCGTAGCGGATCAGGATGGCCGCGTAGAACAGCACCAGGCCGAGGTTGATGACGGTCAGCGCGAGGTCGCGGGAGAGGATCTCGGCGACCACGTCGTTGCCGGAGACGCGTTTGGCGACCTCGGCCGGGCGGCGCTGCAGGAAGAAGTCGACCGGCAGCCGCAGCAGGTGCCGGAAGAACCGGGCGGAGCTGACCAGCCCCATCCGGATCTCGATCCGCAGCAGGTAGTGCCGTTGGACGGAGGTCAGCACGAAGACGACGACGGCGGTGGCGGTCATGGCGGCCAGCAGCGGGAGGAGGTAGCCGCTCCCGCTGCCGGCCAGGACCCGGTCGATGAACACCCGGGTGTACGCGGGGATGGCGATGCCGGGCAGCACCAGCAGCAGGCTGGCGAGCAGCACCAGCGGCATGGCGCGTCCGGTGGGCAGCCGGCGTTCCAGCAGCGCGCGGGTGATGCCGCCCCGGTCGCCGCCGGGTTCGAAGTCGGGGCCCTTCTCGAAGGAGAGCACGATCCCGGTGAAGCCGGAGTCGAACTCGTCCCACTCCATCAGCCGGGGGCCGCTGGCGGGGTCGTTCACGGCGACGACGGTGCGCCCGTACCGGGTGCGGACGCCCTCGACCACCATGAAGTGCTGGAACGCCCAGAAGATGATCACCGGGCCGTCGAGGTCGCGGAGCTTCTCGGCCTCGGTCTGGTAGCCGCGGGCCTTGAGCCCGTACGCGCGGGCCGCGTTGAGCAGGGTGGAGGCGCGGGCGCCGTCGCGGGAGACGCCGCAGACGCCGCGCAGGTCCTCCAGCGGCACCCAGCGGCCGTGGTAGGCGAGGATCATGGCGAGGCTGGCGGCGCCGCACTCCACCGACTCCATCTGCAGGACGGTCGGGACGGCGTGCCGCCAGCGCCGCGGCGCGGCCGCCCGGGTGGGGCGGCCGCGGCGGTTCCTCTTCCCCGGCTTCTTCCCCGGTGCGGGGTCGGAAGCGGTGCTCCGGGTGGTCTCCGGGATCGTGGTTGTCATCGGAGCTCCCCTCAGCGGCCGAGGATCAGGTTGAACGGGGTCTGCTTGCCCACGTTGATCGTGGCGGTGACGGCGACCTGGGTGCCCAGCGGGTTCGGCGGGCCGCTCTGCGAGGTCCAGGAGTAGCCGCTCGGGGTGTCCGGGTCGGGCGTCAGCTCGACCACCACCAGGCGGGGCGCGTCCTTGCCCAGGTAGCGCTGGGCGGCGAGGTCCCCGCCGACCAGGCCGGAGACCGCCTCCTTGGTGAGCGCGTACGGGCTGACCGAGCTGACGGTGCCGCGCAGCAGGCCGAAGGCGCCGGCCGGGGTGGTGGAGACGTTGAGGTCCACCTGGTCGCCGGGCTCCAGCCCGATGGTGTGGGTCGAGGGCACGAAGACCATCGCGACCATGCCCTCCTGCGGGTCCTCGACGCGTTCGACCGAGACCACCGGGGAGCCGGGCGCGACGACCTGCCCGTCGGTGACCGACAGGCCGACCACCCGCCCGCCGAACGGGCTGGTGATCTCCCGGCTGTGGCCCTCGGCGTCCTCGACCCGGGCCACCGACTGGCCCTGCCTGACCTGGTCGGAGGGCTTGGCCAGGACGGTGCGGACCATCCCGCCGAACGGGCTCTGGATCATCGCGGTGCCGTGCGGGCGGGTCAGCAGGCCCGGGGCGTCGACGGTGATCGGGATGTTCCCGGCGAAGGTCCACAGCAGCGCCGCCGCCATGGTGATCATCACGACGAACAGGGCGATCCAGCCGCGCGGTGCGGCGAGCAGGGTGGGCGAGTCCAGCTCGTCCGGCTCGCGCATCCGCTGCAGCGCCTTGAAACGGAACTTCATCGTCTGGCTTCTCTCCGTGGGACGCCGACGTCCTGGCGCAGCGTCGGGGGCCGGCTGCCGATCACGAGCTCACCGACGGTGCCCTCGGTGAAGTAGTCGATGCCGCTGGCCGCGGCGAAGTCGGCGGCGTCGCCGCCGCCGAGGCCGCAGACCGCGAGGTCCATCGCGGTGCCGACCAGGTAGAGGGTCTGGTAGAGCGCGCCGACGTGCTTGAGGATCAGCGGGTAGGCGACCGTCTCGTACTTCCACATCACCCGGCCGAAGCGCGCGGTGACCAGCAGCACCACCTGCGGGTCGGCCTTCATCAGGCTCGACTCGCGGGCGCCGGCGACCAGTTGGGCGGTCGCCGGGCTGGGCTCGCTGACCAGTTCCAGCTCGTGCCGGTCGGTCGCGTAGTGCCACAGGCCGGGCTTGAGGCCGGCGCAGGAGGTGACCAGCGGGTACACCTCCAGCTCGTGCACCGCGCCGCCGCTCGGGTACGGCCGGTCGGCCAGTTCCTGGCCGTCGCCGCCGGTGAAGGTCTGGCGCCGGCGGGCACTGCGGTAGAGCAGCTCGCCGAGCTGCTCCAGGGTGATCGGCGCCTGCTCGTCGTGGTCGCGCACCGAGCGGCGCTGCTCCAGCACCTCGGTGAACGGCCGGTCGGCGCGGGCGAGTTCGTCCAGGTCCGGGACGGCCAGGGCGACCTTCTCGCCCGGGAACGGCGCGGGCGAGGCGGGCTCGGGGGCGAACCGGTCGCCGAACCGGTAGGTGCCGCCGTACCCGGCGACGGTGGTGGGCCGACGGGTGCGGGAGTGGAAGGCGAGGTCGGCGGCCTGCCACTGGGCGAAGCGCTGCTCCTCGGCCTCCGGCTCGGCGCCGGGGGAGCCGTACGCCAGCAGGCCGGCCGCGGCGAACAGCCGCAGGGTCTGCCGGACGGCGTCCAGCGGCAGGCCGCCGGGCAGCTGGGCGAGGGCGGCGGGGCTGGTCCAGCCCGCCAGTGCGGCGAGCAGTCCGGCGGCCCGGGCGGTCAGCTGGACGGCCAGCGGGCTGCCCGGGGCGCGGACCAGCAGGGCGCCGTCCTCGACCGCGGCGGAGGCGAAGCGGGACAGCTTCACCTGCCCGGTCGGGTCCGGTGTCGGCCCCGGCTCGGCGGCGCCCCGGCCGACCGGCCGCAGCCGGGCCAGCGGTTCGTCCGAGGCCCCGGTCGCCAGGTGGACGGAGTGCTCCAGCAGCCCGGCGGTGCCGAGCCGGCGGCGGGTCAGCTGCCAGCGCAGCAGCCCGGCGTCGCCGTCCCGGGCCGCGACCAGGGCGGCCAGTTCCTCCTCGGTCTGCTCCCCGGCGGCCAGCGCGGTCACCGCGTCCAGCGCGCCGGGGGCGAGGTCGTTCAGGTTCAGCGCGCCGACGGGCGCGGTCAGCCGGACGGCGCGCGGGCCGAGCGGCGCGAGCGCGCCGTCCGGGCGCAGCCGCAGCCGGCGGACCGTACGGGCGGTCGCGGGCAGGTGGATCCCGTCGGGACCGGCGGTCGGACCGGCGGTCGCATCGGTGGTCAGAGCGGTGGTCATCGTGTCAGCACCCGGCCGTTCTAGAAGAAGACGTTCTTCGGGTTGAGCTGCTCCTCGGTGTGCGGCGCGGCGAGCCGGCCCTGGCGCACCGGGACGTCGTACAGCCGGCCGGGGGCGAGGCGGCGCCAGAAGTGGCGCATGCCGGGAGCGATCACCTTGACCACGCTGAGGTCGAGGTCGGGGCGGCTCTGGTCGAGCACGATCACCTCGACGCCGGCCCCGGCGGCGCGCTCGACGCAGTCCCGGACGTGCCCGGCGAGGTCGTCACCGACGAGCGGGGCGAAGTCGGCGAGGGTGCTGGCGGCGCGCTCGCGGTCCGGCAGCAGCCAGGGCTCGCCCGCGACGGTCGCGGTCCGGCACCACTCCAGGGTCTCCAGGTCGTCGGTGCGGTAGAGGGTGTTGCCCTCGTCGTCCCGGCGGTCGACGAACGGGAGGAACTGGTTGACCTCGGTGAGCGCGCGGATCGCGGCGATCCGCGGGTCCGGGTGGGCGCCGAAGCCGACCATGATGTCCTCGACCGCGTGCTTGCGCCGGGAGACGGCGGCGAACACCGGCACGCCGAGGTCGGAGGTGATGTCCAGGACCCACAGCTCGCGGTCCACCGAGGCGTAGAAGGCGCGCATGGTGTCCACGTACGGGTCGTTCAGCGAGTCGAGGTCGAACTCGGGCTGGGCGAGCCGGTTGTACCACCACAGGGCGACGGCGTCGCGCTCGACGACCTCGCAGAAGCCCTGCAGGATCGCCTCCTCCAGGGTGTTGCCGCTGGCGCAGCCGTTGGAGTCGCCGACGCAGTAGAAGTGCTGCTGGAGGTCGGGGTGGCCGTACCAGGCGTAGCCGGAGGGCACGAGCCGCTCGGTGTCGTGGGTGAGCGACCAGGCGCGCGTCCAGTCCAGTTCGACGTCGGTCGGGAACGGGTCGGGCACCAGGTGCAGCCGGTGGTTGGGGTCGGCGTTCCACGCGGCGCGGCCCTCGAACTGGGCCTCGGAGAACTGCAGCAGGGCGTCCATGTGGACGGCGACGGCCGGGTCGAGGTCGCGGTAGGCGGCGCGCACCACCGGCTCCTCGCCGCGCCAGACCGCCGAGTAGCGCTCGATGGCCTCGCAGATCGCGCTGACCTTCGCCTGGATCTCGGAGCGGCCCTTGCCGCCGCTCTGGCCGCGCATGTTGCGCCGCAGCAGGTCCATGTTGTCGTTGACCATGGCGAAGTTGTGGCCGGCGGTGAAGCTGTAGGTGATGCCGTTGCCGGTGTCCTCGTGCGCGCCGAGCCGGGTGATCGCGCCCAGGTGCGGGCTGATGTGGTGCTTCAGCCGGTCGTAGGTGAACTGCGGGGCCTGCACCCGGTAGCCGCCGTCGGTGGTGTGCCGGGCGGGGCTGGGCTGCAGGACGACCTTGGGGCTGCGCTCGGTGAGCAGCGCCGGGTCGCCGCAGCTCGGGCACTGCGGCTGGCGGACGAGGGCGTGCTCGGTGGTCTGCAGGGTGTTGAGGTCGAGGCTGACCATCGTGCCGGCCAGCGCGGAGCAGCAGGCGTCGGCCAGGGTGCGGGCGGTCTCGGCGGCCAGCAGCTGGGCGGCCATCGCCGGGCCGGCCGGGATCGCGGCGCGCAGCGGGTGGAGCGGCACGGTCTCGCCGCGCTTGCCGGCCAGGTAGCGCTCGACCTGGCGGTTGCCGCTGATCCGCTGCGCGAGGCAGGTCCAGCAGCCGGTCTCGCCGGGGCGCAGCAGCGGGCCGAGCCACGGGGCGGTGCCGGTGGGCTTGGCGAGCAGCCAGGGGCGGCCGTCGGCGAGGCGGGCGGTGTTCAGGCGCTCCAGGGCGCGGTCCAGGTAGTCGTCGGTCAGCGCGATGACCATGGTGTCGGGGCCGCCGGTGACGGCCTCGTCCTCGGTCACCGGGCGGGCCCGCAGGCCGGTCGCGGTCAGCGCGTCCACCAGGGGCGCGGCCTCGGCGGCGCCGAGGGCCAGCACCAGCAGTTCGGTGGCCTGCGCGGTCTCCAGCGCGACGGCCGGGTCGACGCCCTGGGCGTCCCAGTACGCGAGCACGTGGTCCGGCAGGTCGGGCCGGCCCTCGGCGAGGTGTCCGGCCGCCTCGTAGCGGCGCAGCGCGGTGAGCGCCTGGCCGAGGGGCACCGTGCCGCCCAGTTCCTGGAGGATCTCGGCGACGGTGCGCCGTCCGTCCAGGTAGGGCAGGAGGCGCACCGCGGCGGCCCCCGGGACGAGGTAGTCCTGCCCCTCTCCGAGCAGGAAGACCTTTTCGCCCACCGTCTCGGTGAGGAAATGGGCCTTGAGCCGCGGACGCTCCATAAGTCATCCCCCTGTGTTCACAAGTGCGTTGCCGATATTGAACACGCCGTCAAAACCGCTGTACATACTGCATATTCGGCCGGGCGCCGGACTTACGCATCGCGGGCGATTGCGTATTCCTGCGCGCCGGTACGTAGTGCCGTACGTATTCGGCCCGCGCGTTGACAGCCGGGTGGGGGTGGCGATACTGGTGAGTCGCGTGAGGGTGCCGACGGGGGGTTGCGTTGCCGACTGGAGTTTTGCCGCACCGTGAACAGGAGTTGGCCGAGCTGGCCCGGGCGGTGGCCGGGGCGGGTGCGGGCCGGCCCGCGGTGGTGCTGGTCAGAGGGCCGCGGGGGATCGGGAAGAGTGCGCTGCTGCGCGCCGCGCTGGCCCGGATACCGGGTGAGGCGGTGGTGCTGCGGGCGCGGTGTCATGACAACGAGCGGGACTTTCCGTACGGGGTGGTGCGCCAGCTCTTCGATCCCATCATGCGCATGTCAAACAGTGCGCCGCAAGGAGTGGAATTCCCCGGCGGCGAATTCCTCGCCACCGCGCTCCCGGAGAGTTCGGAAAGCCCCGGGAACGGACGCGAACGGGTACTCAACAGTCTTTTCCACGCCGCTCGTTCACTGACCTCCCGGACCCCCGTCGTCATGGCCGTGGACGATCTCCACCTGGCCGACGAGGAGTCCCGGCAGTGGTTCTCCTATCTCGCCCGCCGGCTCGACGGCCTGCCGGTCGCGCTGCTCGCCACCACCGCCGACGAGGCCGCCGACCCGCTGGCCGCCGAACTCGGCGCACTCGGCCACGCCCGCACCGTCACCCCCGGCCCGCTCTGCGACAGCTGCGTCGCCGAGCGGGTGGCCGAGGAGTTCGACGCCCCGGTCGACCCGGAACTGGCCGCCGTCTGCCACAACCTCTCCCGCGGCAACCCGCTGGTGCTGGAGGAGCTGACCGCCCGGCTGGTCGCCGCCCGGGTCTCGCCCGGCTCGCCCGACCTCGACACCGTCCGCCGGATCGGCGCCGGCACGCTCGCCGACACCACGCTCAGCTGGCTGCGCCAGAGCCACCCCCGGGCCGCCGACCTGCTCACCGGCCTCGCCGTCCTCGGCGCCGACGCCGACCTCGCCACCGCCGCCCTGCTGGCCGGCCAGGGCGAGCTGCTCGCCGACGAGGCCCGCGAGGCGCTGCGCCGCACCGACCTGATCGAGCCCGGCCCGCCGGAGACCTTCCGGCACGAGCTGGTCCGCACCGCCGTGCTGGCCCGCACCGACCCGCGGGTCCTGGTCGCCCTGCACGAGCGGGCCGCCGCCCTGCTGGTCCGGCTCGGCGCCCCGGCCGGCCGCACCGCCGAACACCTGATGTCCTCCGGCACCACCGGCCTCGACTGGGCCCTCCCGGTGCTGCGGACCGCCGCCCGGGACGCCGCCGCCGACGGCCACTGGGACGACGCCGCCCGCTACCTGCAGCGCGCGCTCGCCGACACCACCGACCCGGACACCGTCCGCTCGCTCACCGCGCAGCTCGGCGCCGTCGAACTCCACCGGGACGTCGCCGCCGCCGCCCGCTGCGCCGCCGGCCTGGCCGACGTCGCCGACCCGGTCGAACGCGCCCGGCTGCTGCGGCCGTTCACCGGCCCGGTGCTGGCGCTCAGCTCCTCCGGTGCCGCGACCGTCCCCTTCACCGAGGCCGCCCACGCCCTCGCCGCCACCGCCGAACCGGCCGCCGACCTCCTGCTGCCGCTCGCCGCCCAGGCGCTGCTGACCGGCCGCCGCACCGCCCTGCGACCGGCCGTCGCCGCCCTGCGCGCCGAACCCGCCGAGGCGTCCGCCCCCGCCCTGCTGGGCGCCCAGGCCGCAGTGGCCGCCGCCGGGGGCCTGCCCCGTACGGCGGTCCGGCTGGCCGCCCGCAGCGTGCGCGCGGTCTCGCCCGCCGAGGCCGGTGTCGAGGTGCTCGGCGCGGCGATGGCCTACGCCTGGACCGGACGGCTGGACGAGGCCGCCGCCTGGGCCGGCCGGGCCGTCCGCTCCGCCCAGCGCTGGAACCACCGCGGCGAACTGGCCCTCGCGCTGCTGGCCCGCTCCGACATCGCCCACCGCCAGGGCCGGCTGGACGCCGCCCTGACCGACGCCGAACACGCCGCGGAGCTGGCCGGCCGGGTCCGGGCGGACGAACTCGCGGGCGCCGCCCGGGCGATGGCGATCCGGACCAGGCTGCGCCGGGGCCTGCCGGTGGACGGCGCGGAACTCGCCGCGGTCGACCTCCCGGCCGAGGCCCACCCGCTGCTGCGCGCGGTGGTGCTGGAGGCCCGCGGCCTGCTCGCCGCCCACCGCGGTGACCACCAGCAGGCGCTGCGGCTGTTCCTGGAGTGCGGGCACCAACTGGCCGCCCGCGGGATCGCCAACCCGGCCTGCGTGCCGTGGCGTTCGCACGCCGCCCAGGCCTACCAGGCGCTCGGCGAACCGGCCGCGGCCCGGACCATCGCCGCCGATCCCCTCCCCGGCGGCGACGCCCGACCCCGCCCCGCGGAGGACCGCGGCCCCGCCATCGGCACCCGCGACGCCGGGCCGGTCCGGCTCACCCCGAGCGAGCGGCGGGTCACCGAACTGGTGCTGCAGGGGCTGAGCAACCTGGAGGTCGCCGAGCGCCTCTGCCTCAGCAAGCGCACGGTGGACACCCACCTGGGCCGGATCTACCGCAAGCTGGCCATCAAGGGGCGGCCCGAACTGGCCTCGGCCGTCAAGGCGCTGTGACGGCAAGGGGCCGTGACTCCGAGGTGCTGTGACGGCAAGGAGCCGTGACTCCGAGGCGCCGTGACTCCGAGGCGCCGTGACGGCAAGGCGCAGTCACAGCAAGGCGCCGTGACGGCAGGACCCGATCCCCCCGGCCGGGCCCTGCCATCACGCCCCGCCGCCGCCGCCCGCCGGCGCGGCGACGACGCCGAACTCGGCGCCCCACGGGTCCCGCAGCACCGGCGGCTCCTCGCGCCCCGGGCGGATCAGCCGTGCACCCAGCTCGACGGCCCGGTGCACGGTGTCCGCCGGGTCGTGGGCGCCGAGGTGGGGCAGCCACTGCGGGCGGCCCTGGTCGCTCTCCACCACCCGGGCCTGCCCGACCCCGTCCAGCTCGAACTCCCCGTCGCCGGTGAGGCGGTAGCCGAAGAGCGCGCCGTAGAACGCCTCGGCGGTGGCGGCGAGCGGCACCCGCAGCTCGTGGCCGCAGATCGCGCCCGGCTCGTCGGCGAGCACCACGCCCTCGGCGCGGTGGCCCTCCCAGAAGCCGATCGCGACGCCCGAGGGGTCGACGGCGAGGAAGAGCCGCCCGTTCGCGCCGACCGGCACCGGCGGCATCACCACCCGGCCGCCGTGCCGCCCGACCTGCGTGCAGCTGTCGTCCGCGTCCTTGGTCGCCAGGTAGGTGTTCCACACCGCGCCCGGCGGCATCCCGGCCGGTGCGGCGCCGAAGCCACCGATGATCTCCCCGCCCAGGAGGGCCAGTTGGTAGTCCGGGGACTCGGTGACGAACTCCCAGCCGAACAGCGCCGAGTAGAAGTCCCGGCTGCCGCTCAGATCGGGAGTGATGCAGTCAGCCCAGCACGGTGCACCGAGGGCATAGCGGGTACGTCGAGGCACGACTCGTCCTTCTCGTTGGTCATTGCGTGATCGATCAGGCCCGCCGCCTCCTCCGCCCCGCCCACACCGGGGAGGTGCAGGCAGTGGGTCGGCGCTCCGGCGAGCAGGCCGGCCGATCCGGCCGGCCAGGTCTGGGTCGTGAACTCCCATGGTGCCAGCCGGACTTCCTCGTCCGCACTGCGACACAGCCGGACCAGCGCCGGTGGCGCCAGCCGGGCCCGGACCGGCACGACCGGGCCGAGGCACTCCGGGCGCACCAGCAGCACCTCGCCGCCGATCGGCGAGGCCACCGTGCGCCACATCCCCTCCGGCAGCCCGGCGCCGCGCAGCCAGGCCGCGGCGGGCCCGCGCGCCTCCAGCGGGGCGAGGTAGGGCAGCACGTGGCCGCTGCGGCGGTCCAGCACCAGAAGCCGGCCGGAGACGAACTCCCAGGAGCGCTGCGCCAACGCGGCCCCCACGTTCGCCTGTTCCGAGTACGGGCCGCCGAGCAGGGCGACGGTGGCGCCGCCCTTGGCCAGCACCACGGCCGGGGCCAGGCAGAACCGGTCCTGCAGTGCGGCGAACGGCGGGACGGCGGGCGGCACGTTGCCCCAGCCCCGGAAGGCGCGGCGCAGCAACGGCGTGCCGTCGCTGCGCCGCACCAGGAAATCGCCCGGATCGCCCTTTCCGGTGATTCCGGAGAATTCCACCCGCAGCTGGTCGGGGTCCTGGGAAATCCCGGTGAGGTGAGGTCCGAAATGGAACGAGATCTCGTCGCGGTCGGCGCGGACCAGGCCGACCTCGATGCCGAAGAAGTTCAGCACAATCGGCTCGATAACCGGCACTGTCGCTCCTGACGGTTTTGTTGCACATTCAATTTGTGTGGGCGTCCGGAGCGCGACCCGCCGCGTCCGCCCCGGGTGGGGGCGGGCGGCGGCCGGCCGGTGCCCGCGGGTGGCGCACCGGTGGCGCGGACGGGTGGGGTGCGACGCGAGTCGGTTCCGCCGCCCGGCTCGGCGGCCGGGTGCGTCCACCGGGGAGTCCCGCACCGTCCGACCGCGCTGCCCGGCGGTCGGCGATCGGTGAGGAGACGTCATGTGCAGTCCGTGTCGGCGCTGTTGCCGATCACTCCCAGCGCCAGTCACCCGGCGTGTTGATGCCCGGGTCCCGGGGCTTCGCCGTGGTGGCGGGCGCCGGGTCGGTGGGGTCGCCCGGCGTGGCGGAGGGAGTGGCGGACGGCGAGGCGACGGACGCCGGACGCGCGGTCGGCGGGTGGCCGGTCGCGGCCTGCGCGGCTCCGGCCAGGACGCCGACGGCGAGGGCCGCAGTGGCGGCGGCGGTACAGGCGAACGTGCGACAGGAAAGCATGGAATCCCCCAGGACGAGCGCAGTTTCGGAAGCGGATGCCGGGCATTTCCGCAGCCGCGGCGGTCGACCGCCGGCGGGGGCGGTCCGCGGTCATCGGCGGGCCCGGCCGGGGAGCTCGCCGCCCCCCGACAACCGGAAGTCTGCTGCACGCCGAGGGGGACCGGAAGGTGTTCGGGACGGCAGGAAGATCGCCCTGGCACGATGGTGCCATTGCCATTCCATTACCTTTGCCGCGCGGGCCTCTCCGCGAGCCGCAGCGGTGGGGCTTTCGACGGTTGTCCCGGTCCGCCCGCCCTGGCATGATCAGGCGGCAACTTCCCGGTCGAAGTTGCCGGTGGAGGGGGACGGACTGCGGGGGTGGTGCGCCGATGCTGGACGGGATCGACAACGCCGCACAGGCGGTCTACCGCTTAATGCTGACGGATCATCACCTCGATGCCAAGGGGCTCGCCGAGAAGCTCGCCCTGAGCGAGGCGGAGGTCCGCGACGCGCTCGACCAGCTCGCCGACCTCCGGCTGCTCCGGCCGTCCGAGGAACTCCCGGGCGAGCTCCCGGGCGGCCTGCGGCCGGTGGACCCGAGGGTCGGACTGCCCGCCCTGCTGCGCCACTACGAGTCCGTCCAGCAGCGCACCCAGCAGGAGTTCGAGCGGCGCCAGGCGGCGATCACCAACCTGCTCGCCGAGTACCGGGACGAGTCGGCCCGGGAGGACAGCCAGCTGGAGCGGCTGATCGGGCTCGCCACCGTGCAGGCCCGGCTGGACGAGCTGATCCGCTCGGTCTCCGGCGAACTGCTCACCTTCAACCCCGGGGGAGCCCAGTCCGCCGCCTCGCTCCAGGCCAGCCGCCCGGCCAACGAGGAACTGCTCGCCCGCGGCGTGGCGATGCGGACGGTCTACCTGGACAGCGTCCGCAAGGACCGGGCCACCGTCCGGCACGCCGAGTGGCTGACCGGACTGGGCTGCGAGGTCCGGACGGTGCCCGCGCTCCCGCTGCGGATGATGGTCATCGACCGGCGGGTGGCGCTCGTCCCGATCGACCCTGCCAACACCCGCAAGGGCGCGGTGCAGATCTCCTCGCCGGGCGTGATCACCGCGCTGCTCTCGCTGTTCGAGCAGACCTGGGCCGACGCGACCCCCTTCGGCGCCCCGCGCGAGCGCGACGAGCAGGGCCTGACCCGCCAGGAGCAGGAGTTGCTGCGCCTGCTCGGTCAGGGCTACACGGACGAGGCGGCCGGAAAGCACCTCGGCCTCTCCCTGCGGACGGTGCGCCGGATGATGGCCGACCTGATGGACCGGCTCGGCGCCCGCAGCCGGTTCGAGGCGGGCCTGCTGGCCGGCCGCCGCGGCTGGCTCTGAGCCGACCGCGGCGGCCCCGGCGCCGCCCGCCGCGTCCCCCGGCACCGCCCGCCACCGGAGAGCCGTAGTGGCGTAAGTCACGTCGGAATCGGGTGGTTTCGGGTGTTCTGCCTGGTGGTTGCCCGGGTGTCGGGGGGTTTGCCCACCGACCGGAGGTCCATGACCGTGTTGGGCCAAAATATGATCGGAAGCCACGATCGTCGGTTGATGCAGACGGTCGTATGTGCAACCTGGGAACGGTTGGGGCCGTCTCTCTGTGTGCGGTGCGCCAGATCGTCCGGGGCGTCGCTTCCGTCGGTGAAAGGTACGCGCATGTCAGGTCAGCGGGACAAGGGCCCGGCCCGGGGCGGGGACGAGTCCGGTGCGCTCACGACCGGGGGCAAGAGGGGCGGCGCTGCCGTGCCGTCGCCGCGTTCCGGCGGCGGACGCGCGGAGGCCCGGCGTGCCGCCGGTCAGGGCAAGGGCGGCCGCGCCGGCGGCGGACCGGACTCCGGAGCCGGCGGACGGGCGGCGGCGCGCAAGAACGCCAAGCCGAAGAAGAACGTGAAGAAGATCGTCGCCTGGTCGGCGGCGGGCGTGCTGGTGCTGATCGCCGGGACCGGCGGCGCGATCTACTACAAGCTGAACGCCAACATCAAGTCCTTCGACGCCGACGCGATAGCCGGCGACCGCCCGCCCGAGGCGAAGGCCGACGCGGACGGCAACAAGCCGGTCAACGTGCTGCTGATCGGCTCGGACAGCCGCGGCAAGAACAACGCCGACCTCGGCGGCGGCGAGGACGGCGGCGCCCGCTCGGACACCACGATCCTGCTGCACGTCTACGCCGACCACAAGCACGCCGTCGGCATCTCGATCCCGCGCAACGCCAAGGTCCAGCTGCCGTCCTGCAAGCTGCCCAACGGCAAGTGGACCAAGGGCGGCAACACCGACCTGTTCAACGCGGCCTTCTCGACCGGCGGCAGCGACGACGGCAACCCGGCCTGCACCCAGAACACCGTGGAGAAGCTCACCGGCATCCGGGTCGACCACACCCTCGTGGTCGACTTCAACGGCTTCGCCGCGATGACCAAGGCCGTCAACGGCGTGGACATCTGCCTGCCGCAGCCGATCTACGAGGGGGACATCAACCCCAACCTGCACAAGAAGGGCGCCCTCGTCCTCCCGCAGGGCAAGCAGACCGTGGACGGCCAGAAGGCACTGGACTACGTGCGACTGCGGCACGGCATCGGCGACGGTTCGGACATCGGCCGGATGAAGCGCCAGCAGGCCTTCATGAGCTCCCTCGCCAGCAAGATCAAGAAGGACGGGATGGGCCCCACCACCCTCCTGCCGCTCGCCGACGCCGCCACCAAGTCGCTGACCGTCGACCCGGGCCTGGACTCCGCCGACAAGCTGCTCTCCTTCGGGCTGTCGATGAAGAACATCGACATGCACGACCTGAAGTTCGTGACGGCGCCCTGGCGCTACCGCACCCAGGACGCCGACCTGGACCTGGTCCAGCCGGACGCCAACAAGCTCTGGGAGACCCTCAAGGCCGACCAGACCATCGACGGCCAGAACGCCACCGGCCAGCAGCCGGACGCGTCCGGCACCAGCCCGGCCCCGCAGCAGCCCGGGCCCACCACCCCGGCCGCCCCGGCCGGGGACGCCTCCAACGCCGCGATCAAGGTGGCGGTCTACAACGGGACCACCGCCAACGGCCTGGCCGGCAAGGGCACCGAACTGCTGAAGACCGCCAAGTTCACCGCCTCCACCGCGGGCCAGGCGGCCAGCACCAAGTACAAGGTCACCACGATCGAGTACGGCACCGGGCAGAAGGCGAACGCCGAGAAGGTCGCCGCGCTGTTCCCGGGCGCCGAAATGTCCTCCGGCAGCTCGCGCGGCATCTCGGTGATCGTCGGCCAGGACTTCGCCGCCACCGCGGGAGTCGGCTCCGCCGCGCCCGCCGGGACGGCCGGCACCCCGGGCTCCCCCCCGCAGCCGCTGCCCACCACCGTCACCAACGACGCCCGCTCGGCGGACGACGACATCTGCGCCAACACCACGTACGGCAGCGGCGGCTGACCGCAGCCACCGGACGGCGGGACGACCCCCGGACCAGCGCTCCCGGAGCGCGTGGGCCCGGGGGTCGTGCCATGGTGGCCGTAGGCCCGCCACGGGCCTCGACCCAGGTCTCGAAAGGCGGAGCCCATGCCCGAGATCGCCCTGCAGTTCGACATCGCCGCGCCCCGTGAGGTCGTCCTCGCCGCGCTCACCACGCACGACGGGCTGACCTCCTGGTGGACCACCGCCGCGGACCGGGAGGAGGACGTCCTGCTGTTCGACTTCCCCGAGGTCCCCGAGCCGTTCCGGCTCCGCGTGGAGCGGGCCGACCAGGACCGGGTGGTGTGGACCAACGCCGGGGCGTTCCCGCCGCACTGGGCCGGTACCTGGATCAGCTGGGACCTCGCCGAGCAGCCCGGAGCGCCCGACCGCACCCGGCTGCTGTTCCGCCACGGGGGCTGGCAGCCGGGCAGCGAGGAGGGCGTCCCGGCGGTGGCCGGCACCTGGGCCGAACTGCTGGTCCGGCTGAAGGACTACGCGCAGAGCGGCAAGGTGCAGCCGTACTTCGTCACCGCCCGGCGCCACGACGCCCCGTGAGCCCACCGGGGCCGCCCCGTGAACCCGCCGGGGCCGCCCCGCGACACCGCGCCCAGGCCGCCCCGCGACACCGCGGTCCGGTGGCGGGATCGCGGCGGCGGGCCGATGGTGGCGGTGTACCCCCGTCGTACCGGCCACCGCCGGTCACCGCCACCGCCGGTCACCCACCGCCTCCGGGAGGCCCAGCCATGCCCGTCGTCACCGATCCGTACCCGCCCGGCACCCCCTGCTGGGTCGACCTGATGGCCGCCGACCAGCAGGCCGCGCTGGACTTCTACCGCGACCTCTTCGGCTGGCAGGGCGAGGTCGGCCCGGCCGAGTTCGGCGGCTACGCCGTGTGCGCGCTCAACGGCCGGCCGGTCGCCGGGATCATGGGGCAGGTCGTGCCCGAGGGCCAGCCCGCGCCGCCCGTCGCCTGGACCACCTACCTCGCCTCGGACGACGCCGACGAGAGCAACCGGGCCATCGCCGCGGCCGGCGGCACGATCCTCTACCAGCCGATGGACGTCGGCACGATCGGCCGGATGCTGGTCGCCGCCGACCCGACCGGTGCGGTGTTCGGCGTCTGGCAGGCCATGGACTTCATCGGCGCGGGCGTGGTCAACGAACCGGGCGCGCTGGTCTGGAACGAGCTCAACACCGCCGACGGCGACACGGCCGGCCGCTTCTACCGCGCGGCGCTCGGGCTGCGCCCGGCCACCATCCAGGGCATGGACGGCTACTTCTCGCTCAACGTCGCCGACCGCACGGTGGGCGGCATGCAGGCGATCCCCGGCTACCTCGCCCCGGGCACCCCCTCGCACTGGATGACGTACTTCTCGGTGGACGACACCGACTCCACGGTGGACGCCCTGGTCAAGGCGGGCGGCTCGGTGATCCAGCCGCCGTTCGACATGCAGGCCGGGCGGATGGCCGTCGTCCGGGATCCGCAGGGCGCGGTATTCGCCGTCGTCCAGGCGGCCCAGGCGCAACTGCCCGACTCCCCGTAGCCGCCCGCGGCACGGCCGGGCATCCGGAAGCCGCCCTTCCCGCGACGCGCCGCCGGGAAATGGGCGGCTTCCCCCCGTTCCCGGGTAAGACTGCACCCATGCTGGGGCTACCGGACGACATCCGCGCTTTCCTCTTCGACCTCGACGGAGTGCTCACCCAGACCGCGAAGGTGCACGCCGCGGCCTGGAAGGACACCTTCGACGCCTTCCTGCGCGCCGAAGCCGCCCGTACCGGCGGGCCGTTCGTCCCCTTCGACGCCGTCGTCGACTACGACACCTACGTGGACGGCCGCCCGCGCCTCGACGGCACCCGGGCCTTCCTGCACAGCCGGCACGTCGACCTGCCCGAGGGCACCCCCGACGACCCTCCCAACTCCCGTACCGTCCAAGGGATCAGCCGGGCCAAGAACGACACCGTGCTGCGGATGATCCGCGAACAGGGCGTCCAGCCGTACGACGGCTCGGTCGCCTACGTGCACCGGCTGCGCGCGGCCGGGCTGCCCAGCGCGGTGGTCTCCTCCAGCGCCAACTGCCGCGACGTGCTGCGGGCGGCGGGCATCGAGGACCTGTTCGACGTGATCGTGGACGGCAACGTCGCCAAGGCCGAGGGCCTGCCCGGCAAGCCCGCCCCCGACACCTATCTGTACGCCGCCCGCGCGCTCGGCGTCGAGCCGGTGCACGCCGCCGTCTTCGAGGACGCGCTCGCCGGGGTCGCCTCCGGCCGGGCCGGCGGCTTCGGCGCGGTGGTCGGCGTGAACCGCACCGGACAGGCCGCCGAACTGCGCTACGACGGCGCCACCGTGGTCGTCGACGACCTCGCCGAGCTCCTGGGGGACGAGGCATGAGCGGGCGCGGCGAGGCGACGGCCCCGGGCGGGCGCGGCGAGGCGGGGCCCCTGGGTGGCCGCAGGGAGGCGGCGGCATGAGTCCCTCCGACAACTTCGCGATCGATCCCTGGCAGATCACCGAACAGGGCCTGGACCTGGCCTCGATGGCCCGCGCCGAGTCCGTCTTCGCGCTCTCCAACGGGCACATCGGCCTGCGCGCCAACCTGGACGAGGGCGAGCCGCACGGCCTGCCCGGCACCTACCTCAACGGCGTCTTCGAGCTGCGTCCGCTGCCCTACGGCGAGGGCGGCTACGGCTACCCGGAGTCCAGCCAGAGCGTCATCAACGTGACCAACGGCAAGATCATCCGGCTGCTGGTGGACGACGAGCCCTTCGACCTGCGGTACGGCGAACTCGTCAGCCACAAGCGCTGGTTGGACTTCCGCGAGGGCCTGCTGCACCGCGAGGCCGAGTGGACGTCCCCGGCCGGGCGGACGATCCGGGTGCACTCCTCCCGGCTGGTCTCGCTCACCCAGCGCGCCATCGCGGCCGTCGAGTACGCCGTCGAGGCGGTGGACGGCCCGGTGCGGATCGTGCTGCAGTCCGAGCTGGTCGCCAACGAGCAGCTGCCCGGCGGCCCCGAGGGCGACCCGCGCGCCGCGGCCGTCCTGGAGGCGCCGCTGCAGCCCGAGGTGCACCACGCCGGGGGCACCAAGGCCGTCCTGGTGCACCGCACCCGCTACAGCGGCATCCGGGTCGCGGCCGGCATGGACCACATCATCGAGGGCCCGGAGAAGTCCGACACCGTCGCCGAGGCCGAGGCCGACCACTGCCGGATCAGCGTCACCACCGTGCTCAAGCCCGGACAGCGGCTGCGGCTGACCAAGTTCATGTCCTACGGCTGGTCCGGCACCCGCTCGCTGCCCGCCGTCCGGGACCAGGTGGAGGCCGCGCTCACCGCCGCCCGGTACACCGGCTGGGACGGCCTGGTCGCCGAACAGAACGCGTTCCTGCGCGAGTTCTGGGAGACCAGCGACATCGAGATCGAGGGCGACGTCGAACTCCAGCAGGCCGTCCGGTTCGCCATCTTCCACGTCCTGCAGGCCGGCGCCCGCAGCGAGGAACGGGCCATCCCCGCCAAGGGGTTGACCGGCCCCGGCTACGACGGGCACAGCTTCTGGGACACCGAGACCTTCGTCCTGCCCGTGCTGACCTACTGCCTGCCCGCCGCCGTCAACCAGGCCCTGCGCTGGCGGCACACCACCCTCCCGCTGGCCCGCGAACGCGCGGCCCAACTCGGCCTGTCCGGCGCGGTGTTCCCGTGGCGGACGATCCGCGGCGAGGAGTGCTCCGGGTACTGGCCGGCCGGCACCGCGGCCTTCCACATCGGCGCCGACATCGCGGCCGCCGTCGCCCGCTACGTCCGGGCCACCGGGGACGAGGAGTTCGAGCGCGAGTACGGGCTCGAACTCCTCGTGGAGACCGCCCGGATGTGGCGCTCGCTCGGCCACCACGACGTCGCCGGGAAGTTCCGGATCGAGGGCGTCACCGGCCCCGACGAGTACAGCGCCGTCGCGGACAACAACGTCTTCACCAACCTGATGGCGCAGACGAACCTGCGCGCCGCCGCCGAGGCCGCCGTCCGCCACCCGCGCGAAGCCGCCGCCCTCGGCGTCGACACCGAGGAGACCGCCGCCTGGCGGGACGCCGCCGCGGCGATGTACATCCCGTACGACGAGGACCTCGGCGTCCACCCGCAGGCCGACGGCTTCACCCACCACCAGGTCTGGGACTTCGAGAACACCCCGCCCGAGAAGTACCCGCTGCTGCTGCACTTCCCGTACTTCGACCTGTACCGCAAGCAGGTGGTCAAGCAGGCCGACCTGGTGCTCGCCATGCAGGTCCGCGGCGACGCCTTCACCGACGAGCAGAAGGCCCGCAACTTCGCCTACTACGAGCGCCTCACCGTCCGCGACTCCTCGCTCTCCGCCTGCACCCAGGCGGTCATCGCCGCCGAGGTCGGCCAGCTCGACCTCGCGTACGACTACACCGCCGAAGCCGCCCTGATGGACCTGCACGACCTCGGCGGCAACACCGGCGACGGCCTGCACATGGCCTCGCTCGCCGGGGCCTGCATCGCCCTGGTGGCCGGGTTCGGCGGGCTGCGCGACCACAGCGAGACGCTGTCCTTCCGCCCCCGGCTGCCGTCCGGGCTGATGCGGCTCAGCTTCTCGCTGCTGGTGCGCGGACACCTGCTCGACGTCCGGATCAGCCACGAGGAGACGACGTACACCCTGCGCCGCGGCGACGTGCTCCACCTGCGGCACGACGGGGAGGCGGTCCAGCTCAAGTCCGGGAAGCCCGTCACCCTGCCCACCACCGCCCCGCCCGCGCAGGAGCGCTTCGCCCAGCCGCCCGGCCGCGAACCCGCCCGCCGCCAGCCCCAGGCGGGCCTCGCCGCGGGCAAGCTCGGCCAGCACGACCACCTGGGGGGGGGGGGGCGGGCGGGGGGGGGGGGGGGGGGGGGGGGGGGGGGCCCCCCCCCCCCCCCCCCCCCCCCCACCCCGCGGCGTCCGCACCCGCGCGCGCTCACCCGTCCGGCCCACCCCGGCTGCGCCGCCCCGCCGCCCGTCGGAGTGTGCAGGTGCCTGTGAGAACCGGCGCCCCAGTGAAGGAGTGCACCCGTGGCGAGCGTGGCCGAACAGATGGTGGAGGTGCTCCGGCAGGCCGGGGTGGAGCGGGTCTACGGCGTCGTCGGGGACAGCCTCAACCCGGTCGTGGACGCGATCCGCCGGGCCGAGGGCATCGGCTGGGTGCACGTGCGCAACGAGGAGGCCGGGGCCTTCGCGGCCGCCGCCGAGGCCGAACTCACCGGCCGGCTCGCCGTGTGCGCGGGCTCCTGCGGCCCCGGCAACACCCACCTGATCCAGGGCCTCTACGACGCCCAGCGCAGCGGCCTGCCCGTCCTCGCGCTCGCCTCGCACATCCCGTCCGGCCAGATCGGCACCGGCTTCTTCCAGGAGACCCACCCCGAGCGGGTGTTCACCGACTGCAGCAGCTGGTGCGAGCTGCTCTCCGCCCCCGCCCAGCTGCCCCGGCTGCTGCGGATCGCCGTCCAGCACGCGCTCGGCGCGCACGGCGTCTCGGTGCTCGCCTTCCCCGGGGACGTCGCCGCTCTGCCCGCCGCCGGCCCCACCGGCACCAGCCACTTCCTCACCGAGCAGGCCGTCGCCGCGCCGCCGTGGTCGCAGGTGCAGGAGCTGGCCCGGCTGCTCAACGAGGCGCGCAAGGTGGTGCTGTTCTGCGGCGCCGGGGTGCGCGGTGCGCACGCCGAGGTGATGGAGGCGGCGCAGGCCCTGAACGCGCCGATCGGCCACTCCCTGCGCGGCAAGGAGTGGATCCAGTACGACAACCCGTACGACGTCGGCATGAGCGGCCTGCTCGGCTACGGCGCCTGCCACGAGGCGCTGCACTCCGCCGACCTGGTGCTGCTGCTCGGCACCGACTTCCCGTACGACTCCTTCCTGCCGCAGGCGCACACCGTCCAGGTCGACCACGACGCGACCCGCCTCGGCCGGCGCACCGCGCTCGACCTGGCCGTCCACGGCGACGTCGCCGCCACCCTGCGGGCCGTGCTGCCGCTGCTGGAGGCCAAGGGCGACCGCGCCTTCCTGGACGGCATGCTGCGCAAGCACGCCCGGTCGCTGGAGGACGTGGTCGGCGCCTACACCCGGGACATCGAGAAGCACCTGCCGATCCACCCCGAGTACGTCGCCGCCGTCCTCGACGACGTCGCCGCGCAGGACGCGGTGTTCACCGTCGACACCGGCATGAACAACGTCTGGGCCGCCCGCTACCTGCAGCCCAACGGCCACCGGCGGGTGATCGGCTCCTTCCTCCACGGCTCGATGGCCAACGCCCTCCCGCACGCCATCGGCGCCCAGCTCGCCAACCCCGGACGCCAGGTGATCGCGATGGCCGGCGACGGCGGCCTCGGCATGCTGCTCGGCGAGCTGCTCACCGTGGCCAAGCACCGGCTGCCGGTGAAGACGGTGGTGTTCAACAACGGCGCGCTCGGCATGATCAAGCTGGAGATGCTGGTCTCCGGGTACCCCGAGTCGGAGATCGACAACGGGGACGTGGACTACGCGGGGATCGCCCGGGCGATGGGGATCCCGGCCAAGCGGGTGACCGAGCCGGCCCGGGTGCGGGAGGTGCTGGCCGAGGCGCTGGAGCGACCGGGACCGGCCCTGGTCGACGTCGTCACCGACCCCAACGCGCTGTCCGTCCCGCCGCACATCACCGCCGCCCAGCTGAAGGGCTTCGCGCTGGCGGCCGGGCGGACGGTGCTCTCGGGCGGGGTCGGACGCATGATCGACCTGGCCCGGAGCAACCTGCGGAACATCCCGCGGCCGTGAGGCGGGGAAGGGCCCGCGGGTCCCGGTCGTGAGCCCCCACTCCGGGGCTTTTGCCTCTGAGGCAAGATTCTTGCCCGACCGGCACGCCGGGTGTCCACTGGGTACATGACCACCAGCTCCACCGGCGCCCCCGCCGCAGGCGACCAGCTCGACGACCAGGAGGTCGTCGGCCTCGCCGCCCGCCTCCGCGAGCACCGGCTCAGCAGCCGCCTCACCCTGGAGGTCGCCGCCGCGCGGATCGGACTGTCCCCAGCGTATCTGTCCCGGCTGGAAACCGGCCGCCGCCAGCCCTCGCTGCCCGTCCTGCTCGGCCTCGCCCGCGCCTACGGCACCTCGGTGTCCGGCCTGCTCGGCGAGACCATGGCCGAACCGGACCCGGTGGTCCGCGGCGGCGCCATAGAGCCCGGCCGGGCCGGCGGCTGGGGCTACCGCCGGGCCGGCGCCCCCGGCCGCGCCATGCAGGCCCTGCGCGTGCAGGTCCCGCCGGGCGTCCAGGACGCGGTGGTCCGGGTCCACCCCGGCGAGGAGTGGCTGTACATCCTGCGCGGCGAACTCCGGCTCACCCTCGGCGACCGCGTCCACCACCTCCGCGTGGGCGACTCCGCCCACTACGACTCGCTCACCCCGCACTGCATCGCCGCCGAGTCCGAGAACGGCGTCGAACTGCTCTTCATCCACACCCTGCTGCAGAGCCCCGGCGGCGAACTCTGCCTCGGCGGCGGCCCCGCCGCGACCCACTGACCTGCCGTCAGAACCATCCGGAGGAGATCACCATGGCCGATCCCACCACCACCGCCACCACCGCCCCAGCCCCCCTGGTCGGCGCGGCCGACACCCCGACCGGCCCGAAGACCATGGACGCCGGGAAGTGGGCCAACAAGCGGGTCTACCTGCGCCTGGTGATCTACACCGCCGGCATCCACGTCTTCGCCGGCTTCATCATGCTCCTGTTCGAACTCGGCAGCCGCAACAAGTAGGCGCCCCTCCGCCGTCCGCCCGCCTCCACCCCCGAGGGAGGCGGGCGGAACGCCGTCCGGCCGACCTGCCGGTGCCGCCCGACAGTTCGCGAGCACCCCGCCGCCCCGCGCCGCGCAGCAACTCGCAGCGAGCCTGCACCGCGCCCCGCCCTTTCCTCTTCCCCTCCTCACGCCCTGCGCAGCAGCTCGCAGAGGGCCTGCACCGCCGCCGGGAAGGCGTGCTCCGGTGGCGTGGCGTAGCCGATGACGAGGGAGGGCGGTGCGTCGGTGGGGTCCGGGGTGGCGCGGTGCCAGGCGAGGCCGTTGAGGGAGATGCCGGCGGCCTGGGCGCGGCTGAGGAGTTCGGGTTCCGGGGTGGAGCCGGGCGGGAGCTGGAGGACGGCGTGCAGGCCGGCCGCGATCCCGGTGACCCGGACGTGCGGGGCGTGTTCGGCGAGCGCGGCGACCAGGTGGTCGCGGCGGCGCCGGTAGTGCAGGCGGCAGCGCCGTACGTGCCGGTCGTACGTGCCGGAGGTGATCAGCTCCGCCAGCGTCAGCTGGTCGAGCACCGGGGACATCGTGTCGGCCAGGACCTTCAGCCGGGCGACCGGTTCGACCAGGGCGTCCGGCAGGGCCAGCCAGGCCAGCCGCAGGCCGGGCGCGAGGCTCTTGGCGGCCGTTCCGGCGTACACCACGCGTTCGGGGTCGAGCGCCTGCATGGCGCCCAGCGGCTGCCGGTCGTAGCGGAACTCACCGTCGTAGTCGTCCTCGACGACGTACCCGTCCTGTTCGCGCGCCCACCGCACCGCTTCCGCCCGTCGTTCGGCGGAGAGCGGGGCGCCGGTGGGGAACTGGTGGGCCGGGGTGAGCAGGACGGCGCCGGGGCGTGCGTCGAGCCGGTCGACCCGGGCGCCCTCCTCGTCCAGCGGCAGCGGGGCGAGGGTGAGTCCGGCGGCCCGGGCGACGTCGTGCTGCGGTGGCAGCCCGTACTCCTCTACCGCGAGCGTGCGGGTGCCGCGTTCCCGCAGGGCGGTGCAGAGCAGGCCGAGGCCCTGGGTGACGCCGGTGCAGACGAGCAGGTGGTCGGGGTCGGTGCGGACGCCGCGGACCCGGGCCAGGTAGTGGGTGAGGGCCTGCCGCAGTTCGATCCGGCCGAGCGGGCTGCCGTAGTCGAGGGCCTCGTGCGGTGCGGTGGCGAGGGCGCGGCGGGCGGCGGCGAGCCAGGCGGTGCGGGGGAAGAGCGAGAGGTCGGGCCGTCCGGACATCAGGTCGTGCCGGGCGGCCCGTCGCTGCGGAACCCGGCGGGCCGGGGCCCGCCTGCCGTGGGCGGGGGCCTCGGGTACGGCCCGCCGGGCGACGGTGGTGCCGGAGCCCTGGCGGGAGTGGAGCCAGCCCTCCGCGGTGAGCTGGCCGTACGCCTCGACGACGGTGTTGCGGGCGATCCCGAGGTCCTCGCCGAGGGCCCGGGAGGAGGGCAGCCGGGTGCCGGGCGCGAGCCGCCCGTCCTGGACGGCCTCGCGCAGGGCGTCCTCCAGGGCGGCCCGCAGCCCGGTCCCGGCGGCGCGCCGCTCGGTGAGGTCGAGGTGCAGGTCGCCGCCGAAGGAGGTCCAGGAGCTGGTCACGGGCCCATTCTCGCGCGGAGGGGCGGCCCGCCGGGGTTACCAGGAGGTGCCGGCGGGCTCCTCGATGGTGGTGTTGATGCGGTTGAAGAAGTTGGTCAGCGCGATCATCAGGATGATCGCGGAGAGCTGCTCCTCGTTGAAGTGGTCGGCGGCGGCGTCCCAGACCTCGTCCGGGACGGCCTTGCCGGAGCGGTCGGCGATCCGGGTGGCGGCCTCGGTGAGTTCGAGGGCGGCGCGCTCCTCGTCGGTGAAGAACGGTGCTTCGCGCCAGGCGGCGACGGCGTGCAGCCGCTCGTCGGTCTCGCCGTGCTTCTTGGCGCCCTGGACGCCCGCGAACACGCAGGCGCTGCAGCCGTTGATCTGGCTGGCCCGCAGGTGGACCAGTTCGAGGAGCTGCGGGGAGACGCCGCCCTGGTACATGGCCTTGTAGACGGCCTGGACGCCCTTCATCGCGTCGGGCAGGACCAGGGCGGGGTTCTTCATGCGTGCGGTGGTCACGGTGATCTCCTCGTCGGTTAGCGTCCGTCACTGGACCGACGGATCCCGACGCGAGGATGTGACAGCATGAGCGAAGAGATTTCCCCGGCCGAGCCGGCCCGGCCGTCCGAACCGGCCGAGCAGTCCGAACCGGCCGAGCTGGCAGGGCGTTTCGAGGCGGAGCGGCCGCAGCTGCGCGCGGTGGCCTACCGGATCCTCGGGTCGGTCGCCGAGGCCGAGGACGCCGTCCAGGAGGCGTGGCTGAAGCTGAGCCGCAGCGACGTGGGCGGGGTGCGCAACCTGGCGGCGTGGCTCACCACGGTGGTCGGCCGGGTCTGCCTGGACCAGTTGCGGTCCCGGGCTTCCCGCCGGGAGGATCCGCTGCCCGAGCAGGACGGGCAGGTGCGGCTGCCGGACCCGGTGGTCAGCGGGCTGGCGGCGCTGGACCCGGTGCACGAGATCCTGGTCGCCGACTCGGTGGGGATCGCCCTGATGGTGGTCCTGGAGACGCTGTCCCCGGCGGAGCGGGTGGCGTTCGTGCTGCACGACATGTTCGAGGTGCCCTTCGACGGGATCGCCGAGGTGCTGGGCCGCACGTCCGCGTCCACCCGGCAGTTGGCCAGTCGCGCCCGCCGCCGGGTGCAGGGCGCCACGCCGGCCGCGGACACCGACGTCGCCCGCAAGCGCGAGGTGGTGGAGGCGTTCCTGACGGCCTCCCGGGGCGGCGACTTCGATGCCCTGCTGACCGTGCTGGACCCGGACGTGGTGGCGCGTTCCGACGGCGGCACGCTGGTGCCGAGCGTGCTGCGCCGCGGCGCCGCGGACGTCGCCGCCCAGGCGATCACCTTCGCCCGGTTCGCCGCCGACGGCCGCCTGGTCCTGGTCAACGGCTCGCCCGGGGTGGTGTCGTTCGCCGACGGCCGTCCGCTGTCGGTCATGTCGTTCACCATCCACGAGGGCCGGATCACCGCGATGGACATCCTCACCGACCCGACCCGCCTGGCCGCCCTGGGCCTCACGGCCTGACCGGGCACCCGCTCCCCGGGCCCGTCCGGCCGCTCGACGGACGGACGGACCCGGGGACCGGTTCTCAGGCCAGCCCGCCGGTGGCGCGGAGGTTCTGGCCGGTGATCCAGCGGCCGTCCGGGCCGGCCAGGAAGGCGATGACGTCGGCGATGTCCTCGGGTCGGCCGAGGCGGCGCAGCGGGGTCAGGCCGGCCACCCGGGTGAGGGCCTCGGGCGGGTTGGTGCCGCGCAGCAGGTCGGTGTCGGTGGCCCCGGGGGACACGGTGTTGACGGTGATCCCGCGCGGGCCGAGTTCGACGGCGGCGACCGCGGTGAGCTGTTCGACGGCGCCCTTGCTGGCGGCGTACGCGGCGATGCCGGGGACGGGCCGGACGGTGTTCGCGGTGGAGACGTTGATGATCCGCCCGCCGTCGCGCATCCGGCGGGCGGCGTAGCGGACGGTGGTGAAGGCGGCGCGGGTGTTGACGGCCAGGACGGCGTCGAGGGCCGCGTCGTCGAGTTCGGCGAGCGGGGTGGGGACGAAGGACGCGGCGGCGTTGTTCACCAGGACGTCGAGCCCGCCGAGCCGCTCCTCGGCCTCGGCCATCAGCCGCTCGGCGGCGTCCGGCTCGGCGAGGTCGGCCCGTACGGCCCACGCGCGGCCGCCCTCGGCCTCCACGGCGCGGACCGTCTCGGCGGCGGCCGCCTCGTCGCGGGCGTAGCCGAGGACGACCTGCGCGCCGTCGCGTGCCAGCCGCCGGACGACGGCCCGCCCGATGCCCCGTGAGCCGCCCGTGACGACCGCGGCCTTCCCGGCCGGCAGCAGTGGTTCCGTCATGCTTCCTCCACGTGTTCGAGGGGTGAGTTTTCACCCTCTCGCGCTACCGTGCCGCGCATGGCGAACTTCGTACTCGTGGCGGGCGCGTGGCTCGGTTCCTGGGCGTGGGACGACGTGGTGCCGGAGCTGCGCGCGGCCGGGCACGGGGCGTACCCGCTGACGCTGTCCGGGCTCGCCGGGCAGCGGGCGGTGCCGGCCGGGCAGCGGGAGCACGTGGCGGACGTCGTGGCCGCGGTGGAGGAGCACGACCTGCGGGAGGTCGTGCTGGTCGGGCACAGCTACTCGGGCGTCCCGGTGGGCCAGGCCGCCGAGCGGATCGGCGACCGGCTGGCCCGGCTGGTCCTGGTGGACGCCGACGTGCCGGTGACGGGGGAGTCCTTCGCCGACGGGATACCGGAGCCGGCCGGGCTGCGGGCCGACCTCGCCGCGCACGGGGGCTGGTGGCCGCCGCTGCCGCCCGCCGACTTCGCCGGACAGGGGCTGACGACCGGGCAGATCGCCCGGATCGCCGAGCGGGCCACCCCGCACCCGGGCGCCTCGCTGACCGAACCGGCCGTGCTGGAGGGGCCGTTGAGCGCCCTCCCGGCGGTGTACGTGAAGTGCCTGCTGGACTGGCCGGAGCCGCCGCCGGTGGTCGCCGCGCTGGTCGCGGACGGCCACTGGCGGCTGGTCGAGCTGGACACCGGGCACTGGCCGATGTTCTCCCGGCCGGCCGAACTGGCCCGGATCCTGCTGGAGTCGGTCCGGCCGGTCCGGCCGGGCGGGCCTGCTCGGAGCGACGGCCCGGCCCGGGCGGACGGCCCGGCTCAGACCGACAGGTAGACCGCGCTGCCGAGGCCGGCCAGGAAGCAGTAGATCGCGAACGGCGTCAGGCTGCGGGTCTCGAAGTACTTGGTGAGGAACCGCACCGAGACGTACCCGGCGGCGAAGGCGGCGACGCTGCCCGCGAGGACCGGGCCGAGCACGGGGGAGTTCTCCGGCTTGAACAGCTCGGGGACCTTCAGCACCGAGGCGGCCAGGATGACCGGGGTGGCGAGCAGGAAGGAGAACCGGGCGGCGTCCTCGTGGTGCAGCCCGCGCAGGATGCCGGCGCTCATGGTGACGCCGGAGCGGCTGATGCCGGGGAACAGCGCGAGGATCTGCGCGGCGCCGATCCAGGCGCCCTGCCCGTAACCCAGCTTGGTGAGCCGGTGGTCGGAGGCGACCGCCGGGTCCAGGCCCGGCTCGTCGACGGGGGCGGCGTGCCCGGCCCGGCGGCGGCCGGAGCCGCCGCGCTTGAGCCGCTCGGCGCCGAGCAGCACCAGCCCGTTGAGGGCGAGGAAGACGGCGGCCGGCAGGGGCTTGCCGAGCGCGTTGCGCAGCGCCTTCTCCAGCACGAGGCCGGCCACGCCGACCGGGATGGTGGAGAGGATGAGCAGCCAGGCGAGCTTCTCGTTGCGGCTCTCCACCCGGCGGTGGCGGATCGAGGTGATCAGCCCGCTGACGACGCGGACCCAGTCCTGCCAGAAGTACACGACCAGCGCGAGCGCGGTCGCCAGGTGCAGGGCGACCAGGGCGGCGAGGTAGGACGAGCCCTCGGCGGTCATGTCGAGGTCGTGCTGGATCTTCCCGCCGATCAGGGCGGGCAGCAGGATGCTGTGGCCGAGGCTGGAGACCGGGAAGAGTTCCGTGACGCCCTGCAGCAGGCCGACGCCTATCGCTTCCGGGTAGGTCAGGGTGGACATCGCGCACCTTCGATCGGGGGGTCGGTGGCCGGCCTTGGTCCGGTGGCCCCCGCGAAGCTACTACGCCCATGTAGACGCCGGGCAGCCCCGCCGCCAGAAGTTCACCGACCGTACGTCTACGGGAAACCGGCGCCCAGGTGGTGGATCAGCGCCCCTGCCACGGCGGCCAGCAGGGTGGTGCTCGGGACGGCCCGGTGCACGGGGTGGCCGAGCAGGACGAAGGCGCTCACGACGAGCGGTGCGCCCGCCAGCGGCAGGGCGACGGTCAGGACGGCGGACAGGCGGTGCATCGTGGCTCCCCGGACTCGGCTTCGGGCTCGACGCACGCCACGATGGCGCCTCCCGCTGCGTCAGGTTCAAGTCCTTTTCGCCCCGGCGGCCGGAGTGCCGGGCCGGGCTGCTCCCGTCCGGTCGGGCCCGGCGGGGGCCGACCGGGCCCGGGTCAGTCCGTCGCGATCCGCCGCCAGCCCGAGCCGCCCGAGCCGTCCGGCCCGTCCGGCGCCACCGGCGCGGCCGCGAAGTCGTACCGCAGCCGGTCCGGTCCGAGCGCGAGCAGCGAGATCGACGAGGAGCCCCAGACCCGCCCGTCACCGAAGTCCCGGCGCTGGACGAGCGCCGCGTCCTCGTCCGGCGCCAGCCCGTCGCCGCTGACGATCGGCAGCCACGCCCCCCAGGCCCGCGCGGCGGGCCCGGCGCCGGTCGGCTCGGGGCGGGGCGCGGCGCTGAAGCGGGCCCGGAAGTGGGCGGCGCGCGCGGCCATCAGCGCGCTGATCCGCTCGGAGGCGGCGCGGTTGGCGGCCAGGCCCTCCAGTCCGTCGTTGAGCACCACGCTGAGGCCGGCGGGCAGTTCGTGCTCCGTGAGCCGGCCGCCGCCCCAACTGGCGACCCGGGCGCCGTCCGGCCGGACCAGGACGAGGTGGAAGGGGTCGTACGGGGTCAGGTCGAGGTGGCCGATCCCGCCCTCCGTGACGGCGGTGAGCGGCAGCCGGCCCCGGGTGCGCCGGGAGTCGGCGGGGGCGAGCGGGCCGAAGCCGTTCAGCAGGCAGGCGGCGGTCCGCCGGGCGGGGTCGACGGCCAGCCAGGTGCCGCCGGCCGCGAGGTCGAGCCCGCCGAGCAGCTCCGGCCGGTCCGGCCAGTGGTGGTCCGGCGGCAGCCAGGCGCGTCCCAGGTACTCGTCCCGGACGGACAGCAGCAGTACCGGTACCGCCGCCCCCGGTTCGATGCTGACGAACGCCGTGCACACGACCCTGGCCCCCTGACCTCGTCCTGTCAGCGATCCTCGCACGGCTGTTCGTACGCCGGAAATGGCCCAAGGAACCCGGTGCCGAATGCACCACGGCGACGGGCCACCACGCTCCTAGGCTGGTGATCATGACGACGAACGACAGCCTGCCGACCCCCGACGCGGCGGCCGGTGCGCACGTGCCCGCCCCGGCCCAGCGCCTCGCGCTCCCGAAGCTCGCCCCCGCCTACTACCAGGCGATGGTCGCCGTGGACCAGGCCGCCCGCACCGGCCTCGACCCGGTCATCGTCGAGCTGGTCAAGCTGCACGCCTCGATGGTCAACGGCTGCGCCTTCTGCATCGACATGCACTCGACCGACGCCGTGAAGCAGGGCGAGCAGCAGCACCGCCTGCTCTCCCTCCCGGCCTGGCGCGAGACCCCCTGGTTCACCGCCCGCGAGCGCGCCGCCCTGGCCCTCACCGAGTCGGTCACCCTGCTGACCCAGGGCCACGTGCCGGACGCCGTGTGGGCCGAGGCCGCCGAGCAGTTCGACGAGACGGAGCTGGCCCAGCTGGTCGCGCTGATCGCCACCATCAACGCCTGGAACCGGATCGGCGTGAGCACCCGCCTGAGCCCGGCCGCGAAGTGAGGGCCGACGACGTGACGACCCAGCAGGAGAAGGCCCGGCTGCTCCGGGAGCTGCACCGCCCGGGCGAGCCGCTGGTGCTGGCGAACGTGTGGGACGCGGCGAGCGCCCGTCTGGTGGCCGTCGCCGGGGCGCGCGCGGTGGCGACGGCCAGCGCCAGCGTGTGCTGGTCGCTCGGCAGCCCGGACGGCGGCGGCGCCGACCGCGAGCAGGTGCTGGCCCGGACCGCCCAGGTGGTCCGGGCGGTCGACCTGCCGGTCACCGCGGACCTGGAGAGCGGCTACGCGGACACCGCCGCCGGGGTCGGCGAGACCGTCGCCGCGCTGCTCGCCACCGGCGCCGTCGGGGTGAACCTGGAGGACGGCGGACGCCCCCTGGAGGAGGCCGCCGAGCGGATCGCGGCGGCCCGGGCGGCGGCGGACGAAGCCGGTGTCCCGCTCGTCGTCAACGGCCGCACCGACGTGTTCCTGCACGGCACGGGAGCCCCGGAGGGCCGGCTGGACGAGGCCGTCCGCCGGCTGCGGGCGTACGTCGAGGCGGGCGCGGACACCGTGTTCGTCCCCGGCGTAACCGACCCGGAGACCATCGCCGCCCTGGTCGCGGCCGTCCCGGCGCCGCTGAACGTGCTGGCCGGCCCGGGCTCCCCGTCGGTCGCCGACCTGGCGAAGCTCGGCGTGGCCCGGATCAGCCTCGGCCCGGGCCTGGCCAAGGCGGCGTACGCGGCGGTCCGCCGGGCCGCCGAGGAGCTGTACACGAGCGGCACGTACGGCGCTCTCGACGGCGGGCTGACGTACCCGGAGCTCAACGGGCTCTTCTCCGACTGAATCCCGGGACCGGGCCGGATTCCGGCACCGGGCCCGGCACCGTACCGGGGGCGGCCGACCGTTCGGGGGACGGCCGGCCGCCCGGCACCGGCCGGTCGGCCCGGGGCGCCGCCGACGCCCGTCAGCCGATCTGCCCGCTGAGCCCCGGGTGGCTCATCTGGTTGGTGCCGACGGCCTCGACCTCGTTGGCGGCGTGCCCGACCACCGGGAGCTTGCCCGCGGTCTGCAGGGCGAGGTCGGCGGGGGAGAGGTTGAGGCCGTCGGTCAGGCCCCCGGTGGCGTCCGGCGAGGCGGCGGTCTGGGTGGTGGCGGAGGCCACCGGGGCGGCGAGGGCCAGGCCCGCCATGGTGAGGGCGGCCAGGGTGGCGAGCTTCTTCATGCCGTGGCTCCTCGTGCCGTGCGTGCCGTCGTTCTTGGTGCCGTGGTTCGTCATGCACTGCCGAACGACCGGGCCGCCCTCAGGTCACCCGGCGGGCCGGACGGTCACCCACAGGGTCCGCACGCTGTTGCTGACGAACGACGCGATCGGCTCGTTCGTCCGGCCCTCCGCCAGGGCCAGCCCGGGGAAGCGCCCGAACAGGTGCCGCAGCGCCGTCTCGGCCTCCAGCCGGGCCAGCCCGGAGCCGAGGCAGAAGTGCGGGCCGTGGCCGAGCGACAGGTGCCGGGCGGGCTGCCGGGTGAGGTCGAAGCGGTCGGCGTCGGGGTGGTGCCCGGCGTCGCGCCCGGCCGCCGCGTACGAGGCCAGCAGCGCCTCGCCACGCCGGATGACCACGTCGCCGACCTCGATGTCCTCGACCGCGTAGCGCAGCGGGAACTGCCCGACCGGCGAGTCGTAGCGCAGCGTCTCCTCGACCACCGCCGACCACGGCTGCGCGCCGTCCAGGACGAGCTGCAGCTGGTCCGGGTGGGCGAGCAGGGCGCGGACGGCGTTGGTGATCAGGTTGAGCGTGGTCTCGTGCCCGGCGACCAGCATCAGCAGCAGCGTGCCGACCAGTTCGGCCTCGCTGAGCTGCTGCCGGTCCGTGCTCGGGCCGGCCTCGCGGGCGGCGATCAGGTCGGTGGTCAGGTCGTCGCCGGGCGCGGCCCGCTTGGCGGCCACCACGGAGGCCAGCAGCGCGTTCAGGTCCCGCTGCGCGGCGACGGCCGCCGCCGGGGTGGCCGAGCTGGAGACCAGGGTGTCGGACAGCTCGTGCAGCCGGTCCTGCTGCTCCAGCGCGAGGCCGAGCAGTTCGCCGATCACCTGCATCGGCAGCGGGTAGGCGAAGTGCTCGCGGAGGTCGAACTCGCCCTCCAGCTCGGCGACCCGGTCGAGCAGCGCGATGGTCCTGGCCTCGATCGCCGGTGCCAGGGCGGCTATCCGGCGCGGGGTGAACGCCTGGGAGACCAGTCCGCGCAGCCGCCGGTGGTCGTCCCCGTCGGCGGTGACCATGCCGGGCACGGAGACGAAGTTGGTCAGCGGCCAGCCCTCCGGGAGCCGCCCCTCCCGGAAGGTCGTCCACAGCCGGGGGTTCTTGCCGACGCGGGGGTCGGCGAGCAGCGTCTGGAGGGTGTCGTGGTGGGTTATCGCCCAGACCACCACCCCGCCAGGGAGTTCCACCAGGACCGCGGGGCCGGCCGCGCGGAGTCGGGCGTTCTCTCCGTGCTGGTCGCCTCCGAAGGGGTCGAGTCGGACGGGCTCGGGTCGGGCTCCTGCGGGATCGACGGCGGTGTCCATGCGGGCCTCTCGGGGGCTGGCGGGCGGGGCGGGGTGAAGGCGCTGTACAGCACCGGCAGGGCGGTCAGGGCCCGCGACCACGGGGACGGGCGCCAGGACAGCTCGCCCGGCGGGACGGCGAGTTGGAGGTCGGGCAGCCGGTGCAGCAGGGTCTCGACGGCGGTCTCGACGATGATCCGGGCCGGGTGCTGGGCCGGGCAGACGTGCCGGCCCGCGCCCCAGGCGAGGTGCGCCCGGTTGCCGCCGAGCGAGCCCTGGGCGGCGGCGGAGACGCCCTGGGCGGCCGGGTCGGCGTTGGCCGCGGCCAGACCGAGGACCAGCATGTCGCCGGCGCTGATGTACTGGCCGCCGAGCACGGTGTCGCCGGCGGCCCAGCGGCCGGGGAAGTTCTGCGTCGGCGGGTCGCGCCAGAGCACCTCCTCCAGCGCGTCGGACACGGTGAGCCGGCCGCCGGTGAGGGTGGCCCGGAACCGCCGGTCGGTGAGCAGCAGCCGCAGGGTGTTGCCGATCCAGTTGATCGAGGTCTCGTTGCCCGCGACCATCAGCACCACCAGGTGGTGCACCGCCTCCTCGTCGGTCAGCCCGGCCGGGTGGGCGAGCAGCCAGGAGGTGAGGTCGGCGCTGGGCGCGGCCCGGCGGCGCCGGACCAGGTCGACCAGGATCGCCTGGAACTCGGCGCCGGCCCGCTGGGACTCGGCGCTGCTGTCCACGAAGTGGCTGATCAGTTCGACCAGTCGGGGCCCGGCCTCGGCGGACAGGCCGATCAGCTGGGTGAAGACCAGTAGCGGCAGCCGCCGCGCGTACTGGGCGATCAGGTCGGCGGTGCCGTCCGGCCCCCAGCTGTCGATCAGGCCGTTGGCAGCGGCCTCGGTGGTGCCGCGCAGCTGGTGGTGGTCGATCTGGGCGAGGGTGTCCGAGACGGCGGAGCGCAGCCGCTGGTGCTCGGCGCCGTCCAGGTTGAGCAGCGTCGGGCGCCAGGCGGTCATCGTCAGCAGCCGGGAGTCGGCGGCCAGCCGGCCCTCGGCAGGCACCCGCCAGCGGCGCGAGTCCTTGGAGAACAGCGCCTCGTTGCGGGTGAGTTCGAGCAGTTCGGCGTAGCCGAGGACGAGCCAGGCCTCGACGCCGGGCTCCAGCTCGATCGGTGCGACCGGGCCGTAGTGAGCGCGCAGCCGGGCGTACAGGCCGTGCGGGTCCTCGGCGACTGCCGTGCCGTGCAGCGGGGTCAGCGGCACGCCCACCGGCAGGCCGCCGGGCAGGCTGCCGCCGTGGGCGACGGGGCAGCCGTGGGCGCCCGCGGCCCCGGGGTCGGAGGCGTTCATCCCTGCAGCTCCAGGATCGAGTTGCGGTGCAGGTGGTCGACGAAGTCGATCAGCAGGTCGTAGGACTGCCGCCGGTCGCGTGCGTCGCAGAACAGGATCGGTACGTCCGGCAGCAGGTCCAGCGCCGTGCGCAGTTCCTCCTCCGGGTAACTCGGCGTGTCCGGGAAGGTGTTGACCGCCACCGCGAACGGGATGCGCTGCTCCTCCAGCCGGCCGAGGACGTCGAAGCTCTCGTCCGGCCGGCGCAGGTCGACCATCGCGATGGCGCCGAGCGCGCCGCGCGACAGGTCGTCCCAGAGCGGCCAGAACCGCTGCTGCCCGGGGGTGCCGAACAGGTACAGCGCGAGCCGGGGGTTGAGCGTGATCCGGCCGAAGTCCAGCGCGACCGTGGTGGTCGTCTTGCCGCCGCGCCCGGTGAGGTCGTCGACGCCGCTGCTGGCGGCGGTCATGGTCTCCTCGGTGCGCAGCGGGGTGATCTCGCTCAGCGAGCCGACCAGGGTGGTCTTGCCGACCCCGAACGGGCCGGTGACGAGGATCTTGACCGCGCCCTGCACCGAGGACGGCAGGTACTGCGGCCCGTCGGCGGACCCGGCGGCCCCGGGGGCGGCTTCAGCGGAGTTGGCGGAGGCCAACGAGCACCTCTTCCAGAAGGGTTGTGGGCAGGCGTTCGGCCTGCGGGACGGGTGGGAGCACCTGCACGGCGCCGAGGTCCCACAGGTCCCCGACCAGTACCTTGACGACGCCGAGCGGCAGCCCCAGGTGGGCCGCCACCTCGGCGATGGACAGCAGGCTGTGGCAGAGCCCGAGGATGCGCCGGTGCTCACGGTTCAGCAGCACGTGCTCGGGCAGTTCCGGGGGCTCGGGTAACGCGCTGACCAGGCTCTCCAGGGCCAGCTCGGGGCGGGTGGAGCGGCTGCGTCCACCGGTGATGACGTACGGCCGGACCGGCCCGCTCACCGGTGGCCCCCCGCCGCGTGGTCGACGCGCGGCGGGCTGGTGAGGTGGGCTCCGATCCGCTCGACCAGGACCTGCATCTGGTAGGCGACCAGGCCGGCGTCCACCGCCTCGCTGGTCACCACGGCCAGGTGCGCACCGGCCCCGGCGGCGACGATGAAGAGGTAGCCGCCGCCGTACTCGATGATGATCTGGCGGGTGGCGCTGCCCGGTCCGCCGAAGCCCGTCGCGACGCCGCGGGCCAGGGACTGCAGGCCGGAGCAGGCGGCGGCGAGCCGTTCGGCGTCCTCGCGCGCGATGCCCGCGCTGCGGCCGATCTCCAGGCCGTCGTTGGAGACGACGACGGCGTGCTGGACCTGCGGGACATTGATGATGTCGGCGAGCAGCCAACCGAGATCAGGCGTGGTGGTCATGGAGTTCTCCGGAGCGCTGGGGAGTCGGGGGGAGTCGGGGGAAGCGTGCGGGAGTGGTCAGGAGGGGCCGGGTGCGTTCCGGCCCTGGCCCCGGGCGGCCGACCGGCCGCTGGCGGTCCCGGCCTGGAACATCGCCATGAACGTCTGCGCGTCCCGGGCCGAGCGGTACGGCGGGGCGGGCGGCGGGGGAGCGGCGTGCTGGGCGGGCCGGCTGGCGCGGTCGCGCCGGTGGCTGCGGCGGGGCAGCGGCGGTGGGGTGTCGCCGCCGACCGGGGCCCGGCCGGGTGGCGGGGTCTCCAGCAGGGGGTGGTCGGCCGGGGAGGCCGGCCCGGGGCCGGGGCTGAACGCCGGGTCGCCCGGCCCGAAGCCGGGGACGGTGGGCGGCAGCGGCTCGGTGAGCAGCGCGTTCGGCAGCAGGATGACGACGCGGACACCGCCGTACGGGGAGGGCGCCGAGCTGAGGGTGACCCGGAAGCCGTACTGCTCGGCGAGCCGGCCGACCGCGGCCAGGCCCAGCTGCGGGACCTCGCCGAGGCGGGAGACCTCCAGGGTGCTGCCGCCGGCGAGCGCGGCGGCGGCCTTGGCGACGGCCTGCTCGGGCATGCCGACGCCGCCGTCGTCGATCTCGATGACGGCGCCGTTGTGCACCGGCATCAGGGTGACGAACACCTGGGTGCTGGGCGGGGAGTAGCGGGTGGCGTTGTCCAGCAGCTCGGCGATCGCGTGGATCAGCGCCTCGGCCGCGGCGCCGACCACCGCGGTCTCGATCCGGCTGCGGACCACCACCCGCTGGAACGGCAGGATGCGCGACTGGGCGCCGCGGACGACGTCCTCCAGGGTGACCGGCTCCGGCCAGTGCCGGCCGGCCCGGGCGCCGCACAGCACGGCCAGGGTCTGGGCCAGCCTGGCCTGTTGGGCGGCCGCATGGTCGGCCTTGAGCAGGCCCTCCAGCAGCGCCGGGTCGTCGTGGGTGCGTTCCATCTCGTCCAGCAGCGCCTGCTGGTCGTGGGCCATCACCAGGATCCGGCGGGCCACGCTGAGGAAGGCGCGCTGGGTGGAGGCGGTGAGTTCCTGCTCGTGCTGGACGGCGGCCAGGTCCACGCCCCGGCGGGAGAGTTCGGCGGTGAGCTGTTCCTGGAGCCGGGCGAGTTCGTGCTGCAGCCGGTCGGCGCGGCCGCGCTGGGTGACGGACACGGCGTGGTAGCGCGCGGCGGCCACGAGGGCGAGGACGGCGAGCACGCCGGTTGCCGTTACTGACCACTGAGTCATCGTCACGCGGCGAATTCTAGGGTGATGATCCTACGAAGGTGTGAACGGATCTCGCCAAGTGACCGGATCTCGTCAAAATCAAGTCAATCCGCCCGCATTCCGGACTCGTTCGTCCCCGATCGCCCTCTGGGGCAAGCCCTCGGGGCGGCTCTGTCGGGTCGGCCGCCACCCGTCCCGAACCCGCCCGATGGCCGGTTCGCGCCCTGGGATGTGTGGGGCCTGTGTGCAGGGTGTCGCGAAAGCGGATCCTCGGGGCCGGCGGCGTCTTCCCTCGACGCCTCCCTCCGGCGTTTCCTCCGACGTTTCCCCCGGCGTTTTCTCTCGGCGTCCACCCGTCCTCCGTCGGGGCGCCGCGGGGGTCGGCCGGCTCGACGCCCCCGTGTCCGCCGGTTCGCCGGGTGCGTGGGCGGCCCGTCAGGCGGGCCAGGCGCGGAGGCCGGTGGTGAGGGTGGCGATGAGGCGGTCCTGGGTGGTGGTGAGGTCCTCGGCGAGCCGGAAGGCACCGGCGGTGCTGAGCGAGGCGAAGCCGTGGGCCAGGGAGCGGACGGTCCGGGCGGCGTGGATCGCCTCGGAGCCGTCGAGCCCGTACTCCCGCAGGACGGCGATGATCACGCCGACGAGTCGCGCGGCCGCCTCGGCGAGGTCGTCGTCGGGCTGCGGGGCCTGGGGGAGGGCGTTGTAGCGGTGCGGGTGCTCGGTGGCGTACGCGTGGTAGGCGCGCAGGACGGCCGCGACGGCGTCGTCCCCGCTGCGGCCGACCGCGGCGGCGGCGAGGCAGTCGGCCAGTTCCCCGGTGACCCGGACGGCGATCAGCCGCCGCAGTTCGGCGAGGCCACCGCTGACGTGCTTGTACAGCGAGGGGGTGGCGACGCCGGCCCGGGCGGCGACCGCGGCGAGGGTGAGGGCTTCGGTGCCCTGTTCGTCCAGGAGGGCGATGGCGTGGTCGACGACCTGGTCGGGGGTCAGTCCTATGCGGGGCATGGTTTCGGGCTTCTCTCGTGCGGGAGTCGGCGGTGGTCGGGCGGTGGTCCCGCCGTGGTCGGCCTGGTGGCCGGCCGGTGGTGGGCCGGTGGCGGGCCGTGGCGGGCCGTGGCGGGCCGGGTGGACCGGCGGTCGGGCGGTCAGGCGAGTTCGGCGAGGAAGGGCAGCAGGGCGTCCGCGGTGGCCTGCGGGTCGTCGGCCATCGGGTAGTGCCCGGACCCTTCGATCATCGCCTTCCGCGCGCCCAGTGCCGCGACCTGCCGGTCGGCGACGAGCTCCGGCTTCGGGAAGTCGGGGTCCTTGCTGCCCATGACCACCAGCGCCGGGCACCGCACGGCGGCCGTCCAGCCGACCGGCGAGGAGTTCCCGGTGACGTACCCGCGGGTGGCGGTCTTGCGGCCCGGGGTGCGCAGCGCGGCGACCAGCCCGTCCACGTAGGCGTCGAAGTCGGCGGGCTTGGCGCCGGGGAAGGCCATCCGGCGCAGGTAGAAGCCCCAGAAGGCGGGCCAGTGGACGAGCGCCGCGCCCATCAGGCCGAGGACGCCGCGCATCAGGGCGCCGGGCTGCGGGTTCTCGACGAAGGCGTCGATCAGGACGATCCCGGCGACCCGCTCCGGCGCGTCCCCGGCGACCTTGACGACCGTCGCGCCGGTGTAGGAGTTCCCGGCGAGGACGGCGCGCTCGATGCCGAGGTGGTCGAGCAGGGCGAGGACGTCGTCGGCGATGGCGGCGGGGCCGTAGTCGTCCCAGGCGATGGACGACTCGCCGAAGCCGCGCAGGTCCATGGTGACGACCCGGTGGCCGGCGGCGACGAGCAGCGGGCGGAGGTGCCGGTACGCGGCGCGGCTGTCGAGCATGCCGGGCAGCAGGACGACGGGGGTGCCGTCGCCCTGCCGGGTGTCGTCGAAGGCGATCCGCCCGCCGGGGAGGGTCAGGTACTGGGTGTCCGGGGTGATGGTGGCGTTCATGGTGGGCCTCCTCGGTCCTCCGCTGCGGGCATCGGCGGTGCTGCCGATAGCCATAAAGCTAAGGCTAATAGCCTTAGCCGTCAAGTGCTCGACCGCGGCGGAGGGAGAGGGGGGTGTCGGGCGGCCCGCCTCAGACCCCCTCGACCTTGAACGGGTCGTGCTCGCTGAGCAGCTTCTCCAGCCGGGCCTGGTCGACCCGGCTGACGATCTCGTTCGTCTCCTGCCGGTCCCGGACCACCTTCGCCAGGGTGAACGCGGAGCTGACGGTGTAGAGGAGGCCGATCCCGAGGAACGCCCGGGTCCACCCGCCGACCGGCAGGTAGGCGATCCCGACGGCGAGGGCCGTGCCCGACAGGGCGAAGGAGAGGATGGCCTGGATGTAGTAGGCGGCCGTCGTGCGGTTCTGCATCGGTGCGCTCATGGCGTCAGGATGCGGCCGTCCGGCCGGGCCGCACATGAGTAGGAGTACTCAGATGAAGTGCTCGTGTCGAAGGGTCGTTCGTTGACGTCCTATCACTCGTTCCACGGCCGTCCCGGACGGATGGCTTGGAATCAGAGCGTCCTAGGATTAACGTTTGATAACGCAGCGCGGTTGTCAACGCCGTACCCAGACGGCACCGTGCGCCGTCGCCTAATCCCGCCGGCCGGCCTCCGGGCAGGTCAGGGAGCCGGGGAACCACGTTCCTTGGGGTGAATCGGCGGGGCCCCGGCCCGGCCGTAGGAGACCTTCCTGCTCCGAACCCGTCAGCTAACCCGGTAGGCGCGAAGGAAGGAAAGGAGCGCGCCTCCGTGGCGTCGACGCACACTCCGGCACACCCGGCCGGCCCCGCAGCCGGTACCCAGCTCCTCGACCACCCCGGTGCGGACGGCCCCGAGGCCCTCGGCCCGGAGGCCGAGACCAACCGGCACCGGATGCCGCGTCAGGTCCGCGGCACCTCCCCGCTGCTCGGCGTCACCGCCGTCGCCGCCACCCTGGGCGCCACCGGCTTCGCCTCGGCCACCCCGGCCGCCGCACCCGCCGTCGAGGCCCCGGACGAGACGCCGGTCGCCCTCTCCGCCGACCCCGGCCTCGCGCTCGCCGCCCGCATCCAGCAGCAGGCCGACAGCCAGCGCACCGCCGCCGAGGAGACCGCCCGCGTGCAGGCCGCGCAGGAGGCCGAGGCCAAGGCCGCCGCCAAGGAGGCCGAGGCCAAGCGCGCCGCCGAGGAGGCGGAGGCCAAGCGGGCCGCCGCCCTCACCCTCCCGGTGAAGGACTACCGGCTCTCCGCCCACTACGGCCAGAGCGCCCGCTACTGGGCCAACCTGCACACCGGCCTGGACTTCGCCGCCGACACCGGCACCCCGGTCTACGCGCTCGGCCAGGGCACCATCACCTCGGCCGGCTGGTCCGGCTCCTACGGCTACCGGATCGTCGAGACCCTGCCCGACGGCACCGAGATCTGGTACTGCCACCTCTCCTCGATCATCGCGGGCTCCGGCAAGGTCACCTCCGGCCAGCAGATCGGCAAGGTCGGCGCGACCGGCAACGTCACCGGCCCGCACCTGCACCTGGAGGTCCGCCCCGGCGGCGGCGCCCCGGTCGACCCGGAGCCCTGGCTCCAGCAGCACGGCCTCAACCCGTAACGGACACCCGGAGGCCCGTAGCGGCCTCCCGGAAGCCCCCGGCCGCACGCGGCCGGGGGCTTCCGGGTGCCACGGCGGCTACTCCTCGGCGGGCAGCTGCGCCAGGTAGGCGTCGATCTCCTCCTGGCCCGGCTCCGGCGCCAGCTCCGGGAACTCCGCCACCAGCAGCCGCGGCAGCCCGGGCACCGTCCACTCCCCGAACAGGTCGAGCGCCGCGTCGACCGCCGCGTCCTCGAAGTGCCCGAAGTCCCCGGCCAGTTCGTCCGGCATCGGGCGCCCGAGCGCGGTCAGCTCGGCCAGGTTGCGGTAGCTGCGCCGCATCAGGCCCTGCTCCAGCAGCCGCCGGGCGCCGTCCGTGGCCATGCCGACCGACAGCACCCGTCCCGGTCCCCAGCCCTGCTCGTCCGGCTCGTCCAGCCAGCCGGTGGGCACCAGCGCCTCGTACGCGGCCAGCCGCTCCTCCTCCGCCAGCCCGGCGAAGCCGGTCAGCCAGTCCCGCACCGCCGCCCCGTCCGCGACGTCCACCCCGTGCGCGTGCAGCAGCAGCGCGTACAGCCGGGGCCAGGTCACCAGGTCGGCGCGGCGCAGCAGCCCGGCCGCGACCTCGCCCTGCCACTCGGCCTCGGCGTGCAGCCGCTCCTGGCGCTTGGCGTTGAGCCGCCGGGCCGCCCGCTGGTGGTCGATCAGCAGCCGGACCGCCTCGCCGTACGCGAGCGGGTCCTCCTCGGGCGCGGGTTGGACGTACAGGTGGAGGCGCTCGTACAGCAGGTGCTCCACCGCGTCGGAGGTCAGTTCGGGCCAGCCGTCGTGCATCCTGCTCTCGCCCAGCTCCAGCAGCGCCAGCACCGCGTGCAGCGGCCCCTCGGCCACCGGCGTGCGGCCCTGCTCGGCCGCCCAGGCGAGCAGGTCGGCGGCCCTGGTGCGCGGGGCGAGCCGCAGGTCTTCGTCGTTCATAGTCCGAACGGTAGCCGCCGGGGGCGGGTAGGGTCGGCAGCCATGGTCCCCGTACGACTCACCGGCCCCCGGCTGGCCATCCGCGAGTACCACCACACCGACGGCGACGTGGACGCCCTGCACGCGCTGTTCGGCGACCCGGAGGTCACCCGGCACCTGCCGTTCGAGCCGCACGACCGCGAGACCTGCGCCGACCAGATCGAGCTCTACCTGGAGGAGGCGATGGCCGAGCAGCGGGACACCTACCGGCTCGCCGTCACCAGGCTCGCCGACGCCGAGGACCCGCGGGACGCGACCCCGATCGGCCAGGCCTCGCTCACCCTCGGGGAACACGGCGCCGCCGACCTCGGCTGCGTCCTCGGCCGCGAGTTCCAGGGGAGCGGCCACGGGCGCGAGGTCACCGCCCTGCTCTGCGACCTCGGCTTCGGCGTCCTGGGCCTGCACCGGTTGACGGCCCGGGCCGAGGCGGCCAACGCGGCCGCCGCCACGGTGCTCACCGGGCTCGGGTTCCGGCCGGAGGAGCGGGCGCGGCAGGACCGGCTCCCGGGCGGCGAGCGGTCCGGCTCGGACCACTACGTGCTGCTCGCCGACGCGTGGCCGGGCCCGGCCGACCGCCGTCCGGCCGAGCGGCGGCCCGAAGGAGCGGGGGGTTAACCCCACCTCCGATCCGCCAGGCCTCCGGATGCCCCGGGCCCCGGCCGTTCGACCAGACTGGACGACGTCAGGGAACGCGAACGACCGTCACAACGAAGGGCCGGGGGCCGGGAGATGAGCAGCAGCCGAAGCACACTGGACCACGAGTTCGACGTCCTGGGCGGGTACGACGCCGACCCGCGTCCCGACCGGGCCCACCGGACGGAACAGCCGCCGGCCTTCCTGGCGGCGCCGTTCTCCGCGCACTACTACCGCGAGATCGGGTACGTGCTCACCGGCCTGCCGGTGGCGATCGCCGGGTTCGCCGTCGCGATCACCCTGTTCTGCCTCGGTCTCGGCACCTTCGTCACCGCCCTCGGCCTGCCCGTCCTGGCCGCCCTGACCGTCGCCGGCCGGGGCTTCGGCCGGCTGGAGCGGGCCCGGGTGCGCGGCATGCTGGCCCTGGACGTCCCCGGCCCGAAGCCGGCGCGCCGGGTCCGCCCGGGCAGCTGGGGGGCGATCACCGCGCGGCTGGCGGACCCGGCGGGCTGGAAGGCCGCGCTGCACCAGGTGGTGATGTTCCCCTGGGCGATCTTCAGCTTCACCATGACAGTGGTGTTCCTGCTGGTCGGCTGGGCGATGGCGCTCTACCCCGTCTACCACTGGGTCTTCCCGACCTTCACCGACTGGCGCGGGTACCAGGTGTTCGACTACACCGACAGCCACCACGTGCGGCACGTCTACTACATCGAGGGGGTGTGGCAGATCGCCGCGGTCTCGCTGGTCGGGGTGGTGCTGGTGTTCCTCACCGCGCAGCTGGTCCGCGGTCTGACCAACGTCAACCGGGCCGCCGCCCAGGGTCTGCTCGGCCGCTGAGCCGGTACCGGCCGTCGGGCTTGTGGGGCCCGTCGGGCCCCGGCCGTCGGGCCCCGTTCCGCTCCGTCCGGCCCCGTCCGCCCTCCGGGTGCGGGCGGGGCCGACGCGTGTTCGGATGGCCGGGTGGCCGCCGAAGGCTTTCCCACCGAACGGTTCCCCGAGGAGCGGTTCCCCCTCGAACGGGCTCCCTCCGAACCCCCGGACGTCCTGGTCACCTCCCGTCCGCTGGACGAGTACTGCGCGCTGTTCGGCCTCACCCGGGCCCGGCTCGCCGCGCTGTCCGGGCCGCTGCTGGACTGCCCCGGCGGCGCGGCCGGCCTGGCCGCCGAGGCGCGCGAGCTGGGCTGCCGGGTGATCGCCGCCGACCCGGCGTACGCGCTGCCGCTGCCGGTGGTCGCGGCCCGCGCCCGGGCCGCCCGGGCGGCGATGGCCACCGCGATGGCCGACCGCCCGTACCTCTACCCCCCGCCCCACCCCCACCGGCCCGAGCGCTACCTGCGCAGCTGGGACCGCGCCCGGCGGCTGTTCGCCGCCGACTCGGCCGCGCACCCGCAGCGGTACGTCGCCGCCGCGCTGCCCCGACTGCCCTTCGCCGACGGCACCTTCGTCCTCACCCTGAGCGGCTACCTGCTCTTCGCCTACCCCGAACTCTTCGGCCCCGAGCTCCAGTTGGCCGCCCTGACCGAGCTGGTCCGGGTCACCTCCCCGGACGGCGAGGTCCGCGTCCAACCGCTGTGCGACGCCCGGGGCCGCCGCTGCCCCCACCTCGACCCCCTGCGCCACGCGCTCGGCGAGCGCCGCATCGCCAGCGAGGTCCACCGCGTCCCCCCGGCCGAGGGGGGCCGCACCCGCCGCGTCCTGGTGCTGCGGGCCGCCGACCGCCGCCGTCGGGCGGGGGCCCTCAGCATGTAATGGCCACTGGCGGCCTGCGCCCCTATACGGCCGCCTATACTCGCCGCATGACCGACATGACGATCCGGCGTGCCGAAGCGGCCGACGCCGCCCGGCTCACCGGGCTGATCCGGGCCTCCGGCGCCTACCGCGGCGAGTACTTCGCGATGATCGACGGCTACCAGGTGACGCCCGACTACCTCGCGCGGCACGAGGTGCGGATGGCCGTGGACAGCACCGACGACCGCCTGCTCGGCTTCTACGCGCTGATCCGCGAACCGGCCGAGCTGGACCTGATGTTCGTCGCGGACGAGGCCCAGGGGCTCGGCGTCGGGCGGCAGTTGATCGCGGACATGCTGGACCGTGCCCGGGCGGCCGGGATCACCTCGGTCAAGGTCGTGTCGCACCCGCCCGCCGAGCGCTTCTACCTCCGGATGGGCGCCGAGCGCACCGGCACCCGGCCGCCGCAGCCCAGGACCCCGTGGGAGCAGCCCGAACTGCGCTTCACGGTCTAGGACCCGTCTTCAAACCCCCGCCTGCGGGCCGACGCTCCCCCAGCCTGGCGGCCGGGAGGTGCCCCCAGGGCACGCACCTCGCCGCGTTGTCGTCAGTCGCCGATGGCCCCCAGCCTTCGGCCGGGAGGTGCCCCCACCGCATGGACTCCATCCTCCGCCTTGCGATGCACGCACCCCAACGCCGCCCCGCCCGCCCTTCGGGCGGACGGCGGGGGTTTGAAGACGGGCCCTAGGACTCGCCCGCAGCACCGGAGGACGACGGAGCCGAAGGCGCCGCCGCGTCCGGGGAGGCCGGGGAGGTCGCCGCCGCGGGCACAGCCGCCGGTGCCGGCCCCACCGGCTGCGTCGGCACGAAGGCCGTCACCTGCAGCCGGGACAGGATCTTCTCCGCCAGCCAGCTGCGGTCCGACCCGTACGGAATGCCCCGCGGGTCGACCAGTTGCGCCGCCACCGCGTCCCGCAGTCGCTGCGCCTCGGCGGCCGGCAGCCGGGAGAGCAGTCCCCGGGCGGCCAGCAGCGCGTGGTACTGCTCGAAGCCCGAGCGCGGGTGCTCGATCGCGTCCAGCACGCTCGTCAGGTCCGCCAGGGCGGGGTCGCCCTGCATCAGCGCGAGCGCCTGGATCCGCCGTCCCTCGGAGCCGTCCGTGAAGAGGCCCCGCACCTGGTCGGCGGTCAGTGCCGAGCGCCGCGCGGTCGAACGGACCTCGGCCACCACGCCCTCCGGCCCGGCCGGCGAGCCCGAGGCCGGCGGCAGCTGCCCGGCCAGCGCGGCGGGGTGCTCGGCGCTGCCGCCCAGCAGCCCGAGCTGCTGCATCGCGCGGACCCGCAGGTCGTCGGCGCCGACCTTGTCGCCGTGCCGGTCGCGGTCCTGCCCGGCGAGGAAGAGGTCCAGCGCCCGGTCGGCGTCGTTCAGCACGCGGGGCAGCGCGAGCCTGGTCACCAGCCAGCCGGCGAGGAAGCCGAGGACCAGGAAGTAGAGCACCAGCGCCGCCGCGAACGGCACCGCGGAGTCGCCCCCGCCGAGCACCGGCGCCAGCGCCGACCCGAGTTCGTGCAGCCGTTCGCCGAGCGAGCCGAGCTGGGTCAGTCCGACGCCCAAGAGCACCTTGGTCAGCCAGTCCGAGACCTGCTCCAGATTGGTGTTCGGCGCGTACGAGCCCTGCGGCTGGTCCGAGCCGCCGCGCACCCGGGGCACCCCGAACAGGAAGCCCAGCGCGCCGCCGAGCACCGTCGAGGCCCCGGTCACCACCAGGCCGCCGCCGAGCGCCTGCCAGGTCTCGTCCCGGCCGAGCGCGAACAGCAGCAGTCCGATCAGTCCCGTCCCGGCCAGTGCGCCGGCGGCACCCCACTGCGCCGTGCGCATCGCCGACCTGCCGCCCGGCCGCCGCGACCCCGCCATCGCCCACCCCCTGTGTCCGTGCCGCTCCGCTCCGGAACCCCGCGCCGACTCTAGCGCTGCGGCCCCACCACGGAAACGCCCCGGGCGCGCCCCGGCTACGACACGAAGGCGCCCGAAAGACCGGCGGCACCCGAAAGTCCGGCGGCGCCCGAAAACGCAGACGGCCCGCAGGCTGCTCCTTCGACGCCGGCCCGTGCACTGGCCTGGCGCCGAGGCACCGGGGATGTACCGGTGAGCCTGCGGGCCGGGTGACTGCTATGGATTTCGCCTGCCGGAGGCCAGGGGCCTCACCCTGCGCAGGCAGGTGCGCTCTAGCGAGCAGCCACCTCACGCATCCTGGTCGTACTCAACTCAGGATCACCTCCTTTCAGTGTGCCGCCACCATAGGCAGGCCACTGTCGGGAGGGCAACGGATTTATCCGGGCGCGTCGCTCAGGCGGTCTTGAACTGGCTCTTGAACTTGGCGAAGTCGATGACGTTGTCGGCCGACGGGGCCTGGATGGTCAGCGGCTTGTCGAAGTCGGAGAAGTCGATCTGGCCGCTGCCGTCCGTGCCGCCGGTGTGCTCGATCCGGACCGGGTACGGCTTGCCCTCGGTGGCGACGGAGATGGTCGACACGCCGCCCTTGGAGTCGGTGGACTTGAGGCTGAAGGTCTTCACGCCGTTGACGTTGCCGGCGGAGCCCTTCTCGACCTTGTTCTCGGTGCCGTCGTCCTCGGTGATCTTCTTGCTGAAGTCGGCCAGGTTGCAGACGCTGGAGAGGGACTTCATCTCCGGGTCGGTGTCGAAGCCGGTCAGGTAGCGGCCCTTGAACAGCTCGGCCGCCTGGGCGCCGTTCGGGCCGCCGAGGTTGGTCCAGAAGTCGGCGTCCGGCTTGACGTACGAGGTCTTGCCGTCGCTGATGATCTCGAACTTGCCCATGCCGGGCATCGACATGGTGCCGGTGCACTGGCTCTTGTTGTCCAGGGACAGGTTCAGCTCCATCTTCCCGTCCTCGTCGACCATGTTGCCGCTGATCTTGAGGGCGGTGGCGCCGGCCAGCGCGTCCTTGGCCTGCTTCTCGATGTCCTGCGCGCTGAGCTTGTCGGTGTCGAGCTTCTGCGAGGCGGCCGCCTTGGAGTCGCCGCCACCCTTGCTGTCGCCCTTGGTGTCGCCGCACGCGGCGGTGCCGGCTGCCAGGACGAGGCAGATCGCGGCGGTGCTGACCAGGCGCTTCGAGAGCATTGGTGCTTCCTTGTCCCGGGGGTGGCCCCGGGCCGCCCCCAACTGGATGAATTTTTCCTCAGTATGGGTCAGACGCCGGACGGGGGATCTTGCAATCCGCCGCTGTTACAGCTTCGTGGCAGGACCGTGCTCTCCGTGTACCCGGGAACGCGAAAGGCCCGGAGGACGAGTCCTCCGGGCCTTTCGTGCTACTGAGTAGCGGGGACAGGATTTGAACCTGCGACCTCTGGGTTATGAGCCCAGCGAGCTACCGAGCTGCTCCACCCCGCGTCGGTGAACACAACAATACGTGGAAGTCGCCGAGATGGGAAATCGGTTCTGCGAGCACCCCCGCCGCCGGCCCGGCGCACCCCCGCGGCGGGCCTCAGCCGCCCCCGGCGGGGTGCCCGGCGGCCCGCCGGGCACCCCGTACCCCGTGCCGGGCCGAGCGGGCCCTCGCCCAGGCCGCGAAGCAGACCAGCGCGACGAAGCAGGGCACCATCAGCGCCGCGTACACCACCAGGAAGCCGTGCGTGCCGAGGTCGGCGGCGGCGTTCCAGGTGCCGTGCAGCACCATCGCCAGCAGCAGCCCGGTCGGTGCGGCCAGCCGGGCGAGCCAGCGCCGCCCGGTGGTCAGGGCGACGGCCAGGCCGATCCCGGTGAGCGCGGTGAACAGCGGGTGGGCGAAGGGCGAGAGCAGGGCGCGCAGCACGAAGGTCTGCACGGTGCTGTCGAAGTCGCGCAGGCTGGGCGGATCGCCGAGGCCCAGGCTGTCCAGCCGCTGCCGCTGGTCGCTGGTGAAGGCCCGTCCCAGGTAGAGGGCGTTCTCGGTGAAGGCGAAGCCGCAGGCGGTCGTCCCGCCGAGCACCACCCCGGCGGCCAGGGTGCGGGGCCGGGAGCGGCGGTGCGCCGCGCCGCCGGACGGCGGGGCGGGGCAGAGGTAGGGCAGCGGCCGCAGGTAGGGGCGCAGTCGCAGCCGGCCCCGGGCGTGCGGCCCGACCTCGCGGCGCGGGTACGGGCGGGGGCGCCGGGGCGCGGGCGACCGGTGCAGCAGCGGCGCGCAGGGGCGCCCGGTGCGGAGGCCCCGGCAGCGCAGGCGTCGGCCGAGCGGCAGCAGCAGCACCAGCAGGGCGGTGGCCTTGGCGGTCTCCTCGATCACCGGGGTGGCGATCCCGGCGCCGAGCAGCGCGCCGAGCGGGCCCCGGTGCCTGGTCAGGTAGCTGGCCGTCCAGTTGTTGGCGAGGATGGCGACGGTGGTGGCGGCGCAGGCGCCCCAGGCGAGGCAGAACGCGGTGTGCCGCAGCGGCACCCGGGCGGTGAGGTTGAGCCAGGCCAGGCCGCCCAGCACGAAGGGCAGCGGCACCATCGCCAGCCCCAGGCCGACCAGCAGTCCGACGGTGCCGGTCTGCCGCTGGACGAGGTGCAGGATCAGCACGCCGCAGCCGAGCAGGACCAGGACGGCGGTCGCGGTGACCGAGGAGAGCACCGTCGAGCGGCTGCGGCCCGGCGGTCCTCCGGGGGCGTCGGCTGCGCCGACGGCGGCGGAAGCGGTGGCGGGGACCCTCACGGTCGGCGGTGACGAGCCCCCCGGCCGGGGCAGCAGCCGTCGGTCCCGGCGCCACCGGGGCCCCGGGATCGTCCGGGTGTCGCCGGTGCTCGGGACCGTCTCCGGTGCGTCGGCGGCGACCCGAACAGCCGTCCGAACCGTCGTCAGGGCGGTCGGCCGGGACCCGCCGCCGGACGGGCTGCCCATGCGGCACAGGGTAGGCCACGGCAGCCGCCCGTCGGGAGGACTCGGGACGAAACGTCCGTTCGGGGCACGTCCGTACGGCCGCCGCGCGGCCGCCGTTCGAACGGCGGCCGGTGGGTCAGCGCCGGCGGAACAGCAGGTCGTGGACCACGTGGCCCTTGGCGATCCCGGCCCGTTCGAACTTGGTGACCGGCCGCCACTCCGGTCGCGGTGCGTAGCCCGGGATGCTGCCGTCCGGGTGGTCCGCGGGCTCCAGCCAGCCGGTCCCGTCACCCTCGGGGTGCAGGTTCTCCAGCTCCGGCGAGGCGGACAGCACCGCCAGCATCTGCTCCGCGTACGGCTCCCAGTCGGTGGCGCAGTGCACCAGGGCGCCGGGGGCGAGCCGGGGCAGCACCAGGTCGAGGAAGGACTCCTGGACCAGCCGGCGCTTGTGGTGCTTGGGCTTGGGCCACGGGTCGGCGAAGAAGACCCGCAGGCCGGCCAGCGAGGCGTCCGGGAGCATGTCGCGCAGCAGGATCACCGCGTCGCCGGCGGCCAGCCGGACGTTGTCCGAGCCGTCGCGCTCCAGCAGGCCGAGCAGGTTGCCGTGGCCCGGGGTGTGCACGTCCGCGGCGAGGATGCCCGTGCCCGGGTCGGCGGCGGCCATCGCGGCGGTGGTCTCGCCCATGCCGAAGCCGATCTCCAGCGTCACCGGCAGCTCGCCGAACAGCTCCCGCAGGTCGAGCGGGGTGCCGTCGATCGGGATGCCGTACGTCTCCCAGCCGCGGTCCAGCGCACCGGCCTGGGCGTTGGTCATCCGGCCCCGGCGCGGCTGGAAGCTGCGGATGCGACGCTCCCGGTGCTGCTCCTCGGTGGCCTTGTGCGGGTACATCGGCGCGGGGTAGCCGGCCGGCGCGGCGGAGAGCCGGGCGGACGGCGAGGGCTGGGGGATCGGGGCGGTGGCAGTCACAATCCCCCGAGTCTACGGGGCCGTGCGGGGCCCCCGGCGGGGTGTGTGACGGGGCTCATCCACCCGCCTCCAGCGCGGCCAGGGCCCGCCGGGCCACCTCCCGGCCGATCGGCAGCGAGGCCGTCGCGGCCGGGGAGGGCGCGTTCAGCACGTGCACCGCGCGGCGCGGGGAGCGCGGGTCCTGCGGGTCGAAGCCGGCGAAGGCGAAGTCGTCCAGCAGCGAGCCGTCCCGGGCCACCGCCTGGGCCCGCACCCCGGCGGTGGCCGGCACCAGGTCCTCGGCGGAGACGGCGGGCAGCAGCCGTCGGACGGCCGTGGTGAACGCCCGCTTGGACAGCGAGCGGTGCAGTTCGCCCAGCTCGTACCGCCAGTGCCGGCGGGCGATCCGCCAGGTGCCGGGGAAGGCCAGGGTCCCGGCCAGGTCGCGCGGGCGGACGGTGCGCCAGTCGTAGCCCTCGCGGGCCAGTGCGGGCACCGCGTTCGGGCCGACGTGGACGTCCCCGTGGATCCCCCGGGTGAGGTGCACGCCGAGGAACGGGAACGCCGGGTCGGGCACCGGGTAGACCAGGCCGCGCACCAAGTCCCTCCGGTGCTCGGCCAGTTCGTAGTACTCGCCGCGGAACGGCACGATCCGCACCCCGGTCTCGTCCCCGGCCATCCGGGCGATCCGGTCGCTGTGCAGCCCGGCGCAGTTCACCAGCACCCGGCACCGCAGCTCGCCGGTGGCGGTGCCCACCGTCACCCCGTCCCTGCGCCGCGCCACCGTCCGGACCTCGCTGCCGGGCCGCAGCTCGGCCCCGGCCTCCCGGGCCAGCCGGGCGTAGGCGGTGGCGACGGCCGGGAAGTCACAGATGCCGGTGGTGCCGACGTGCAGCCCGGCGAGCCCGGACACCTCCGGCTCGTACCGGGCGATCCCGGCCCGGTCCAGCTCGGTGACCGGGATGCCGTTGGCCCGTCCGCGCTCCGCCAGGGCCGCCAGCCGGGGCAGCTCGGCGGCGCCGGTGGCCACGATCAGCTTGCCGGTCACCTCGTACGGGATGTCCTGCTCGCGGCAGAACGCCACCAGCTCGGCGGCGCCCTCGACGGCGAACCGGGCCTTGTACGAACCCGGTTTGTAGTAGACGCCGCTGTGGATCACCCCGCTGTTGCGCCCGGTCTGGTGCGCCGCGAAGCCGGTCTCCTTCTCCAGCACCGCGACCCGCAGCCCCGGCCGCGCCCCGGTCAGCGCGTACGCCGTGGCCAGCCCGACGATCCCGCCGCCCACCACCAGCACATCGATCTCGTCCGCCACCACAGGCTCCTCGCCTCGCCCGGCCCGCCCCCACCGCCGATGCTGCCACGGCGGCCGGGCCGGGTCGAGAGTGCGAACGGCCCGCGCGGGAACGGCGAGCGGCCGGGAAGGAACCACCCCCGTGGGTCCCTTCCCGGCCGCCCGCCCCCGGCGGTGCCCGATGCCGGGCACGGCCCCGCCGGGTGTCCGGTGCGGTCCCGTCCCGCAGCCCCGGCCCCCACGACCGGTGCTGCGGGACGGCCGGCGACCGCGCGGGCCGCCGGCCCCCTCACTCCTCCCAGGGCCAGTGGGCGTTCGCCCCGGCCTCCAGGAGCGGGATGAGGCGGAAGGCGGCGTCGCTCAGGCCGCCGAAGGTGTGGCGGTGGGCGCCGCCGCTGGGGCCGTGGGCCGGCGCGTAGCCGGCCAGGTTCCAGGTGTAGACGGGGACGTGGGCGGGCACGGCGGCGAGGGGGTCGCCGCCCCAGTGGTTCGGGCCGGTCTGCTCGTCGGTGACGATCACCACCCGGTCGTGGCCGCGGTAGTGGGCGCGCACGGCGTCGGCGGTGTTGGTGCCGCCGAGGCTGGAGAAACGATCCAGCACCCGCAGCACCGCCTCGCCCCGGCCGACCTCGACCACCCGGCTGGTGGTGCCGAACTCGACCAGGTCCGCGTCGGCGGCACGGACCTTCAGCGCGGTGCCGAAGATCGCCGCCGAATCGGCCCGGTTGAGCTCGGTCGGGCCGCCGGAACGGTCGAACATCGAGCCCGAGCGGTCCACCAGGACCAGCGTCCGGCCCGGCAGCTCCGGCACGTTGGCCAGTGAGTGGCCGAGCGCGGTCTCCAGCGCGTGCCCCCAGCGCAGCGAGGGCGCGTGCCGGTGCGCCGACAGGTAGCGGAACGGGAACTGGCGCGAGCGCCGCACCTCGCCCTTGTCGGAGATCCGCCGGGCCACGTCGGCCGCGACCGCGTCCGACACCCCCGCCTGGTCGAAGTTGCGCAGGTTCCGCACCAGCGCCATCGGCCCCATCGACGGGATGACCGCCTCCCAGACCGGCGCGTCCAACGGCCCCTGCAGCCACCCGGCCAGCGCCTCCCAGGTCAGCCCGGCGGCGGCCAGCCGCTCGGCGCCGTCCTCGGCGGTCACCGCTGCCCGCCGCTCCTCCACGGGCAGCGCGAGCAGCTCGCGGTTGGCGGTCAGCAGCGGCTCGGACGCGGGCGGGACGGCCGCGTCCGGCCGGTGCCGGCGGTCCAGCGCGTACGCGAACAGGGCGCCCTGCCACGGCTTGTCCGGGTCCGGCGAGGGGTGGGTCAGCTCGATCACGTCACCGAAGCGGTAACCCTTGCCCGCCGTGTCGTACTTGAGCAGCGAACGGGCGTCGTAGAGACGCCGGACACCGTCCGCGACACCGCGCTTGAGCGGCTTGGGCAGCGCCCGGCCGTAGCGCGAGGTCCAGTAGGCGAGCAGCTCCCCGGGCTCGTCGGCGCGCCGCAGCACCGCCGCGACGGCCTGCCGGGAGTGCCCGTGGGCACCCGCGTCGAGCCGGGCCCGGGTGAACTCGGCGGCGCCGACCAGGGCGGCGGTGCGCATGTGGGCGCCGTAGCGCAGCCAGCGCAGTAGCCCGACGGTCCACTCGGGATCGGAGACGGCGAGTTCGCGCACCAGCGCGGTGTAGCGGTCGTCGCGCTCGCCGCCGCGCTCGTAGTAGGTGTCCTTGCCGACCATGTCGGCCACCGCGAGCAGGAACAGCTCGGACCGGGCGTCCCGGACGTGGCCGGTGCCGCCGTTGTGGTTGCGGGTGAGCCGTCCGGTGGTGGTCACCGGCGAGCTCGGGCCCGCCTTCGCCCTGCGGATGTTGAACCTGGACATGGGACAGCCCCCCTCGGCGTGTCGGTGTCAGTGGGAGGGAGGCGTGCTGCGTCCGGGGTGCCCGAGATCGTGCCGACCGTCGCGAGGACGGCCGGCGTCGGCGGAGGTTTGTATGCCTTGTGCTCTGTCCATTTGAGCTAGCGCCCGCGCTCGCGCACGGCACGCCCGGGACTCGAACCCGGAACCACAAGATCCGAAGTAACCCCCGCCTGCGCACCGGGCACTCCGAAGCGCACTGCCTCCCGAGATCAAAGGTGGCCGCGGTCGATGGAACTCAGCTTCACCGCGCCCACGGGGGGCACTCGACCGAAGTAACCGCTGCCGTCGCACCGGGAGGTGCGGACGAACTATTCACGTATGGGTGTCCAGAGTTCGAGGACGGCTGAGGTGACGAAGCTGCTCTGGCCACTGAGCTACACCGGCCCGAAGCCGATGACGGGATTTGAACCCGCGACCTGCCCAATTGGGAGTTGGAAGTAACCTCTGCCTGCGCACCTGGACGAGAGAGACCTTAGCCAGGCCCCTCTCGCAGGCGCACCTCATTTACCGTCAGGTATCAGCCGGTGCGGCGGCCGGCCCGTCCGGTGCAGGGGGAGGCCCGCCCGGCGGAGTGGGAGGCCCGCCCGGCTCGGTGGCGGGCCCGCCCGGCGCTCCTCAAGCCGGAGCGACGATCACCGCCCGCGCCCGCTCGGTCAGCTCCCGCACCCGGCGCTCGCCCTGGAACGGCTCCAGGCGCCGCAGCATCTCCACCACGTACTCCCGGCTGCGCTGTGAGGAGATCCGGCCGGCCACCTCGACGGCGCGTTCGCCGGCGGCGACCGCGGCGTCCAGGTTGCCCGCCTCCGCCTCGGCCATCGCCGAGACCACCAGCCGCAGGCCGTGCGAGCGGACGAAGCCCTCGGTGGGCTTGGCCAGTGCCTCGCGGGTGAACTGCCGCACCTTGGAGGGCACTCCGAGGTCGCGGAAGCACTCGGCGGCGTCGGCGGCGAGCCGGTCGTAGGCGTAGAAGTCGATCCACGCCGGATCGGGATCCCCGGCGCGCGCTCGTTCGAGTGCGCTCTCCGCCGCCCCGAGCGCCGTCGCACACGCCGCCGCGTTGCGGGCCTTGGCCTGGGCCCGCGCCTCCACCAGGTGGAAGAAGCTCATGGTGCGGGCGGTGGCCAGGCCCCGGTTGCGCTCCAGGGCGGCCTGCGCCAGGTCCACCGCCTCCTCGGCGAAGCCCCGGTAGCCGGCCTGCAGGCTCATCGAGGCCAGCACGTAGCCGCCGAGCGGCACGTCGGCGGCGGCCCGGGCGAGCCGAAGGGCCTGGATGTAGTACCGCTGGGCGGCCTCGTGCTGCCCGGTGTCGAAGGCCATCCACCCGGCCAGCCTGGTCAGTTCGGCCGTCGCCCCGAACAGCGCCCGGCCGACCGCGTCGCTGTACGAGGCCAGCAGCAGCGGCGCCGCCTCCACCCGCAGACACTCCGGCACCATCGACGAACGCCAGTCCCCGCCGCCGTACTTGGAGTCCCAACGGCGGGCCTCCTGGGCGGCCTCGCGGAGCTTGGCGGCGTCCGAGTGGCCGACCCGGTAGGAGGACGTGTCGCTGGGGGAGCGCGGCACCTCGCGGGCCACCGAGCCGTCCGCCGGGGTGATCAGCCAGCGGGAGACGGGCGTCGCGTAGGCGGCGACCGAGAAGGTGCCGGCCAGGCTGTCGCTCCACCGGCCGCCGCCGGGGCCCCGGCGCAGGTCGAGGTCGACCCGCCACAGGTCGGTGGCGGAGCGGACGGCCTCGGCGACGTCGCGCGGGAAGGCCAGGCCGAGTTCGGGCGCCGGGTCGGTATCGCCCAGGCCGATCTCCTCCAGCGGGACGGGCCGGCCGAGCTTGCCGCCGATCGCGGTGGCGATCAGGTGCGGGACGGGCCCCTGCGGGACCATGCCCTTGCTGACCCACCGGGCCACCGAGGTCTTGTCGTACCGCAGGGTCAACCCCCGCTGGGCGCCCAGGTCGTTGACCCGGCGGGCCAGTCCGGCGTTGCTGATCTGGGCGAGGGTCAGGAGCGTGCCGAGCCGTTCGTTCGGTCCACGTGGGCTGACGGTCATGGTGGCGGCGGCACCTCCTGCGGCCTTGTGCGCGGGGCCCGGGCGGCACCGGGCCGTAGCTGCTGTACCTAGAGTAGTCGGACGCGTTCCGACGGTTAAGAGGTCGCATTCCGGATGGCGGGATCGCGCACTCGGCGGCGCCGCACGGGGGTTGGTCCGGACCACTCGGATCCGGCCGATCGCGCCGCGCGCCGGAGCGTCGTGCTCCGGTCCCGTGTTCACGTGCGCCCGGCCGTGCCCCCTGGCCGCACCGGCTGGTCGGCGATTCGCTGGTGGTCGTGGGTCGGCCCGCCGTCGAGGACCCGGCGGGCCGGGGGATGCCGCCGCCTCAATCCCCGCGGGCGGCGGTGAAGTCCGGGAGGGCATGCGGATGCCCTCCCGGGCTGGGCGACGCCTTTCGGCCATCTCGCGATGCCCATGCCAAGGCGGCCCGCGGGCGGTCCGGGCCAAGGAGGGGGAGGCCCGGCCCGCCCGGCCCCGTCCCACCGCCGTGGGCGCACTCCGCCCCCGTTCCGCCCCGCCGCGGCGGGGAGTTCAGCCCCGGTTCCGTCCCGCCGCCGAAAGGCCGCCACCGAAGCGGAACCCGCAACACCGGCCACAGCGACGCCGAGCGGTGGCACGATGTCCCTGACGGCGCATCGAGCTGCGGGGGCACGTCGGGACGCGCACGGGCCGCCACGGCACACCCACCCGGCGTTCGGCACGCCGCGCGGATGCAGGTCCTCGTCCGGTGGAGGCGCGATGCGGTGGCTGACGGGCTGGTGCACGGGCGGGCCCCGGGCGGGCACGCCCGTGCACGGGACGCCTGGCACGGTCGCGCCGATCGCCGCGCGCCCGCTGTGGACCGGACCCGACCCGCTCTGGGCCGTCGGCGACTGGCGCCCCGAGGAGATCCGCCTGGTCACCCTCCGCCCCGGCGCCCCCGCCGCGGTCAGCACCGGCCCCACCGCCCCCGACCCGGTCGAGGACACCCCCGCCACCACCCGGCTCGCCGTCCTCGGCCACTGCGGCGCCACCGACGCCGAGCTCGCCGCCGGCCTCGCGGCCGCCCGCGGCGGCGCGGTCCGCCACCTCACCGCCTGGCCCGGCAGCTACACCGTCGTGCTGCGCGCCGGCACCCGCTCCACCCTGCTGCTCACCGACCTCGCCGGCGCCCAGCCGGTCTTCCACACCCCCTGGGCCGGCGGCACGGCGTACGCCACCGCCGCCCTCCCGCTGGCCGACCTGGTCGGCGCCGCCCTGGACACCGGCCACCTCGCCGCCCGGCTCGCCTGCCCCGAGTCCCCCGAGGCGCTCGGCACCGGAACGCCGTACCTGGGCGTCCAGCAGGTGCCGCCCGGCCACGTGCTCGGGATCCGCGGCGGCCGCCCGTACCTGTCCGGCTACGACGACCCGGTCTCCGCCGAGCAGCCCCGCGACGAGGCGCCCGCCGTCCGCGAACTCACCCGCGCCCTGCTGGAATCCGTCCGCTCCCGGGTCCGCACCACCGCGCCGGTCCTCGACCCCGCCGGGCGGGCCCGGCTCGGCGTCGACCTCTCGTACGGCACCGCCTCCGCCACCGTCGCGCTGCTCGCCGCGGCCGTACCGCTGCCGCCGGTGCCCGCGGCGACCGTCCCGGCCCCGAGGGCACCGGGGGCCGCAGGGACCGCGGGGCTTCCCGGAGTCGCACCGGGGGCCAGGAACGGCGCCGTCAAGGGTTCCTGGGCCCGGGCCGCCGTCCGGGAGCCCGCCGCGCCCGAGCAGTTGGCCGCCGTCACGCTCGGCGAGACCGAGCCGCCGGCCACCCTCGCACTCGCCCCCGACACCCCGCGACTGCGGCACACCGTGCTCGACCCCGGCCCCGACACCCTCCCGTACGCCGGGCTGCGCACCGACCCGCAGGCCGGCCGGCTCACCGACGAGCCCGGGCCCGAACTCGTCGCCGCCGCCCGCGCCGAGGCCCGCTTCGACGCCGGCGGCACCGACCACCTCACCGGCTACGGGGCCCGCCAGGTCCTCGACGGCCACCCGGCCCGCCTCGCCGACCTCATCCGGGCCGGCCGCCCGCGCGAACTCCTGCCCCCGGTCGCCGCGCTGGCCGGGGCCGACCGGGCCGTCGCGGGCGTCCTGACCGGCGCGCTGCGCACACCGCTCACCGTGGTCCGGGCCGCCCACCGGCTCTCCCGGGTCGGCTACGCCGAGGCGCTGGACGAGGCCGCCGCCAAACTGACCGCCCGCCACGTCCCGGACGGCGGCGGGACGGCGGGGAGCCGCTCGGCCGTCGACCTCGCCTGGTGCGTTCCCGGGCCGGCCGCCCGCTGGCTCTCCGACGAGGCGCTCTCCTCCGTGGCCCTGCGGCTCCGCCTGGCGGCGCGCAAACCGGCGCCCGACGAACGCCCCGGCGCGCACCGCGCCCGGCACGCCCTCTACCGGCAGGCACGCTCCTTCCGCACGCTCGTGCACGCTGCCGAACAGCCCGGCCAACGGCTGCACGCGCCCTTCCTCGACAACCAGGTCGTCCGCGCCGCCCGCCTCCTCCCCGACGACGTCCGCCTCCAGCCCGGCGCCCGGCACGCCCTCCTGCACGCCGTCCTCACCGGTGCCGGCCGCACCGACCTGCCCCCCGACTGGGGCCGCGGCCCCCGCCCCGACCGCACCGCCCCCGCCCGCGCCGGACTGCGCCTGGCCGCCGACGGCCTCGCCGAACTCTTCGACGCCCCCCTTCTCGCCGAAGCCGGCCTCATCGACCTCCCCGCCGTCCGCGCCGGCCTCGCCGACTCCGCGGACCCCGCCTCCCCGATCTCTCCCGGTGCGCTCGCCGGCCTGGCCGAGCTCGTCTCCGCCGAACTCTGGCTGCGCCGCGTCCGCGCCCGCCGCCACGGCGCCTGCTGGACCGGCCTCCCGCACCCCCAGCCCCCCGCCCTCACCCCCTGACCCGACGCAGGACGGCCGTGCCGCGCGGTGGGCCGCCTCCGCGCTCCTCCGCCCGTCGACCGGGCCGCACCCACCGACCCGCCCCCTTCTCTCGGCGCGGTTGCGGCGGCGGCGTCGTCCGGGCGCCCATGATGGCGGGGTTGTGGATCCGGGGCGAGGAGGGTGTGCGGTGGCCGGTGGGAGCGCGGGGCGGGACGTGCCCGTGGTGCTGTCGGTGCTCGGGCGGCCGCCGGCCGGCCGACCGGCCGGGGTGCTGGCGGCGTGCGACGGGTCGGACGGGTCGCTGTGGGCGCTGGACCGGGCGATGACGGAGGCGGAGCTGTTCGGCCTGCCGCTGTACGTGCTGGCGGTGGTGAACCCGGCGCCGGCCGGCTATCCGCCGGGGATGGCGGAGCTGGTGCAGGAGAGCGTGGAGACGCTGGTCGAGAGCACCGCGGACGGGCTGCGCCGCTCGGTGGTCGCCGTCCAGCGGCAGCGCCCGACGCCGTACGCCGGGGAGATGTCGCTGCACGTGGTGCTGGGCAACGTCATCGAGGTGCTGCTGGAGGCGGCGCCCCGGCAGCACACGATGGTGGTCGGCACCCGGGGCAACGGCGGGTTCGCCCGGCTGCTGCTGGGGTCGGTCAGTTCGGCGATGGTGCACCACGCGGCGTGCCCGGTGCTGGTGGTCCCGGCGCCGCCGGCCGGCTGAACCGGCAGGTCAGGGAGTTGTCGGGAATGTACCGAGATGGTTCATCGTTCACCCATCTCGTACACATCTGACAAGACGCCCCCTGGAGACCCCGCATGAAGGTCGAGATCTGGTCCGACATCGCCTGCCCCTGGTGCTACATCGGCAAGCGCCGCTTCGAGCAGGCCCTCGCGGACTTCCCGGGCAAGGAGCAGGTCGAGGTCGTCTACCGCCCGTACCAGCTGGTGCCGGACGCCCCCGCGACGGCGAGCCCGCACCGCGCCTGGCTGGCCGAGCGCTACGGGCCGCAGTCCGTGGCGATGGACGCCCGGGTGGCCGAGCTGGGCCTCGCCGAGGGCATCGCGTACGACTTCGACGCCGCGCTGCACGCCAACACCTTCCTCGGCCACCGCCTGCTGCACCTCGCCGAGTCCGAGTACGGCCCTGAGGCCCAGGGCCGGTTGAAGGAGGCGCTGCTCAAGGCGCACTTCACCGACGGCGTCGACGTCGGCGACCGCGCCGCGCTGGTCGACGTCGCCGTGGCGGTGGGCCTGGACCGGGAGCGGGTGACCGCCTACCTGGCGGGCGACGAGGGCACCGCCGAGGTCGACGCCCAGCTGGCCGAGGGCCGGGAGCTGGGGATCTCCGCCGTTCCCACCTTCGTGTTCGAGGGCAAGTGGGCGGTCCAGGGCGGCCAGGACGCCGAGACCTTCCGCAAGGTGCTGGACCAGGTCGCCACCGAGATCGGCGAGCGCCGGCCCGCCCCGGTGCAGGTCGCCCCGGCCGGGGAGGCCTGCGCGGACGGCGCCTGCGCCATCTGACCCCCTCCGGGCCCCGGCGGCCCGGAGCCCGAGGCCCGTTTCCGGTGCACCTGCCTCAGGAGCACCGGAAGCGGGCCTCGGCCCAGTCCGCGACGTTCAGCGCCGACCAGATCCCGTTCGCCGGCGTGACCACCAGCCGGATGGACTTCTGCCCGGCCAGCGGCACGTGCACCGGCACGGCGTCGTCACCGACGGCGAGCGCCCGGGAGCGCCACAGGGTGCGGCCGTCGCCGCCCTCGACGGAGAAGACCACCCCGCCGGGCGAGAGCGTGGCGTCGTCCACTCCGGCCACCGCGTCGAAGGACGTGCAGCTGCGGTTGAGGTCGATCAGGGTGGTCGCCGGGGCGCGCACGGTGAGGACGTGCGCGTGGTGGTCACCGCCGATCCAGCCGCCGACGCGCTGCCAGAAGTCGTCGCTGCCCTTCTGCCGGATGCTCGGCTGGGGCGGCGGCACCCGGTTGTGGCCGGGCTTGATCACGGGCAGTGCGTCGGCCCAGAAGTCGGTGGGCAGCGGCGGGGTGGGCGGTGTGACGGTCGGGGTCGGCACCCGCGGCGGGGTGGGCGTCGGGACGACGGGCGGCTCGGGCACGGGCACCGGCGGCAGCGTCGGCGCGGGCACGACCGGGGGCACGAAGGTCGGCTTCGGGGCCGCCGGGCTGCTGGGCGCGGCCGGGGCGGGCTTCGGCGCCTTGGCCGCGGGCGGTGCCGGAGCGGGTTTGACGGGCGGCTGCGCACTGGGGCTCGGCGCGGGCTGCTCCGGGGCCGGCGCGGCGCTGCTGGGCGCGGGTGCCGGGGCGGGCGCGGGGGGCGCCGGTGCCGGAGGGGGAGCCGCCGGCGACGGGGCCGCCGGGGACGGCGCGGCCGGGGCACTGATGGCGGGGGGAGCGGCCGCCGGGGGAGTCGGCTCGGACGAACCGGTCAGCGCGTAGGCGGCGACGGCGGCCGCGGCCACCGCGACGGCGGCGGCGATCCCGGCCTTGGCGGCCGCGCCCAGGCCCTCGCCGGCCAGGGCGGCCGCGTGCCCGCCGGAGGCCGCACCGGCCCCCGCGGCCCCTCCGCCCGCGGCACCGCCCGAGCCCGCGGCACCGACGGACCCGGCCGCACCCGCCGTACCGCCCGCAGCCGAGCCGGCCGCCGCGCCCGAGGACCCGGCGGTCGCCGCCGCCGTCCCCGCGGCCGCTCCGCCGACCGCGGCGACACCGCCGACGGCGGCCGCGGCGGCACCGAACCCGCCGACCCCGACCCAGACGAGCACGCCGCCGGGCAGCAGCGCGCGCAGGCCGGTGTTGATCTCGGTCAGTTCCAGGCAGGCCGCCGTGCAGCGGTCGCACTCCTTGAGGTGCCGTCCGACCTCCGCCGAGGCCCGCTTGCGCAGCGAGCCGCGCGCGTACGCGCCGAGCCGGTTGGCGTACCCCTCGCACGCCCGGTCCTGGCTGCCGGAGACGTGTGCCTGCAGGAACGCGGCGGCGAGCCGGTCACGGGCCCGGTGGGCCTGGACGGCGGTGGCGTTGGCGGTCTTGCCGAGCATCACCGCGACGGTCTTGGGGGACTCCCGCTCGACCTCGGTGTGCCAGAGCACCACCCGGTCGTCCTCGGGCAGTTCGGCGTAGGCCTGCATGACCATCCGCTGGTCGGCCATCGCCATCGCCCAGGCGTCGGCGCCCGGGTCGGCCAGGTCGGGGTCGGCCACGGCGGCCGAGGTCTGCGCGAAGACGGCGAAGTCGTCCACGAGTTGCTCGCGCCGTTCGCTGCGGTGCCAGGCGGCGGCGACGTTGCGCACGGCGGTCAGCAGGTAGGCGCGGACGGCGAACTCCGGTCCCTTGCCCGCCCGCAGCGCCTGCAGGGTGCGGGCGAAGACCTCGCCCGCGAGGTCCTCGGCGGTGAAGTTGTCCCGGCAGCAGGTGCGCGCGTAGCGGCGGACCGATTCGGCGTGCCGGCGGTAGATCTCCTCGTACGCGGTGTCGTCGCCGGCCCGCACCCGGGCGGTCAACTCGGCGTCGGAGGGCGGGCGCTCACCGTCCACCGGGTCGGCGGGCGCGGGCACGGTCGGGCGCACGGGCCGGCCGCCGCCGAACTGCTCGCCGACGAACGCCTCGGGGGCGACGCCGCCGCGGCCCGCCGGGGCCTGGCCGGGCACCCGGCCGGAGGGCAGCGCGGCGGCCGATGCGGAGAGCGACTCACGGCTGGGCATCCCGGCCTGGTCGGGGACGTGTCCGGCCGCGGAACCCGGTGCGGCGCCCGGGCCTTGGGCCGGTCCGCCGGCCGCGCCCGGGCTGCCGAGCCCGCCCGTACCGCCGAGCCCGCCGGAGCCTGCGGCGGACCCTTCGGCGGTACTACCCGAGAGGCCTCCGAAGTCGAGGCCGTACCCGTAGTCGTTCTGTTCCTCGGCGCTCACAACGGACCCCAGATTCCACGACAGCCCCCGTAGTGTGGCAGGGCGCGCGGACGTGCGTAGGCGCACGGTTCCCCGGCGTGCGGCGCCGACGGCGCGCGAAGGGCGCGCATTCGGACATTGGCTCCAACCACGGGCAAAGGATGGCATAGCGCAGGGACGCGCGGTAGCCGGACCGGCCGTTCCCCACTCTTCCGTGGGGCCGTCGCGGATGTGTTCGCCCAGCGTGCGGCGCCCGGTCGCGCGACACCCGCACCCGGCGCGCGCGCCTGCCCCGCGCGCCGGTGATCCGTCCAACTGCCCTGCCCGCCAAGCGTGGCGGCCACACCCGCCGCCGGAAGTCAGCGCGCCCGCAGACCGTCCAGCAGGATCTGCAGCAGCCGGTCCGCGGGACCGGTGAGCGCCTGACCGTCCGTCTGCGGAGCAACCGGCGAGAAGCCGCCCGCCGCCGGCGTCGAGACCGACGGGCGGGCCGCGTGCACCGGCACCGACGCGGTCAGCACCAGCACCACGTCCGACACCGTGACACCCGGGCGCAGTTCGCCCGCCGCACCGGCCCGCGCCACCAGCGCGGCCAGCAGCTGGAGCAGCAGCCGGGGATCGGCGTCGGCGGCCGACGGCTCGACCGCCCCGCCGGACCGGGCCTCCTCACCGCGCAGGTCGAAGCGGACCGCCGCGGGCGGTTCCGGCACCCGCTGTTGAGGCACCCGGCCCAGCTCCTCCGCATAGCGGAACGCCTCCGGCGGCAGCAGCCGACCGGCCCCGCTGCTCACCGCGCGGGCCAGGTAGCCGGCCAGCGACTCCCAGGCGCCGTCGCCGCCGTACAGCGACTCGCGCGCCTGCGCGGTCAGCCACGCCACCTCCTCGGCGGCGATCCTCTGGACCAGCACCTCCTTGCTCGGGAACCGCCGGTAGACGGTGCCGACGCCGACCCCGGCCCGGCGCGCGACCTCCTCCATCGGCGCGCCGTAGCCGAACTCGCCGAACACCTCGCGGGCCGCCCGCAGCACGCTCTCCAGATTCCGTCGGGCGTCCACCCGGAGCCGTGCCCCCGGCACCGGCGGCACGGCCTGCGCGGACTCGGTCCGGTACGGCGCGGCGCCCTGGAACATCCCGGCCTGCGCCATCCCGGCCTGCACCGACAGGTCCACCGGGCCGCGTTGCTCGGGCACCGTGCCCGGCCCGGCCTGCGGTGCTCCCGCCCGCCCCAACACCTGCTCCTGTTCCATCATCCCAACTCTCCCCCGCAGGCGTCCGAATCCGGACCCTGTCGTCGCCCGCCCCTGCACCCCCCGGTGCAGCTCAGCCCGTCAGAAATGACCCGATGAACCATCGCTCGTGCCGCCCGTCCCGTTCCGGTGACCACGGTTTCGTGCCGCCGGGCCGGGTCCATGTCCGGCTCGGCGCGTCGGCACCGCCCGGGGCCCTGTCCGGGAACTACCCTTCCCCGGATGACTGTCCCCCAGTCGGGTTCTCACGCCAACGCTGGAACTGGCCGTAGTGGCCGCTCCACGGTGCGTCGCCGCCGATTGTCATGGCGACAGCCGCCCCGGTACACAATCCGACCATAGTTCACGGCTCTTCGCGGCCGAAAGTGCGTCAGAAAGTCGCCCAGGAAGCACAACTGGCCACGACGGCCACTCGCGACGCAACCAGCCCCGTACGGACTGTGGACAAGACCACCTCCGCCGGTCCTTCATAGGGGGGCGTGATGGGGGGACACCCCCGGCCGGGAGGCCGGGACGAAACGTCACATCGGCAGGAGGTGCACCATCAGGATCCTGATCGTCGGCGGCGGCTGCGCCGGTACGGCCACCGCACTCCACCTCCAGCGCGGCCTGCGGGAGCGGCTGCGGAGCGGCGAGGTGGAGATCACCGTGGTCGAGCCCCAGGCCTACTTCACCTACCACCCGCTGCTGGCCGAGGTCGCGGCCGGTTCGATCGACCCGAGACACGTGGTCGTCCCCCTGCGCCGGGTCCTGCCCGACTGCCGGGTGCTCACCGCCCGGATCACCCGGATCGAGCACGCCGCCCGACGAGCCCTGGCCGACGCCGCGAGCCCCGGCGAACCCCCGGCGCCGATCGAACTGCCCTACGACGTCCTGGTGGTGGCCCCCGGATCGGTCTCCCGGACGGCACCGGTGCCGGGCCTCGCCGAGCACGGCCTCGGCTTCTCCACCGTCGGCGAGGCGGTCGGCCTGCGCAACCACGTCCTGGAACAGCTCGACCTGGCCTCCGCCACCCGCGACCCCGCGCTGCGCCAGGCCGCGCTCACCTTCGTCTTCGTCGGCGCGGGCTACGCGGGCGTCGGGGCGCTCGCGGAGCTGGAGGACATGGTCCGCACGGCCGTGCGCGGCTACCACAACGTCCGCGCGGAGGACCTGCGCTGGGTGCTGGTCGAGGCGACCGACCGGATCCTCGCCGAGGAGTCGCCCGAACTCGCCGAGCACACCCTCGGCGAGCTGCGCGAACGCGGCGTCGACATCCGGCTGCGCACCACCCTGGAGTCCGCCGTCGACCGGGTCGTCGCACTCTCCGACGGCAGCCGCTTCGGCGCCCGCACCCTGGTCTGGACGGCGGGCGTCCGGCCGTCCCCGCTGCTGCGCGACACCGACCTGCCGCTGGACACCCTCGGCCGGGTCCGCTGTCTGTCCACCCTGCAGGCGGTGGGACCGGACGGGCGGGCACTGCCCGGGGTCTGGGCGGCCGGCGACTGCGCGGCCGTACCGGATCCGAACGCGCACGGCGCCCCCTGTGCGCCCAACGCCCAGCACGCCTTCGCCGAGGCCGCGCTGCTCGCCCGCAACATCGCGGTCGCCCTGGACGGCGGGCCGCACGCACCGGGCCTGGCGGAGTACGAGCCCGGTCCCGCGGCCTGCTCGACCTCGCTCGGCCCGCACCGGGCCGTCGCGCACACCCGGCGGGGCGGCAAGCTCACCGGCCGGCGGGCCTGGTGGCTGCACCGGGCGAGGCACCTGCGGCGGCTGCCGACCGCGGAGCGCCGGGTCCGGGTGCTGATGGACTGGGTGCTGGGCGGGGTGTTCTCCCGCGAGGTGGTCTCGCTGGGTGCGATGGAGCACCCGCGTTCGGCTTTCGAGGAGGGGTTCGACCCGAAGCCCGGACGGCCGTCCGACGCCGGACCGGATGCGCCCCGCTGACCGCCCCCGCCGATGCGGCCCGGAAGCCGATCGGACGGCCACGCCGGGCGCGCGACTTCCGAAACCGGGCCTCTGCCTGACAGGATCAGCCCGACCTGGTCATTACCCCGTGTACTGCCGTGTACACAAAAAGTGATGATATGCCTGGAAAACGAGGAAGCGGCCGTCGTTTGAACCTGATGCGTTGGAGCGCCCGGCTCACCGGAGTCCCCTGGCGTGCCACCCCGACTTGCGGGGTCGGCACCGACGAGGGCGCGCCCTCCGCCGACGGCGTCGTCGTGCCCAGCCCCCGCGAACCGGCCGGCTCCACCGCCGCCGCCTCCGAACTCCTCGACCCGCACAAACCCCAGAACCTGCGCGAGGTCCTCAACCGCATCCCCGCCCCGGTCGCCGTCACCTACGGCCCGCTCCACCAGCTCGGCTACGCCAACCGCGCCTACCGCGAACTCTTCGGCGAACGCCCCACCGGCCTGCCCGCGGGCGAGGCGCTCCCGGAACTCGGGACCATGGGCGTCCTGCCCCTGATGGACCAGGTCATCCGCGGAGGCCGCCCGCGCAGCGTCAAGGCCCGCTGCATCCTCGGTCTCACCGGCAACCGCTACTACAACGTCTCCTGCGTCCCGCTCGGCTCCGGCGACACCACCGACGCCCCCGTCGAGGGCCCGCCCGCCGGTGTCCTGATCTTCGCCGCCGAGGTCACCGACCAGGTCCTCGCCGCCGCCCGTCTGCGCGAAGCCGAACGACGCCAGCGCGAGGCCGCCGTCACCCTCCAGCGCAGCCTGCTCCCGCAGAAGCTCGACCAGCCGGCCGACCTGCGGGTCGCCGCCACCTACCAGCCCGGCGGCGCCGAGGCGGCCGTCGGCGGCGACTGGTACGACGTCATCGCCATCGACGGCGGGCGCACGGCACTCGTCATCGGCGACGTCATGGGCCGCGGCCTGCGGGCGGCGGCCGTCATGGGCCAGCTGCGCACCGCGGTCCGCGCCTACGCCCGCCTCGACCTGCCACCGCACGAGGTGATGCGCCTGCTCGACGGCCTCGCCATGGAGATCGACGCCAACCAGATCGCCACCTGCACCTACGCCGTCTGGGACCCGGAGCGCCGCACCCTCTCCTACGCCTCGGCCGGCCACCTCCCGATCCTGCTGCGCTGCCCCGACGGCACCATCCTGCGCAGCGAGGAACAGAACGGCCCGCCGCTCGGCACCGGGGGAGGCATGCACGTCTCCCACACCCTGCGCCTGCTCCCCGGCACGACCGGCGTCCTCTATACGGACGGCCTGGTCGAGCGTCGCGACGAGGACATCGACCAGGGCCTCGACCTCCTGGCCCGCACCCTGACCGGTGCGATCGGTGCCCCCGACGTCATCTGCGCCCGTCTGCTGCGGGCGATGGGCGTGACCTCGGAGCACGACGACGACGTCGCCGTCCTGGCCTTCCACCTGCCGGCGGCGGAGGTCGCCGAAAATTCGCTTGCGGGCCTTGACTCGGCCATCCCAGAGGTCTAGTGTTCTTCGAGTTGCCTGACATGGAGCACCGGACACGCATCAGCGCGGACGGCCCCCGGGGCAGCCAATCCTCTGAAACACCACTTCCCAGGTTCGGGCTGGGTTGCGTTCGCATTTCTGCGTCGCGGCTCGGTTCTTATTCGGCGTGTTCGTTTTATCGGATTGCGGTCGATTCGCCTT
>NZ_JBIWNL010000028.1:0-5934 GCF_044767225.1 Kitasatospora sp. NPDC101447
CAGGGGGGACCCTGTGGGAGAGTAGGACGCCGCCGAACAATCATTGCTGAAGAACCCCCATCCGGATTCCGGATGGGGGTTCTTCGCGTTTCCGGACTAGCCTGACCGGCATGGACGAGACGGACGGGTTCGACGCCCGGTTGCACAGCGCCTGGGAGTGGTGGGATGCCGCCATCGAGGACGCCCAGGAGGGGCGCTGGACCCGTACGACGCTTGAACGCCGGGTCATGGACGACATCGCCGTCGCGACCCCGGCATACGTGGACCCCTCCACCGAACTCCCCTGGCCCGTACGGCTCGGCCGTCTCGCTGCCTGGGCGGAGGTGCTCCGCGTCGCGGCCCGGGCCGGCGGCTGGGAGCTCGTGTCCGTCACCGGTGTGACGCCGCCCCGGCCGGCGGGTATGGCCGAACTGCTCTCTGCCATCCACGCGGTGGGCGAGCAGGGCGAGATCTGGCTGCGGCGGCTCCCCCTCGACGGCCCGCCGACGTCCCGGGCGGTCCGCGGCTTCGAAGCGTTCCTCTTCGGCCCCGGCGCCGCCGACGACCTCCGTCAGTTCTTCTACGACTGAGACCCGTGCCGTGGTCTGCCGCGGTGACGATCGAATGACGATCGAATGCCGGACGGAGCCACCGTTGCCCTTGGCGCCTGCGGCCGGATTTCTCTGTCCTGCTTGACCGTTGACCTCCGACACGTGATCCGGCCGGCATCCGTCGGACGCGTGGCCGGCGGCCGCGCTTGGCGATCGAAGATCATCGAGCGGTAGTCTCCCTCCGCAACACGACGCGAAGGGGAGTTCGATGGCGCGGGTTGCGGTGATCGGTGGGGGTACCAGCGGGCTGGGGACAGCGCTCATGCTCGGTCGACGGGGCCACACGGTCACGTTGTTCGAGCAGGACGCGCGCGAGGCCGGAGACGACCTGAACCAGGACTTCTTCCACTGGAACAGGCCGAGGGTCCCGCAGGCCGTCCAGCCCCACTCGTTCCTCGCGCCGGTGCGTACCGTCCTGCGCGCCGAGGCCCCGGATGTCCACGCGGACCTGCTGGACCGCGGGGCCCACGAGTACCACGACTTCGACTGGTTCGAGGAGCGTCCGCCGCACCGGGCGGGGGACGAGGACCTGGTGACCCTGCGCACCCGGCGCATCGTGCTGGAGGCCGCCCTGGCCGCGGCCGTGCGGCGGGAGCCCACCGTCGAGATGCGGTCGGGCTGCCGGGTGAGTGCCCTCACTTTCGGGGAGGGCGGCCCCGCCCGGGTCACCGGGGTCCGGGTGGGCGCGGAAACGCACCGGGCGGACCTCGTCGTCGATGCCTCCGGACGTCGCTCGCCGGTTCCCGCCTGGTTGGTCGCGGCCGGTTGCCGCCCGCCGGTGGTCGAAAGCCACCGGACCGGGATCGCCTACCTGAGCCGCTGGTACCGCTTGCGCACCGAGGGCCCGCGGGACGCGGGGCGGGTGAAGAACGGCTCGGCCGCAGCGTTCGCGTTCGCCGGTGTCTTCCCTTCCGACAACGACACCTTCGCGGTGAACGTGATGCTCTCCACGGCGGATCCGACCCGCGGCGCGCTCACCGACCCCGCCGTGTTCGAGGCCGTCGCCCGCCGCTTCCCCGCCACCGCCGCCTGGCTCGACCTGGCGGCCGAACCGCAGTCGGCCGTCCTGGCGATGGCCGGCCTGGACAACCGCTGGACCGCCCTCGCCGACGAGGACGGCCCGGTCGTCACCGGCCTGGTCAACGCCGGCGACAGCCTCGTCCACACCAACCCCACCCTGGGCCACGGCGTGGCCCTCGGCCTGCTCGCCGCCCAGTACCTGGCCACCCATGCCGACCGGATCGCCGCGGACCCGACCGACTACCACGCCTGGACGACGCAGGCGCTCCGCCCTTGGTTCGATGCGCAGGTGACGGCCGACCGGGCCAACGAGCAACGGCTCGCCGAGGGTTCGACCCTCCCGGAGCGACGGGCGGCCGCCGTGGCCGCCTGCGCCTTCGACGACCCGGTCGTCATGAGGGCCCGGGCCCAGGTGCGCCATCTGGTGCGGACGGCGGACGAGGCCTACGGCAGCGAGGAGGTGGACCGGCACGTCACCGCCTGGCTGGCTGCCCGACCGGACTTCACGCCGGAGCACGACGGTCCGACCCGGGCCCAGTGGGAGGCGCTCATCCCGGCCTGAGCGCCGGAGCAGGCAGTCGGGCCCGTGCTACTCCTTCGGCGCGAGTGGCGTCAGCGGCGTCAGCGGCACGGTGACCCGGCTCTCCCAAGCCTGCTCCAGCGCGCGGGTGAACGTTTCCGCAGGCTGGGCGCCCGAAACGCCCAGCCTGCGGTCCAGGACGAAGAAGGGCACGCCCGTCGCCCCCATCGCGCTCGCCGTCGTCTCGTCCTCGCGGACCGCGTCCGCGTACGCCTCCGGGTCGGCCAGCACGGCCGCCGCCGCCGCGCCGTCCAGCCCGGCCTCGACGGCCAGCTCGACCAGCCGGCCCTCCTCGAACGCCGAGCGTTCGTCGGCGAAGTTGGCCCGGTAGAGCACGTCCAGCAGTTGGGCCTGCCGACCGTGCTCCTCGGCGAAGTGCAGCAGGCGGTGCATGTCGAAGGAGTTCGCCGCGTCACGCCCCTCGCTCAGGTACGGAAGCCCCTCCGCGCGCGCGTTCTCGGCGATCCGCGCCTCCGCCGCCACGGCCTGCTCCAGGCTCATCCCGTACTTGGCGGCCAGCAGCGGCACGACCGGACGGGCCTCGTGTGGCGCACGCGGGTCCAGCTCGAAGGAGCGGTGGACGACCTCGATCTCCTCGCGGTGCGGGAACGCCTCCAGGGCCCGCTCGAACCGCGCCTTGCCGATGTAGCACCACGGGCAGTTGATGTCGCTCCAGATCTCGACGCGCACGGCGCTGCTCTCCTTCCCTCGCGCAGGCCCTTCCCGCGTCGATCTCGGGCGTCAACGCGGTCCGGAGCCTGAATATTTCAGGACAAGAAATATTCAGGCTCCCGGCGTCACGGTCGAGGCGCCAGCCCGGCCACCAGGTCCCCGGCGGTCAGCCGCTCCAGCTCCTCGGCCGCGGCGTCCACCGGCCCGGGGTACAGCCGGTACAGCGTGCCGGACAGCTGCTCCGGCACCGGCACGTCCCCGTCCACCAGCGCGACGAACGCGTGCCCGCCGTTCGGAAGCCGGGCCGTCCCGGTGCCGTCATCGTCCCGGAGCGCCCGCAGCCGTGCGGCGAACGAACCGAGGTCCTCGCCTTTCCGCCGGCGCCACCGCCGCACGGGGCCGCCGTCGCGTCCGCGCACGTGCACCACGTCGGTGCCGGCCGCCGCCCGGGCGCAGGCGACGTCCCACAGGGTGGCCCGGTTCTCCGGGCCGAAGTGGGCGAGCACGTCGCGGCTGAGCGCGCCGACCTCGGCCTGGTGCCGGTACACGCTGTGGTAGCCGCCGTCGGCGCCGGTGTTGAGGTCCGTCCAGGTGTACCGCCGCTCCGCCAGGTCGACGATCATCGGCACGGACACCTTGGCGTCGCCGACCAGGTCCAGCCGCTGCCGGACCGTCCGCGGGTGGTAGTGCGCCCCGCCGGACGGTGTCGCGCCGAGGTCCATGAAGCCGGCGAAGGCCTCGGTCAACTGCTCGAAGGCGACGTCGTTGTAGCTGAACACGATCACCACGGCGTACCGGGCGCCGCCCGCCGCCAGCCGGGCGACGTCCAGGTCGACGAACTCCGTCGCGCCGTTCGGCGGCGGTGCCGAGACGTAGTCCCCCGAGTGCACGGCGGCCCGGTCGCCGTGCACCAGGTTGGTGAAGTCGCACAGCCCGCTGAACCGCCACTGTCCGTCGTACAGGGCGACCGAGAGGTCGAGGTCCACCCGCAGGTGCTCCGGCTGCATCCAGTGCACGAACAGCCGCAGCCGCTCGCCCTCCGGCAGCCGCTGCCGACTGCCGCGCGGCACGCAGACCAGCGTCTTGGCGGCGGCCCGCTCGGCGAACGGCGCGACCAGGTCGACCAGTCCCTCGTCGAGCAGCGCCAGGTCGTACCGCTCGCCGCCGGCGCTCCGCCGCAGCAGCTCCTGCTCGATCAACGCACAGACGGGAGCGCTGAGTTCGGCGGGCACCACGGTGCCGTGGTCCTCCCGGGCGTGCGCCAGCGAGACGGTTCCCCGGGGGAAGTAGAGCCGTCGCTCGCCTGCCGTACGGGCCCCGCGCAGCCGTCCGTACGCGCCGAGCAGCGGCCCGGGCGCGACCCGTTCGAGCGCGCCCGCGACCGCTTCCAGCAGCTCCGGGGGCAGCGGGGCACCGGGCGCGCGGGTGGCGTGCACCCGCAGCACGTGGTGCAGCCGGCGGACCAGCTCGCCGGGGCGGCCGGCCAGGACGCGGACCGCGCGGACGGCGTCCCCGGCGGCCAGCAGGGACTCGACCCGCCCGGCGAAACCGGTGAACGCCAGCCGGGTGCGTTCCCGGCCCGGCTCCCCGCCGGTGACCACGCGCAGCGGCGCGGGCGGCTCGGCGAACTCTCGGCCGACCTCGTGCGTGCGCAGGTCCGTCTCCCGCAGCAGCACGAACGCGGCCGTCACCGCGGGGAAGTGCCGCCGGTACTCGTACGGGTGCAGCAGCTCGCCCGCGCGCAGCCAGGCCGAACGGTGTCGGCGCAGGTCCTCGGCGAGGGCGACGGGGGAGAGGCCCTCCAGGACCTCCAGCAGGCCGCGGCGCAACGGCCGGGGCAGGTTGCGCAGTCGCAGCCGCCGCGCGGTGGCGGGCAGCAGGTCGGGCTCGGCGCCGGACCACGCCCAGAGCAGCCGCAGCACATCGGTCGCGGTGTCGACCCGCTCGGCCAGGACGGGCAGGGCGTCCGCGCCCCCGCGGCGCAGCAGGGCGGCGAGCACGGTGGCCTTGGTCTCGCGCAGCGGGATCCGCTCGGGCAGGCGCTGCGGCAGGTCCTCCGGTGCGTGGGCCAGCAGCGCGGCGAGGTCGTCCCGGTCCTGCGGGGAGAGCGGGGTGCGGCGGGCCAGCAGCCGGTGGAACTCGGCCATGGCGCCGGTGACCTGGTCCTCGGCGATCAGTCGCAGCGGGCGCAGGGCCTGGCGGCCGCCGAAGTCCTCGGCCGCCCTTCGGCCGACCGTGCTGTCCTCGCCGAGGTAGGTGCCGGCGTCCAGTGACGTGCCGCAGACCGGGCACCGCTCGCCCCGCCCCTCCTCGGCCAGCCCGTCGTGGCAGGGGGCGCAGAGCAGGTGCGCGCACGGCGCGAGTGCGCCGATGCCGACCTGGGAGCCGCGCCGACCGCAGTGAGCGCAGGGCTGGTTGGGCTGGTTGAGCAGGAAGGCCCGGATCTGCCGGGTGTAGAAGACGTGCGCGTGGTCGGGCACGGCGTCCGGGAAGCGGCGGAACAGCGGGACGTGCTCGCGGTCCGCGCCCAGCAGGTGGTCGATCCTGGCGAGCAGCCCGTCGCCGAGTTCGGCGAGCCGGACGGGCGTCAAGCGGGCCAGGGCGGCCCGCAGCCGGCCGGTCAGGACGTAGCCGCGCCGGACCAGATCGGCGTCGAGGGCCACCAGTCCCCGGGCGCTCCACGGGTCGGCGGTGGGCAGCAGCTCGCCGGGGGCCACACAGACGGCGCCGCGCCGGCGGAGAAGGAAGGAACCGAGATCGAGATCGACGTCGACGTCGAAGGGAGCCGCGATGGCTCGGGGCATGCGGAGAGATCCCCCCACGGAGGCGGAAAGAAGAAAGGGGGCGGAGAGGGGGCGCGCTACAGGGTCCGAGGAAGGATGAGAAGGAAGCGCGTCGCGGAGCCGCCGACGTGGTCACCATAGCCGGGTCCTGCCGCGCCGCCCACCGATTATTTTCGGCCGCTCCGGAGTGGGGAGTAGGGCGGGCCGCCATCCCACACCCCCGCACCCCGGCCGCACGGCCGCACCCGCCGCGCACCCCAACCCCACCCACACCAACGCGCCCCCGCCC
>NZ_JBIWNL010000028.1:5944-83063 GCF_044767225.1 Kitasatospora sp. NPDC101447
CGTGGTGTCAACCCCGCCGGGGGCCCCCCGCCCCCCCACCTTTTTTGTGGCGGCGGCGGGGTGGGGGGGCGGGGGCCCGCCCCCCCCCCCCACTCCGCGTCAGCGAGGCCTCAGGGCCTCACCGGCGGCTCACCGAAGCCGCACCGAGACCTCGGCGCCGCGTCGATCAGCAGGAGATGTTGCCGCCGCCGACGTCCGTGCCCAGGGTGCCGACGAACTTCCGGTAGAGGCTGATGCGGTCGTTGCGCTGGTCGGGGTTCTTGCCGTTGCACTCCAGGGCGCCGTTGATGCTGCGGATGGTCTCGCCGAAGCCCCTGTTGTTGACGATGGCGTCGTGCGCGGTCATCCGTCCGGCGCCGTTCTGGCTGTTCCAGAACCAGAGGGCGGTCTTCCAGGAGGTGGCCGGGTTCCTCTCGACCTGGTACGGGTCGTGCAGCAGGTCGATGTGCAGGGCGTCGCCGGCGGCCTTGTAGTTGAAGTTCCAGCTGAGCTGCAGCGGGCCGCGCCCGTAGTACGCGGACTGCCCGGCCGGGCACCCGTAGGGCTGCGAAGTGTCGCAGTAGTGCGGGTAGTTGGCCTTGTTCTGCTCGACGACGTACTTCAGGCCGCCGGTTTCGTGGCTGACGTTGGCGAGGAAGGCGGCGGCCTCGCGCTTGCGGGTGGCGGTGTCGCCGGTGGCGGCGAACTTCGGGTAGGCGTTCAGCGCGTCGACCAGGCCCTTGTACGTGTAGAAGGGGTTCCGGCTCGGGAACATCTGGTTGAACTGGGACTCGCTGACCACGAACGAGCCGGCGGCGGACGCCGGGGCGGTCTGACCGGCGAGGGCGAGGGTGCTCAGGACGGCGGCCGAGGCGGCCAGCGACATGGTGCGCGAAAGCTTCATCGGATCCTCGATGTGTCCTCGATCGACAGGGGGACGGCGGCACTTCGGCTGCGAAGCGCCTCGGCCATCGTGGTGGCAGGTGGCCGCGAGTTGCACGCCTCGGAGGTCTGAACCACTCGTAAGGGCCGTATCCGATCGGAGAGTTGGCCGGAGTTCACCGTCAGGCTGATCACCGGGGCGTCGCCCGCACCGGATAGCCTCGTCCGGATCGAGACGACGCAACCGGGGGGCAAGGCATGGGCGGTCACACCGACGACGAGGGCGATGCCCGGCTGGCTGCCGAGGGGGAGGTCGCGGTCGCCCGGCTGGCGATCGACTCCGGTGAGCTCGACCACGCCGCCGACCACCTCTCCGACGCCATCCTGGCCGATCCGCAGCTGCCCGAACTGCACGAGGCGCTGGCCGAGTTGTCCGCCGCTGCCGGCGGTCCGGCGGCCGCGCGCGAGCTGTTCCCGCTGGACGGCGAGGTGTACCTCGGCACGGTCGTCTGCCGCGCCCACGTGGAGGCGGCCGCCGGGGACTGGGACGCCGCCGTCGGCCTGCTCGCCTCCGCCATCCAGTACGAGCCGGCCCGGCCCTGGGCGCACACCGCCTGGCTGGCCCGGGAGGACCTGCCCGGCCTCGTCGACCCGGACGCCGTCGCCCAGGCGGTGGCTCGCGCGGCCGGCGCCCTGCCGGACCCGCTACCCGCCGAACTGGCCGATTCCGTAAGGCCCTTCGACGTGTTCGTGCAGGCCGTGCTGGCCCGCCACGGCGACCACGCGCTGTTGCTGGCGATGGCCTCCGGCCTGACCCGGCGGCTCGGCGCCACCGCCCGCGCCGTCGAGCTCGCCGAACGGGCCCATCGCGCGGCACCCGGGTACCTGCCCGCCGTGATGCTGGGCAACGCCCTGCGCGCCGACGGCCGTCCGGAGCGCGCCCTCGCGGTCTGGGAGGCCGAGTTGGAGCGGGTCGCGCCGGACCGGGACAACTCCAGCAGCTACCTCGCCGTCGACGTGGCCGAGTTGTACGGCGCCCTCGACCGCCCCGCCGAGGGCCTGCCCTGGCTGGACCGGGTGCTCGCCACCGAGCCCGACCACCCCAAGGCGGCCCCGGCCCGGTACGGCCTGCGGCACGCCCTGGACGGCGACCCGGCGCACCTGCTGGGCCTGGCCGACCACCACCGCGCCCACCCCGACCACGAGTACGCCCAGGACGTCCTGGCCCGGTTGAGCCATCAGGAGCCCTGGCTCGGCATGGTTCCGGGCACGCCCGAGGCCACCGTCAACCTGCTGCACCAGGTCCTCGCGGCGCCCGACACCGACCGCGGGACGGCGATCGACTGCAACGTCTCCACCCTCGAACCGCCCAGCTCGCAGCTCGCCCTCCACCTCGCGCTGCCGCTGTGCGCCGTCGTCTACCAGTCCGTCGACGAACCCGACCCCCGGCGGCCGCTGACCGCGACCGCCACCCGGGTCTGGGCCTGGGAGGGCACCGACCCCAGGCCCGCCGTCGCCCCGCCCGCGCCGGAGAGCGCCGAACTCGTCCGCGCCACCGCCGGGATCGTCTGGCCGACGGTCCCGGCCGCGTACGACCACGCCGTCCGCCTCGCCGGGTTGTCGCTCGACGACCTGCTCGGCGTCCTGACCCACCCGCCGCTGCCGCCCGAGGACGAACTCGGCCGGGCCCTGCTCGCCCACCAGCCCGAGCTGTGGGTGCGTGCCGTCCAGTCCTTCGCCTGCCTCGGCATCGCCCACCACCGCACCGACCAGCCGTGGCCGGAGTCGGAGCGCCGCCGGGTGCTGCTCGACCTGCTGCTCGGCCCGGAGGACTGGGTCGCCGAGGCGGCCGGCTTCGCGCTGGTCGCCATCGGCTGGACGCACCCGGAGGCCCGCGCCGACATCGCCGTGCAGCTCCGGCGGCGGCTGCACTACTGCGTCGACGCCCGGCGGGTGCGCGTGGTGACGATCCTGCGCTCGGTGTGCCGACTGGTGCTCGCCGCGCCCTGGGTGTCGCCCGCCGACCGCGACCTCGCGCGGGCGGCCATCCGCGCGGAGGACGCCGCCGACACCCCGAAGTCCGAGCCCGACCCGGCGCCCGAGCCCGAGTCCGAGTCCGTCCCGGCGCCCGAGCCGGAACGGCCCCCGGGACCGCGGCGCCCCGGCTTCCTCGGACGGTTGCTCGGCCGCGGCTGACCCCGCACCGGCGCCGAACCGGCGCCGCACCGGCGCCGCACCGGCCCCGCGCAAACCCCGCACTGACCCCGGCTCACCCCCGAGCGGCTACCCGACGCCCGGCAGCGGATCCTGGTCGACGTCGAACCGTGCGACCCGCTCCGCCGGGTCGCGGCACTCCGGCCCCAGCCGCAGCATCCGCGACTCCGGGTCGTGCAGCGGTCGGTGGCAGCGGCGGCAGGTCACCCGGGCGCGGAGGGCCTGCGCGGTGTCGGTACCGGGGAGCGGCTCAGGGCTGGTCATGGGGAGACGGTAGCGGTCCGGCCGTTCGGGGCCCCGGGGATGCGTGAAACGATGACCCCATGGCCACCGACCGCAGCAGCGCAGGAGATCCGGCGCGCACCCTCGCCCTGCTCTGGGGGCTCACCGCCGAGGAGAAGCCCGGTCGGCGCGGGCCCAGGCAGGCGCGCTCGACCGGTGAGATCGCCGCCGCCGCGGTCGCCCTGGCCGACGCCGAGGGCGTGGACGCCGTCACCATGCGCCGGGTCGCCCAGGAGCTCGGGCTCTCCCCGATGGCGCTCTACACCTACGTGCCCGGCAAGGCCGAGTTGCTCGACCTGATGCTGGACACCGTCTACGCGACCATGCCCCGCAGCGCCCCCGCCGGCGACGGCTGGCGCGCCCGGGTCACCGCCGTCGCGGACGACAACCGCGCGCTGCACCGCGCCCACCCCTGGGTCGCCGCCGTGTCCACCAGCCGCCCGCCGCTCGGGCCCGGCCTGATGGCCAAGTACGAGTACGAGCTGCGTGCCTTCGAGGACACCGGTCTGACCGACGTCGAGCTGGACGCCGCGCTGACCCACCTGCTCGGCTTCGTCCAGACCTGCGCCCGGATGGCCGCCGACGAGCGCGCCGCCCAGCAGGACAGCGCGATGACCGACGAGCAGTGGTGGGCCGCCAACGCCGAGCTGCTGGCCCGGGTCTTCGACCCCGAGCGCTACCCGGTGGCCGCCCGGGTCGGCGCCGCCGCCGGCGAGGCGCACGGCGGCGCGTACAGCCCGGACCACGCCTACGCGTTCGGCCTGGCCCGCGTCCTGGACGGCCTGGCAGCCCTCGTCGGCGAGGCCCGGCCGGCCTGACCGCGCAGCCCCGCCGCCCCGGCGCCCCTGCGCCCCTGGGCCCCGGCGCCCCGGCCACCCCCGGCGCCCCGGCCACCCCCGCCGCCCCGGCGGATCAGCGGGGCCTGGCGTCGTACTCCTCGCGGGCCTCGGAGACGGCGCACATCCGGGCCTCCACCCAGTGCGCGAGCGCCGAGACGTACTCGGCCGCCTCCATGCCGAGCGGGGTGAGGCTGTAGTCCACCCGGGGCGGGATCACCGGGTGCGCCTCCCGCAGGACCATGCCGTCCCGCTCCAGCGTCTGCAGGGTCTGCGCGAGCATCTTCTCGCTGACCCCGGCCACCCGGCGGCGGAGCTCGCTGAAGCGGTAGCCGCGTTCCCGCAGGGCGATCAGCACCAGGACCCCCCACCGGCTGGTGACGTGCTCCAGCACGCCCCGGGAGGGGCACATCCGGTCGTAGACGTCGGGCACCCGGTCCAGCAGCGACCGGTCCTCCTCGACTACCTCGATTACCTCCATGTCAGTACCGTACTTCAAAGTGCGTACTATCCAGAAGTTAGTGCCCTCCCTAGGGTGAGTTTCGAAGACACCGGAACACCCACAGGGAGCAGAACCATGTACGTCGTCACCGGAGCCACCGGACAGCTCGGCCGCCTGGTCGTGGAGGGCCTGCTGGCGGCCGTGCCGGCGAGCGAGATCGCGGTCGTGGTCCGCTCGGCAGGCAAGGCCGAGGAGTGGGCGGAGCGGGGTGTCCGGGTCCACGAGGCGGACTACGGCCGGCCCGAGACGCTCGCCGGGGCCTTCACGGCCGGTGACCGGGTGCTGCTGATCTCCGGGAACGAGTTCGGCAGCCGGGTGGCCCAGCACGGTGCGGTGATCGACGCGGCCAAGGCCGCCGGGGTGGCGCTGCTCGCGTACACCAGCATCCTGGGCACGGCGACCTTCCGGCTGGGCGACGAGCACAAGGCGACCGAGGAACTGCTCCTCGCCTCCGGCCTGCCGTACGCGCTGCTGCGCAACGGCTGGTACACCGAGAACTACCTGGGCGACGTGGCCGGCACGCTGGAGCGGGGCGTGGTGCTCGGCAGCGCCGGGGACGGCCGGGTGGCGACCGCCCCGCGCCGGGACTACGCGGACGCGGCGGTGGCGGTCCTGACGGGCGAGGGCGACGGCCACGAGAACAAGGCGTACGAGCTGAGCGGTGACGCGGCCTGGAGCCTGTCCGAGCTGGCCGCCGAGCTGGCGGAGGCCTCGGGCAAGCCGGTCGTGCACCGGGACGTCACCCCGGCCGAGCACCGCGAGGTGCTGGTGGGTGCGGGGATGCCGGAGGGCTTCGCCGAGGTGTTCGTCGACGTGGACGCCGGCATCGCCCGCGGAGAGCTGGCCGGCACCCCGGGCGACCTGGCCCGGCTGATCGGCCGCCCGACCGTCCCGCTCGCGGAGTCCGTCCGCGCCGCACTGACGGTCTGAGCCTTCCGAGCGGATCGCCCGGGCGCTCGCGTCGACCCGCCCGGTCGGGCGCACCCGTGCCGACCCCGCCCGGCCGGGTGCACCCCCGCCGACCGGCCCGGACGCCGGAAACGTCCAGCATTCAAGCAATGTCATGACCAAAATCCGGAAACGGAGATGACAGCCTGCCCTTCCGCCAGCTACGGTCACCTGACCACACGCGCGCGGAAGGGCACTCGGCCATGCCACAGTCAGAGCAGCAGGACAGCGGCCGGGGCCTCTGGTACGGCTTCGCGGCCTACGGGATCTGGGGGCTCTTCCCGCTGTTCTGGCCGTTGCTGGAGCCGGGCGCCGCCGACGACATCCTGGCCAACCGGATGGTCTGGTCGCTGGTCGCGGTGGTCCTGATGCTGGTCGCCCAGCGGCACTGGGGCTGGATACGCCCACTGCTGCGCCAGCCCCGCCGGCTCGCCATGCTGGCCGGTGCGGCCGCCGTGATCTCCGTCAACTGGGGCGTCTACATCTGGGCCGTGAACTCCGGGCACGTCGTCGAGACCAGCCTCGGCTACTTCATCAACCCGCTGGTCACCATCGCGTTCGGCGTCCTGGTCCTCAAAGAGCGGCTGCGCGTCGCGCAGTGGACGGCGGTGGGCGTCGGCGCACTCGCCGTCGCGGTGCTGAGCGTCGCGTACGGGCAGCTGCCGTGGATCGCGCTCACCCTCGCGTTCTCCTTCGCCACCTACGGCCTGCTGAAGAAGAAGGTCGGGCTGAGCGGGCTGGAGAGCCTCGCGGCGGAGAGCGCCTTCATGTTCCCGTTCGCCCTCGGCTACCTGGTCTACCTGGAGCTCAGCGGGCGCGGCACCTTCGGGCACACGGTGGCCGGCTCGTACGGCTGGGGGCACTCCGGGCTGCTGATGCTCAGCGGTGTGATCACCGCGATCCCGCTGCTGTTCTTCGGCGCGGCCGCCGTACGGGTGCCGCTGACCGTGCTCGGGCTGCTGCAGTACCTGGCGCCGGTGTTCCAGTTCCTGATCGGCGTCGCCGTCTTCCACGAGGCGATGCCGCCCGCCCGCTGGGCCGGCTTCGCCCTGGTCTGGGCCGCGCTCGCGCTGCTCACCTGGGACGCGCTGCGCCAGGTGCGGGCCGACCGCGCGGTGCGGGCCGCGACCGTGCCGCAGCCCGCACCCGCGCGGACGGCCGGGGCGGCCGTCACCCGCTGAACGCCGTCACCCGCTGAACGCCGTCACCCGCTGAACGCCGTCACGCGCTGATGGTCGTCACCTCTTGACGATCGTCACGCGCTGATGTCCCGGCTGGTGAAGCGGGACCAGGCCGCCGAGCCGAACACCGCGACGTAGGCGGCCTGCAGCCCGAGGTTCTTCAGCACGTCGTCCCAGTACATCGGCTGGCGCAGCAGGTCGGAGAAGCTGAGCCAGTAGTGCGTGAACAGGAACGGCCTGATCGCGTCCAGCTGCGGGAAGGCGTCCAGGATCTGGACGGTGATCACCAGCCCGACGGTCGCCGCCATCGCCGCGATGCCGCTGCCGGTGAGCGTGGAGACGAACAGCCCGATCGCGACCAGCCCGGCCAGCGAGGCGGCGACCACGCCGGCCACCAGCACCGCGCGCAGCAGCGCCTCGGTGAAGCCGATGGTGTCACCGGAGATCAGCGTGACCTCGCCGAGCGGGAAGAGTGCGGCGCCGGTGGCCAGTGCCGCGGCCGCGACCGCCGCCGTCGCGGCCAGGCAGAACACCAGCCCGGCGGTGAACTTGGCGGCCAGCAGCCTGGTCCGTCCGGCCGGGGCGACCAGCAGGTAGCGCAGCGTCCCGGTGGCCGCCTCGCCCGCCACCGAGTCACCGGCGACGACGCCGACCGTCATCGGCAGGAAGACCGGCAGCGCGACCGCCAGCGCGGTGAAGACCAGGAACAGCCCGTTCTGGGTGGTCTGCGCGATGAAGCTCGGACCGCCGCCCTCGTGCGGGCTGTCCGTGTTGAGCTTGACGACCACCCCGATCAGGACCGGCAGCACCGCCAGGATCCCCAGCAGCACCTTGGTGCGCAGTCGGCGGAAGGTCAGGTGCAGCTCGTTGCGGAACAGCGCCAGGAACCCGGCCGCCGTCTGCGGCCGCCGGCCCGTACGCGGCGCAAGCGCCTCAGCCCGCGACATCGAAGCCCTCCCCGGTCAGCGCCACGAAGGCGTCCTCCAACGTGCCCCGCTCCAGCCCGAAGCCGTGCACCCGCACCCCGGCCTCCACCAGTGCCGCGCACAGCTTGGGCAGCGCGTCGTCTCCCCGCTCGCCCGGCTCGCCGTCGATCCGGCCCTCGCCGGGCACCAGGGCGGTGACCTGGTGGGCCGCCAGTACCTCGGCGGCCTGCGCCACGTCCGGGGTGCGGACCACCAGCCGGCCCTGCGCCCGGGCGGCGAGCTCGGCGACGGTGCCCTGCACCACCAGCCGGCCCCGGGACATCACTGCCGCGTGGGTGCAGACCTGCTCGATCTCGTCCAGCAGGTGCGAGGAGAGGAACACCGTGGTGCCCTCCGCCGCGACCTCCCGGACCAGCGCCCGGATCTCCCGCATGCCCTGCGGGTCCAGTCCGTTGGTCGGCTCGTCCAGCACCAGCAGCTCGCGCGGCTGCAGCAGCGCGGAGGCCAGGCCGAGGCGCTGCTTCATGCCGAGCGAGTACGCGCGGGCCTTCTTGCCCGCGGCGGCGCTCAGGCCGACCCGCTCCAGCGCCGCGTCCACCCGCTGCGGCCGGGTGCGCGGGTCGGCGGTCGGGTCGGCGGAGTCGAACCGGACCAGGTTGTCCCGCCCGGAGAGGAAGCCGTACAGCGCGGGGCCCTCGATCAGCGCGCCCACCCGGGGCAGCACGGAGGCGACGGACTGCGGCATCGACTCCCCGAGGACGGTGGCCACGCCCGCGGTGGGGGCGATCAGGCCCATCAGCATCCGGATGGTGGTGGTCTTGCCGGAGCCGTTGGGGCCCAGGAAGCCGAAGACGGAGCCGCGCGGAACGGCCAGGTCCAGGCCGTCCACGGCGAGCTGGCCGCCCCGGAAGCGCTTGGTGAGGCCGCGGGTCCTGATGACGTCATCGCCGGCGGAACCGGCGGAACCGGCGGAGGCAGCAGGGGAAGCGGGGGAAGCGGGCGGAACGGGAGCGGGGGCCGGGCGCGATTCGGCGCCCGGACCCCCGGCCGACTCCGTAACGTCCCCCGTTACGGGAGTCCTGGTCATCCGTCAGTTCACCCCGGCGGCGTGCTGCAGGGTCGGCAGGGTGACCGCGCCGGCGAAGACCCGGCCGTCGTCGGTGAGCAGGACGTTGACGACCTTGGTGCCGATCAGGGTGCCGCCGTCGACCTGCTTGCCGAGCGACTTCATCAGCCCCTGCGGGTTCACCGAGCCGCGGCCGCCGTGCTTGCCGTCGCCCTTGCCGTCGCCCTTGGCATCGCCCTTCGGCATCTCGACCGCGCCGCTGGGCAGCTGCGAGGTGAACACGGCCGTCCAGCCCTCGCCGATCACGTTCATGCCCTCGTGGCCCTTGGCATCGCCTTTGGCCTCGCCCTTGCCCGCGGCCTCGCCCTTGCCCGCGGCGTCGCCCTTGCCCGCGGCCTTGCCCCCGGCCGCCGCGTCGTCCGCCTTCTGCTCCGTCACCTTGGCGCCCTTGGGGGCGGTGAAGTCGAAGGTCTTGGCGGCCGGCTTGGCGAAGGACACGTCGGTGAAGTGGACGTCCAGCACGGTGGTGCCGTCGGTGGACTTCACCGCCACCGCCAGCGGCACTCCGTTGTCGGCGGCCACCGAGATCCGGACCTCGGCGATGGTCGAACCGCTCTGGGTCGGCTTCACGCTCAGCTGGTAGGCCTTCTGCCCGGCCACGTTGGCCGTGCCGGCCACGGTGACCGCGGTGGTGCCGGCGCTCGCGGTCAGGAACTGCCGGGCGGCCTCCTGCGGGGTGGTCGGCAGCTCGGACAGCGGGGCCCGGGGGTGCTGGTCGGCGGGCCGGCCGGTCATGTGCATCGCGCTGTTGGACGAGCTGTCCCAGGCCCAGGCCTGGTCGCCGTTGCGGACCACCGTGTAGCCGGCCATGTTCTCCATCATGTCGACCCGCTGGTGCTCCGGGCCGTCCACCGCGACCCGCAGCGTCCGGTCGCCCCCGAGCAGGCCGAGCAGCTTGGCCTGCGGGTCGGCCGACGCGCCCGCCGCGTCCCCGCCGTGCCCGGACGCCGCCGCGCCGAGCCCGCCGGCCATGCCCAGCAGCTGGCTGGGCAGGCCGAGGTCGGTGCTGACGGAGACCGTCCCGGACAGGGCCTGGGTCTGGGAGCCGAGGGCCTTGGCCACCACCTGCTCCGCCGTCAGCGTCGGCAGGTCGGGCGGGGAGTCGGCGGCCAGCGCGGGCACCAGCCCGATCCCCGTGGCGATCACCGCGGCCACCGCCAGCGGCACCCCGGCACGCACCAGGACGTGCCGCCGAGAGCGGTACGGAACGCCGCCGTCCTGGTCGTCCCCCGTCGCCGTCTCATTGGTCATGGCGTACTCAACTCCTCTGCGGACACGTGCGATTGGTCTTGCCCCTCCATTAGAGGCCGCGGTGCCACCGGCGTCATCGCCCTGCAGGGCCAGATCGGGTTGGCCTTCGTGGGTATGCCGACCCTGAGACGGTCTCAGGGTTGCTCATCCCGGGGTACCACCGCTGGCGTAGGGTCGCGCCATGGACGGAACCGCCATGGACGCAAGCAACCCCCCGACCGCGAACGCGATGCGCCGCGCCCTGCGCCGCGCCCGGGACGGCGTCGCCCTCGACGTGACCGAGGCCGCCGTACTGCTGCAAGCCAGAGGCGAGGACCTGCAGGACCTCTGTTCGAGTGCCGCCCGGGTGCGCGACGCAGGTCTCGAAGCGGTCGGCCGTCCGGGCGTCATCACCTACTCCAAGAGTGTGTTCATCCCGCTCACCCGGCTGTGCCGCGACAAGTGCCACTACTGCACCTTCGTCACCGTCCCCGGAAAGCTGCGCCGGGCGGGCCAGGGGATGTTCATGTCCCCCGACGAGGTGCTGGAGGTGGCCCGCCGCGGGGCCGAACTCGGCTGCAAGGAAGCCCTGATCACGCTCGGCGACAAGCCCGAGGACCGCTGGCCCGAGGCCCGCGAGTGGCTGGACGCGCACGGCTACGACGACACCATCGCGTACGTGCGGGCGATGTCGATCCGCATCCTGGAGGAGACCGGGCTGCTGCCGCACCTCAACCCCGGGGTGCTGAGCTGGACGGACTTCCAGCGGCTCAAGCCGGTCTCCGCCTCGATGGGCATGATGCTGGAGACCACCGCCACCCGGCTGTGGAGCGAGCCCGGCGGTCCGCACCACGGCTCCCCGGACAAGGAACCCGCCGTCCGCCTGCGGGTGCTGGAGGACGCCGGACGCAGCTCCGTCCCGTTCACCAGCGGCCTGCTGATCGGCATCGGCGAGACCTACGAGGAGCGCGCCGAGTCGCTGTTCGCGCTGCGCAAGGTCTCCCGCGCCTACCACGGCATCCAGGAACTGATCCTGCAGAACTTCCGCGCCAAGCCGGACACGGCGATGCGCGGCATGCCGGACGCCGAACTGGACGAGCTGGTCGCCACCGTGGCCGTCGCCCGGCACCTGCTGGGCCCGGCCGCGTGCCTGCAGGCCCCGCCGAACCTGGTGGACGGCGAGTACGAGCGGCTGATCGCGGCCGGCATCGACGACTGGGGCGGGGTCTCCCCGCTCACCCCGGACCACGTCAACCCCGAGCGCCCCTGGCCGCAGATCGAGAAGCTGGCCGAACGCTCGGCGGCGGCCGGCTTCGAGCTGCGCGAGCGCCTCGCCGTCTACCCCGACTACGTGCGCCACGGCGAGCCCTGGCTGGACCCGCGGGTGCTGCCGCACGTCCGAGCGCTGGCCGATCCGGAGACCGGCCTGGCGAACCCGGACGCGGTGGTCCGCGGCCTGCCCTGGCAGGAGCCCGAGGACCTGCCGGAGTCGTACGGGCGGACCGACCTGCACACCACCATCGACACCGAGGGCCGCAGCGGGGACCGCCGGGCCGACTTCGAGGACGTGTACGGCGACTGGGAGGTGCTGCGCGAGCAGGTGCTCGCGAAGGGCGCGCCCGAGGGCCTCGCCGGGGACCTCCGGGAGGCCCTGGCGGTGGCGGCCGACGACCCGGTGAAGCTGACCGACGACCAGGCGCTGGCCCTCTTCCACGCGGACGGACCGGCCCTGGACGCGCTCTGCCGGATCGCCGACGACGTGCGCCGCGCCGCCGTCGGGGACGACGTCACCTACTGCGTCACCCGGAACATCAACTTCACCAACGTCTGCTACACCGGCTGCCGGTTCTGCGCCTTCGCCCAGCGCCGCACCGACGCGGACGCCTACACCCTCTCGCTGGAGCAGGTCGCCGACCGGGCCGCGCAGGCCTGGGAGGTGGGCGCCACCGAGGTCTGCATGCAGGGCGGCATCCACCCGGACCTGCCCGGCACCGCCTACTTCGACATCGCCCGCGCGGTGAAGGAGCGGGTGCCCGGCATCCACGTGCACGCCTTCTCCCCGATGGAGGTCGTCAACGGCGCGACCCGCACCGGCCTCTCGATCCGCGAGTGGCTGCAGCGGGCCAAGGAGTCGGGCCTGGACACCATCCCGGGCACGGCCGCCGAGATCCTGGACGACGAGGTCCGCTGGGTGCTCACCAAGGGCAAGCTGCCGGCCGCGACCTGGGTCGAGGTGGTCACCACCGCGCACGAGCTGGGCATCCGGTCCTCGTCCACGATGATGTACGGGCACGTGGACACCCCGGAGCACTGGCTCGGCCACCTGCGGCTGCTCGCCGGGATCCAGCAGCGGACGGGCGGGTTCACCGAGTTCGTGACCCTGCCGTTCATCCACACCAACGCCCCGGTGTACCTGGCCGGCATCTCCCGGCCCGGCCCGACCGCCCGGGACAACCGTGCCGTGGTCGCGATGGCCCGGCTGCTGCTGCACCCGCACATCCCGAACATCCAGACCAGCTGGGTCAAGCTGGGCGCCGAGGGCGCGGCCGAGATGCTCCGCTCCGGCGCCAACGACCTGGGCGGCACCCTGATGGAGGAGACCATCTCGCGGATGGCGGGCTCGGCGTACGGGAGCTACAAGTCGGTGCGCGACCTGCAGGCGATCGCCGAGGCCGCGGGCCGTCCGCACCGCCAGCGCACCACCACCTACGGTGAGGTGCCGGCCGAGCGCCGTGCCGCGGCGCTGGCCTCGGACGGGCACCTGCCGGAGCTGCTGCCCGTACTGGACTGACCCTGCCGGCCTGACCGTGCGCGCCCCGGCCGCCGCCCGCGCGGCGGCCGGGCCCGGCACCGGGGAAGGGCACTGAAGTTCGAGGGATCCCGTCGATCCGCACGGCCGTCGAAGTACAGTGCGAGGGCGCGCGACCGGCCGAGCGTCGCGTCGCCCCACCCCGAGGAAAGGCGCCCCGTCGTGATGCCACTGTGGTCACGCGCCCAGCAGCAGGACTACCGCAGCCGGGTGCGGGGCTGCCTGCTCGGCGGGGCCATCGGCGACGCGCTCGGCGCCGGCGTCGAGTTCGAGGCGCTGGAGAAGATCCGGGCCCAGCACGGGCCGCAGGGCGTCACCGGCTACGTCCCCGCGTACGGGCGCACCGGCGCCGTCACCGACGACACCCAGCTCAGCCTGTTCACCGTCGACGGCCTCATCCGCGCCCACATCCGGCGCGACACCGGCAGCTGGCACCCGCCCACCGACCTGCACCTGGCCTATCTGCGCTGGGCCGCCACCCAGCGCGACTGGGGCCCGGACGAGCGCCGCCCCGACCTCGGCTGGCTGGGCCGCGAGGAGTGGCTGTACGCCCAGCGCGCGCCCGGCCAGGGCAGCCTGTCCGGCCTCACCGGGCCCGACGCCGAGCGGCTCGGCACCGTGGAGCGGCCCAAGAACCCGCACTCCAAGGCCTGCGGGACGGTGGTGCGGGCGGCGCCGTTCGGGCTGCTCACCACCTGGGAGCCGGGCCTGGTGTTCCAGCTCGCCGTCGAGTGCTCGGTGCTCACCCACGGCCACCCGACCGGCTACCTCGCGGCGGGCGCGTTCGCGGTGATCGTCCAGGCGGTGGCCCGCGGCGGCACCCTGGAGGAGGGCGTCCACCTCGCGCTCGCCCTGCTCTCCGAGCGGCAGGCGCACGAGGAGACCACGGCCGCGCTGCGGGCCGCGCTGGACGCCGTCCGGGCCGGCGAGCCCTCCGCCGACCGGGTCGAGGCGCTGGGGGAGGGCTGGGTCGCCGAGGAGGCGCTGTCGATCGCGGTCTACTGCGCGCTGGTCGCCCACGACGTCCGCTCGGGCCTGCTGCTCGCCGTCAACCACTCCGGGGACAGCGACTCCACCGGCGCGATCTGCGGCAACCTGCTCGGGGTGCTGCACGGGGACACCGCGCTGCCGCCGGGCCTGGTGGCGGGCGTCGAGGGGCGCGCGGCGATCCTCGAACTCGCCGACGACTTCGTGCTGGAGCTGATGCACGGCGCCGAACTGCACGACCGGCAGACGGCGGAGGGCGTCAACTGGGCCGTCCGCTACCCCGTGACGGGCTGAACACCCCGCGAGGGGCCGGGCGCCGACCCCGACGCGCCGGGTGCGGAACCGTGCGGGCGGGTGCGGAACCGCGCGGGCTGGTCAGCCCGGGAGCTCGCCGAAGGCGCCCGTCGCCGCCGCCGTGGCGAAGGCGTTCCAGGCCTCGGTCGAGAAGCGCAGCTGGGGCCCGCGGGGGTCCTTCGAGTCCCGGACGGCCACCGCCCCCGTGCCGGGGACGGCGATCTCCACGCAGGCGCCCTGGCCGCCGCTGTGACTGCTCTTGCGCCATCGGGTTCCGTACTCGGACGGGGTGATCATTCGTGGAATTCCTTTTCGATGTCGGCTATCAGCGACCGGCTCTCCGCGACACCGAGTGCGGCCGCCCTCAGGTAGTCGTACAGACCGGTATAGCGGCGCACATCAGCCTCCTTCTCCAGGTAGAGATCGCTCGTCACACCTTCGAAGTAGACAACCGTGGAATCGGCTGACTCCGGGAACTCCAGCAGGGAGAATGTCCCGGTCATGCCGGGGTGCGCGCCGTGCGAGAACGGGATCACCTGGATGGTGATGTTCGGGCGCAGGCTGAGCTCCAGCATCTGCTGCAGCTGGCGGGCCATCACCGCCTTGCTGCCGACCTCGCGGCGCAGCACCGCCTCGTCTATGACGGTCCACAGGCTGCCCAGCTGGTTCTCGCCGTGGACGCGCTCCTGCCGTTTCATCCGGACCTGCACCCGGCGCTGCACGGCGTTCGCGTCGGTGTCCGGCTGGGTGCCCTCGACCACGGCCTGGGCGTACTGCTCGGTCTGCAGCAGGCCCGGGACGAAGGAGGACTCGTACGCGCGGATCGAGGAGGCCTCGGCCTCCAGGCCGATGTAGACGCTGTAGGGGGTCGGCATGTCGTTGAAGTCGTGCCACCAGCCGCGCTGGCGGGACTCCTTGGCCATCTCCATGAGGCTGGCACGCATCTGGTCGTCGGACACCTTGTACACGTCGCAGAGGTCCCGGACGTCCCGCTGGCTGATGCTGCGGCGACCGTTCTCCAGCCGGCTGATCTTGGACTGGGAGACCATCAGCCGGCCGGCGACCTCCTCGGCCGTCATGCCGAGGCCCTCGCGGAGCTTGCGCAGCTCGGAGCCGAGGCGTCGGCGGCGGACGGTGGGATTGACGTTGGCGGACACTTCGACCTCCGGCCGGACCTCTGGTGATCGTTGGAACGGCAGCCCTCGGAACACTTCGGACATTGGGAGCAACCCCCCTGACTTGGAGCAGCATGTCACCTTGGGCCAGGTCGGCGCCGGGGAATCACAGCAGCGCGGTGGAACAGATCATCGGAATAGCGCTTCCGCGGGACAGTGAAAGCCCCCAGGTGGTAATGCGGCTCGACGACTCGGACAGGTAGTGCGACGGATGTCCCCGGGGGCGCCTCCGCACGTGCCTCCGGCATGTGTGGGAGCCGCGGACGCCGGCCTCCGGGGACGGCAAGAGGGGCGGTCGCCGGGCGACTTGCGTCGCGGGGCGACCGCCCCTCGGTGCTTCCGGTGGTGCTCGTCGTGCTCGCCGTGCTTGTCGTGACTGTCGTTCGGGCGGCGCGGGTGGCGCTCCTCATGCTCAAGGTGCCACCGGTACCGGTCGTACGGGGTGTGCGTCGGTCGTGCGTCGGGTCGCTCAGCGCCTCCGGGGGCGCGGGCGACGCGGCCCGCGCCGTCCGGTGTGCCCTCGGGAGCGTCGGACGGCACACCGGCCGCCCGTCCGTCCGTCAGCGGGCCCGTCCGACGGGCCCCGGCCGGCGAGCCCCGGTCAGCGGACGCCGACCCGGGAGGCGGGGACCCGCCCGCCCGAACCCCGGCCCGCCGTACGGGAGCCGGCCCGGCCGGCCACGGGGGCGGGCCCGGCGCCCTGGGAAGAACGGTTCTGCTGCGTCGGCAGGCCGTTCTGCACGTCCATCACGGCGTGCGCGACCATCCCGCCGAGCGGGTCGTACCGGATCAGGTCGCGCAGCCGCGACCGCGAGGACCGGCCCTCGTTGCCCGGGTACAGGTGCTTGCCCAGCCCCACCGAGTGGGCGAGCGCCGCGAGCGCCGCGGTCCGCGGGTCCGGCGGCACACCGGTGCGGATCGCGGTGTCCAACCGCTGCTTGATCGCGGCGTTGGTGCAGTCGTCGGACGCCTGGTACCGGGTCGTCGGCAGCACCCCGCACACCTGGCCCGGCACGGCCGTCACCATGCCGCAGCGCTCCAGGTGCGCCAGATAGGTCTGCCGCAGCCCCAGCCGGGGCCCGCCGATCCAGTGCGCCGCGCGAACCGGACTGCCGCGTCGGCGCAGCAACTCCAGTGCGTGGTCAAGGGTCGGGTCGCCGGTCGGCCGCGCCAGCACGACAGCGATCCGGTCTCCCTCCGGTACGATCCGTCCGGCCAGGGACAGCTCGACGAGCTGGGCCCCGGCGAGTCCGAGGTCGAGGGTCTGCGGCTGCGCCGTGGTACCCGTGGTCGGGTCCAAAGCGAGCAGCAAGAGTTCCTCGGGAACAGTTCTGCGGCTCTTGCCCATCCAAGCCTCCCCGCGTGGATGAGAGACAGGGTGACGCCTCTCACACGGGCTTGTCGAGTACGCCTCCGAATCGTGACCTTGCGGTGAAGGCGCGGAACCGGCGGCCTCGGGCCCGGCGTCTGACCGGTGAACGGACCGCGGTGCGGCCGAGCGATGGCAATAAGCGCCGGTCGGGCGGGGTGTGCGCGGTGGGAACGGCCGTCGGTGGCGGAGACTGTACAGGTACACGGGGCGGGGCGTCGGCTTCCCGAAATCGGGTTCGCCGGTGCCCCACGGGCGTTGAGGAGGCTGGGATACGTGGGCGAGTCCCCCGACAGGGTGCTGAGGGACGGCGAGCGGGAGCAGGGCCGCGAACGCGAACGGACCGGTACGACGGCCGGTGCCGCCGAGGGCGGTTCCGGCCCGGCGGCTGCCGGGGCGTCAGCCGCGACCTCCTCGGACGGTTCGTCGGACAGTTCGGCGTCGACCTCGGGCGAGGCGCCCGCGAAGGCAGCCGCGAAGCCGTCCTCGGAGTCGTCCGTGGCGGCGCCCGCGAAGGCCTCGGCGGAGGTGTCCGCGAAGGAGCCTGCGAAGGAGCCCGCGAAGGAGTCCGGCGACGCTCCGGTGGCCGGGGCCAAGGGCGGCTCGACCGTACAGCTCCGCGTCCGGGATGTGGACAGCAAGACGACGATGCTGCGGCTTCCGGTGGACAACAAGACCACCGCGCTGCGGCTGCCCGACGAGCTGGTGAAGGCCGCCGGTAACGGGAGTTCCGGTGATGAGGGGGAGAAGAAGGAAGCCCCGTCGGCGGACGCCGAGTCGAAGAAGCCCGCCGAGCGCCCGTCCGTCGCCGACCCGCGTCTCGCCATGCGGACGAAGGCTGCGGTGGCGGACAAGGCCGAGGGGAAGCCCGAGGACAAGGCAGCGGACAAGGCAGCGGACAAGGCGGCCGAGCCCGCCGGAGCCGCAGCCGGGTCCGAGTCCGCGCCGGCCGCCAAGGCCGCCAAGGACGCCAAGGCCGTTGAGGACGGGAAGGCCGCCTCAGCCGCCGAAGCCGTCGCGGACGGGAAGGCCGAGGAGACCGGCAAGGCGGCGAAGGCCGAGGAGACCGGGAACTCCACGAAGGCCGACGGCGCCGCAGCCCCCGCCGAGACCACCGAGGAAACGGACGGATCCGAGCAAGCCGAGGAGGCCGACGAACCCGAAGGCCCCTCCGCCGAGGACTCTCCCGCCGCCGACGCCGCCCCCGTCACGCTGACCGAGACCGGGCAGCCCGGTCAGAAGGCGGGGCAGGCCGAGAAGCTGGAGAAGCCCAGGCCGCTGCGCGCCGCCGCCGCGTCCGCGGCCGGCACCGTGCCCGAGCCGCCGGCGCCGGCCCCCGTACCGGAGCCCGAGCCGACGCCCGGCCCGGAGCCGCTGCCGAAGCCGGCCCCCAAGCCCGCGCCCGGACCCGCGCCGGCCCCGAAGCCGCTGCCCCGGCCCGACCCGCGGCCGGTCCCGCCGGTCCCGCCGCTGCCCCGGCCCGAGCCGCTGCCCTCCCCGGAGCCGCTGCCCTCGCCCGAGAACACCGCGGAGGCGATGGAGGTCCTGGCCTCCCTCAACTCCCGCCCGGTCTCGCCGCTGCGTCGCGCCTTCAAGCGGGTGACGATCTGGACCGTCTTCATCGCCGTGGTGCTCGGCGCCCTCGCGGTGGCCCAACTGCTGCGTCCGCTGCCGGACGCCAAGGCGAAGATGACCGCCGCGGGCAGCTTCAGCTTCTCCGGTGACCAGCTCGACCTCGCCTGGCCGGCCAAGGGCCAGTCCGCCGCCGAGGTGGTCGGGGTCGGCAGCCTCGGCAGCTCGGGCCCGGAGACGCCGGCCTCGATCGCCAGCGTCACCAAGGTGATGAACGCCTACCTGATCCTGCAGAAGTACCCGCTGAAGAAGGGCGAGAGCGGCCCGAAGATCGTCGTCGACAAGCAGGCCGCGCAGGAGTCCGGCAACGTCGACGAGTCGAAGGTCACGCTCACCGAGAACCAGGTGCTCACCGAGTACCAGGCGCTGGAGCTGCTGATGCTGCCCTCCGCCAACAACGTGGCCCGGCTGCTCGCCCGCTTCCACTCCGGATCCGAGGACGCGTTCGTCAAGGTCATGAACGACACCGCCTCCAAGTTCGGCATGACCAACACCATCTACGCGGACCCGGCGGGCTACAACTCGGACACCAAGTCCACCGCCAAGGACCAGCTGAAGCTGGCCGAGCAGGTCATGCAGGACGAGATCTTCCGGCAGATCGTCTCCACCCCGGAGACCAACTTCAACAACGTGAAGATCCCCAACACCAACAACCTGATCAACCCGAAGACCGGCGTGATCGGCGTCAAGACCGGTTCCAGCACCCCGGCCGGCGGCTGCCTGATGTGGGCCGCGTACAAGGAGATCGGCGGTGTGAAGCGGCTGATCCTCGGTGTCACCCTGGGCCAGCCGGCCACCTCGCCCGCTCCGGGCGACGGCATCCTGCCGACCGTGCTGAAGGTCAGCGGCAAGCAGATCCAGGCCGCGCAGAACGGCGTGACCGGCCAGACCGTGGTGAAGAAGGGCGACGTCGTCGGCTCGGTGGACGACGGTCTCGGCGGCTCGGTCCCGCTCGTCGCGACCAAGGACCTGGTGGTGGCCGGCTTCCCGGGGATCTCGGGCACGGTCACCCTGGACGCGGCGAAGATCGGCCACAGCGAGCAGGCCGGCAAGGAGGTCGGCACGCTGCAGGTGGGTACCGGCGACAACAAGGTGGAGGTCCCGGTGGCCCTCCAGTCGGACCTCAACCCGCCGTCCATCCAGTCCCGCCTGCTGCGCATGCTGTGAGGCACTGACGTCGCCGAGCGGCCGAGCGGCCGAGCGGCTGGGCCACTGAGCCGCCGCGACGCCGCGACGCCGAGCCGACGGAGAAACGCCGAAGGGGAGCCGGTCCGTACCGGCTCCCCTTCGGCGTTCGTGGCCCGTGGCCCGCGCCCTGCGCCCCGCGCCCTCCCGCCCGCGCCTACGTGTCGCGGTCGAGCAGCGCGAGCGTGAACCCGCCGAGCGGCGTGACCTGGTCCGGGTCGCCGTACTGCGTGCGGAGCAGCTGCGCCTGGTCCGTCGGCATGGCGCCCAGCGGGTCCGCGGTGTCACCGAGGACCAGCAGCCAGATCCGGGACACCGAGCCCAGGCAGTCCTCCGGCTTCGCGCAGGCGACCGGCGACAGGTCCTCCGCGTCGTCGGCGCTCTGCGCGACGAACACCGGGTACGGGTGGACGTCCGACGGCAGGTAGTGGCTGACGCCCGGCCAGACCATCGCCCAGGACTGGTTGCCCAACGGGGCCGCCATCCCGTCCCCGGAGTGGTAGCCGACGGCGATCGTCCGGGCGGCCACCCGGAACGGCTCCTCCGAGCCGGTGTGCGAGCCCACGTACCGGATCGCGGGCTGCCTGGGCAGCGCCGCCACGGCCGGTACGGCGAGCATGCCCGCCGCCACCACCCCGGCCACCGCCACGGCCCTGCGGGGCGCCGGACCGCGTCGGACCAGGGCCGCCACCGCACCGTAGGCCGCACCGACCCCGCCCCCGGCCAGCACCGCCCACGCGGGCACCGTGAACAGCAGGTACCGGTCGATGAAGTACGAGGTCTCCCCGAGGCGGGACACCAGCCAGACGCTCACCACCGGCAGCTCGGCGAGCAGCAGCGCCTGCCAGGCCTGCAGCCGCCGACCCGGCAGGGCCAGCGCCGGGACGGCCAGCAGCACGAAGGCGTAGAACACCAGGTGCGAGCCGAACAGGGACTCGCCGAAGCGGGCCAGGCCGCGCAGCGACGGCGTGGCGATCCAGCCCAGCTGCCGGTCCGACTGGCGGCTGCCCAGCAGCACCACCGGCAGCACCGGCAGCGCGGCCACCACGACCGCCAGCGGGTACTGCCACAGCAGCCGCCGGTCCGTCGCCTCCCGGGTGCGCCACAGGTGCAGTCCGACCAGGGCGGCCTGCCCGGCCACCGTGCTGAACGACACCAGGTGTCCCGCACCCGCCAGCGCCATGGCCGCGCAGTACGGCGCCCAGCGCCGCCAGGTCGGCCGCTCCAGGGCCCGCAGCAGGAAGTAGGTCGCGGCCGCGATCGCACAGGTCACCAGCGCGTACGAGCGCGCCTCCTGGGCGTAGCGGGAGACCAGCGGCGGCACCGCGAACAGCAGGCCGGCCCCGATCGCCGCGACCCGCCCGCCGAACAGCCGCCGGGCGGTCAGCGCCACGAACGCCGCGGCGCCCGCCATGGCCAGCACGGACGGAATCCGCAGTGCCACCGCCGAGTCGCCGAAGACCGCGGTCCAGCCGTGCATCAGCAGGTAGTAGGCGCCGTTGCTGGCGTCGATGTGCTGGAGCAGCCGCAGCATGTCGCCCAGCGAGCGGGTGGCCACCGTCGAGGTCGCGATCTCGTCCCGCCACAGGTCCGGGGTGCCCAACCGGTACGCCCCCACGGCCAGCATCACCAGCGCGGGCCACAACCACACCGGCCCCAGCAGTCGGCCGACCGGGCGCACAGCAGGTCTCATCGGGTCCTTCGTCTCCTTCGCGCGGGGTGCCCCGGCGGATCAGGCACTTCCCGGCAGGCTACTTGACCCGGGCTGACGCCTCGTCGGCACCCGCACCCCACCCGTGACCCGTCCGCCACCCCGCTCCCCACCCCCGATCCGGTACGCTGTGAACGGCCTCGCCACAACCGGGCCACGCCTCAGTAGCTCAGGGGATAGAGCACGGCTCTCCTAAAGCCGGTGTCGCAGGTTCGATTCCTGTCTGGGGCACAGCACAGAACGCAGTCGCAGGCCCCCGCCCACTCCGGGCGGGGGCCTGCGCCGTTTCCGGCCCGGCGCTTCGCCGGCGGACCGGTCCCAGGGGCGCCGTACCTCTCGGGGAGGAGCCGCCCCGGGGCCGGTGGCCCGTCCACGGAGTGATCATGGAGCAGACCCCAGGCGGTCCTGCTCGCCCTGGCCCTGACCGTCCTGACCGGCCTCGCCGCGGCCGTCCTCCCCGTCCGCGGGGGCGGCCGGATTTTGGCGGTGGCAGCGGCGTGGGCCGAGGGCGGGTCCCGTCGGGCGGGCCGACCGATCGGGCGGGGGTGAACTCCGGAGCCGGGACGTTGACTTCCCGGCCCGCGGACCGCCCGAGCGGGCTCCCCGGGGCTGCCGCCCGGCCCGGCCCCGGTGGGTCAGGGCCGGGCCGGACGTCGGTCGGGCCCGCTCGCCGGGTCAGGCCAGGGTGACGTGGGTGCGCGGCGCGGCCGGCTGTCCGGCGGCGAGGGCGAGGTCGGCGAGCAGGGTCTCGTTCTCGCGGGTGGTGCGCAGGACGGCGGGGTCCAGGTCGACGACGACGACCTCGCGCCGGTCCTCGCTCGCCTCGGCGATCAGGCGGCCGTCCGGGCCCCACACCGCGCTGCCGCCGCAGGTGTGCCAGGGGCCGGTCCGGCCGATGTGGTTGGCGAGCACCGTGTAGAGGGTGTTGTCGAGTGCGCGGGCGGGGAACCACGTGCGGGACTCGTGGTGGCCGTGGCCCCTGCTGAACAGCGCGCCGACCAGGTAGGCGTGGCAGCCGTCGAGCGCGGCGGCACGGGCATGCTCGGGGAAGCCGGAGTCGTAGCAGATGCCGAGGCCGAGTCGCCAGCCGTCCAGCTCCAGGGTGCAGCCGGCCGTCCCGGGGCGGTAGAGGTCGCGTTCGCTCTTGAACAGGTACTGCTTGTCGTAGCGGGTGACGAAGCCGCCGTCCGAGCCGAGGACGAGGGCGGAGATCCGCAGGTCGGCACCGTCCTGCACGGCGGCGCCGACCACGGCGACGGTCCCCGTCTCGCGGCACGCCTCGGCGATCGGTGCGAGGCGCGGGTCGCCGTTCTGGACGGTGTACTTGAGCGGGTCGGCGCGGATCAGCTCGGGCTCGTACCCGGAGAGGAACTTCTCGGTGAACAGCACCAGGCGGGCGCCGGCACCGGCCGCCTCGCGGATCAGCGCGGCGGCCTGCTCGGCGTTGGCGGATATGTCGCCGGCCACGGCCTGGGTCTGGACGGTGGCGATCCGCAGCGGCCGCCCGGGGTGTCCGGCGGGCTGGGTGGGGGCGGGAGCAGGGGTGGTGGACATGGCGGTCACGCTAGCCGACGGGTCCGAGCCGGTGACGCGGACTCAACTGACGGTCTCGTCGGGGCGGTCGGCCGCGTCCTTCCGGGCGGCACCGCCCCGGCCGCGTCCGCTCGGCGTGCCTTCGCCCGGTGCGCCGTTGCCCGGTGCGCCGTCGGCCGGCGGGTCCGGCTCGGGCGTGCCCTCGGCCCGCGGGGCGTCGTCCGGGTGGTCCTCGTCCAGTGGGTCGACGGTCCGGGCCGGTCGGCCGGACGACACGATGACCCGCTGAACCCTGGGCCTGGTGCGCCAGTTGACCCGCCGTACGTCGCGGGCCAGCGCGCCGGGCCGCCAGAGCTCGATCACGGTGGTCACGGCACCCAGCACGATCCCGGCGGCCAGCCAGCCGCCCAGCACGTCGCTGGGCCAGTGCACGCCGAGCGCGATCCGGGTCCAGCCGATGGTCAGCACGGTCGCCGCCGCCACTGCGGAGGCGGCGGTCCGGCCCCGGCGGCGGACCCGGTACCAGAGCAGGCTGACCAGGACGGCGCAGGTGATCGTCGAGGCCATGGCGTGGCCGGAGGGGAAGGCCGGGCCGCCGGCGTGCGAGACCGGGTCGGAGAAGCCGGGCCGCGCGCGGTCGAAGGCCAGCTTCAGGGCCCACTGGGCGCCCCAGCCGACCAGTGTCTGGGCGGCCACCCAGCCGGCCAGCACCCGCGCGCCGATCAACCAGAGCCAGGCGGCGGCGATTCCGAGGAGTGTACGCATCGTGACGGTGCCGCCGATGTCCGAGAGCGTCTGCACCGAGGCGGTCCAGATCCGGTGTTCCCGGGCGTAGATGTGCAGTTCGTCGGTCCACTCCTGGTCGAAGCGTTCCAGCGGGCGCCAGTGGCCCGCCACCAGCGCCGCCAGGAGGCTGAACAGTGCGGCACAGACCAACATGACCGCGGCGTCCCGCAGGAGACTGCGATTACGCGCAGTGGCGGAGGTCGTGCTGTTGGTCAGGTGCATGGCTGACACCTTCCCAGTGTCCTGTGCCGATCGGGAGCTGGAGCGATAGCGATTCGGCATCGTTTGTGCGGAGGTCCTGCGTGCGCCGGGGTGTGGGCGCGGGCGTGCGGGCGGGGGTGCGCGGGAACGCCGGCGGCCGTTCGCGGGTTCAACCAGTAGGCGACCGGCGCGTGAGGGTCGGGTGAAGAAATCGCTCCGTGAACGGTCGCCGGAATGCACGGGTCGTGCCCGAGTGGTCACCGAGCGTCCAAAGTCGGAGTGAAAACCGGCAGGATACTGCATCACCGGGAAGAATCGGAGTGACTTGGGAATGTTGTCCGGAATCTGTTCGTTGGATCGTTACGTGTGAGCCCCGTGGGGCCCGCACTTCTTGCCCTCGGGGCAGGCAGGCAGACCTCGGCAACACCAGCAAAGGGAGCAAGCATGGCCACCCGTGCCGTCGTTCGCGACAGGGCCGACCGGACTCGCGCGGCCCGCCCGACCAACCTTGAGGCCGACCGTGACCTGGTCGGCATGTACCTCGACGAGATCGCCAGGACGCCCCTGCTCGATGCCGCCGAGGAGGTCGAGCTCTCGCTGCGGATCGAGGCCGGGGTGTACGCCCAGCATCTGCTGGACGAGGATGAACTCCCCGACGGCATCACGCGCGAGGAGCTGGAGACGATAGCCGCCGACGCGGAGCGCGCCAAGGACGTCTTCATCCGTTCCAACCTCCGGCTCGTGGTCGCGGTCGCCCGCAGGTACCCGCGCAGCGGCCTGCCCCTGCTCGACCTCATCCAGGAGGGCAACGCGGGCCTGGTGCGCGCCGTCGAGAAGTTCGACTACGCCAAGGGCTTCAAGTTCTCCACGTACGCGACGTGGTGGATCCGGCAGGCGATCACCCGGTCCATCGCCGACCAGTCCCGCACCATCCGGCTGCCCGTGCACCTGGTGGAGGAGCTGGGGCGGATCCGCCGGGTGCAGCGCGAGAAGTCCAAGGAACTGGGGCGCGAGGCCGAGCCGGCCGAGATCGCGGCCGAGTTGGACACCACCGAGGCCCGGATCAAGGACGTGCTGGACTGGGCGCGTGACCCGGTCAGCCTGAACATGTCGGTGGACGACGAGGGCGAGACCCAGTTCGGCGACCTCGTCGAGGACACCGGGGCGACGTCCCCCGAGGACGCCGTGATGGTGATGCTCCGCCGTGAGGAACTGGACGACCTGATCGGGCGGTTGGACGACCGCACGGCCTCGATCATCCGCTCCCGCTACGGGATGGAGGACGGCCGCGAGCGCACCCTCACCGAGGTGGGCAAGCAGCACGGCCTCACCCGTGAGCGGATCCGGCAGATCGAGAAGCACGCGCTGGCCGAGCTGAAGAAGATCGCGGACCACGCGGGCTTCGAAGCCGCCTGACCGGCCCGAGCCCGGCCGGTCGCCCGAGCCCGGCCGTCGGGCCCGCATGACCAGCCCGTCCGCCGGCCTGCCGGACGGATCTGCCGCCGCCCGCCCGGGCCCCGGTACGGAGCGCTCCGCACCGGGGCCCGAGTCGTGCCACGGGGCTCTTAGGCTGGAGGGACAGGACGGGCGGCCAGGACGACGCGAACGACGGAGTGGACAGGGTGAGCGAGCAGGGGCAGGAACAGCCGGCAGAGCAGGGCACGGGCGAGGTCCGGGACCAGAGCCGGAACCAGGGCCAGGGCCAGGGCCAGGACCAGAGCGGGAACCAGGACCCGACCCGGGACGGCGAGCCGCAGCAGAAGCCCGCGGCCAAGGCCCGGCTGGTCTTCCGGGACCCGCTGGACCAGCAGTCCCGGGACGACACCGACACCGGCTGGGGCGAGCGCTCCGGGGCGGGGGAGAGCGGTGGGCGGGGGCTGGACTGGTACCTGAGCCAGCGCCCGCCGCACCACGGGGGCTGAGGGGCGGACGGGGAAGGTCTGCGCGTCAGCGCAGGGGCGCGACCAGCGCGTCGCGGATCTCGGTCAGTAGCTGGACCTCCTTGGCTTCGGCCTCCGCCGCGACCTCCCCGGGGGTCTTGCGGCGGGCCGCCATCCGGTTCATGGGCACGATCAGGACGAAGTAGACGACGGCCGCGGTGATCAGGAACTGCAGGGCGGCGCTGAGCACCGATCCCCACAGGATCTGGACCCCGGAGGTGACCTCACCGGTCGGGCTCACCACACAGGGCCCCTTGAGGCAGGAACTGTAGGAACCCAGGTCCTTCGTTCCGAAGACGCCGATGATCGGGTTGATCACGCCCTTCACGAAGGCGTTGATGATGTTGGTGAAAGCCGCGCCGATGACCACGGCGACGGCGAGTTCGACGACATTTCCGCGCAGCAGGAATTCCTTGAAGCCCTTCATGCCGCCTCGAACGACGAAGTCGTCGCCGGGTTACGGGTGATCTTCCGCAGTCCCGGATTGACAACCCGTCCGGCCCAGCGCGCCCCCGCCGGACGGCGGCAGGCCGGCCCGCGCGGGCCCGAGCGCGAGCGCGGCGGCCACCGCGAGCAGCACCAGCGCGGGCACCCCGGCCCGTCGCCGGACCGCGCTGCGCAGACGGTGCCACCCGCCGCACCCGCGCCGGATCGGCGGGAAGCTGGGCACCTCCTGCCGGGGTGGAACGGCGGGGGCGGGCGGCGGGACGGAGAAGCCCACGGTCGTCATCGACGCACCTCCGGAGGGTCCGGCAGCCGACCCCCGGTGGGCCGGCTGACCACCCACACGATGCGCGCTCGGGCCGGGCCCGGAAAGCCGTTTCCCCAGCCTGTGGACAAACCCGCCCCTGTGGACGACTTCGTACACCCACACCGGTCGGCCGGGTCCTCCGGAGTTGACGAAAGCGGGCCGAACATATGCGGAAAGGCCCGCCGCCCCCGCGTGGAAGCGGGGTCGACGGGCCTTTCCGAGGACTGCTGTGCGCCGGGATTCCCCCCGGGCGCCCGGGTCAGCTCGCGGCCGGAGCCGGGCTGGACGGGGCCGAGGAGCCCGTGCCCGACGCGGGGGCCGAGGAGGTCGTCGTCGACGAGGTCGAGGACGACCCGGAACCGACCGAGCTGCTGGAGGAGGAGCGGCTGTCGGTCCGGTAGAAGCCGGACCCCTTGAACACGACACCCACGGCCGAGAAGACCTTGCGAAGCCGTCCCTGGCAGTCGGGGCACGTGGTCAGTGCCTCGTCGGTGAACTTCTGCACCGCCTCCAGGCCGTTGCCGCACTCGGTGCACTGGTACTGGTACGTGGGCACTTGTCTTCCTCCTGGCACTCTCGCCTGATGAGTGCTAACGATGGTCAATGATGCGGCATTCCGCGGGATCAGTCCAGCGACTCCGGTGTGAGATCGGCCCCGCCCCGGCCCGGGATCGGCCGCGAACCACCGCCCCGCTCAGCCCTTGGCCGCGCCCACCAGCTGCGCAGCACCGGCGGACTCCACGGAGCCCGCCGCGGAGCCGGCGACGATCCGGTTCGAAGTCCGCGGCGCCACCAGCAGGTGCCGCAGCGAGAACAGCGCGAGCAGCCCCAGGCCGGCGCCGACCAGCGGCACCAGGAACCCGGTGGACGGCCCGTGCCCGTCGATCAGCCGGCCCGCCACCATCGAGCCGACCGCGAGCCCCAGCCCGATGGCGCCGGTCAGCCAGGTGAAGGCCTCCGTCTTGGCGCCGTCCGCGACCAGCGTCTCGACCAGGGTGTAGCCGCTGATCAGGGTCGGCGCGATGGCCAGGCCGCAGACCAGCCCGGCGACGGTGAGCGCGACCAGGTTCGGCATCGCCCACAGCGTGGAGCAGCCCAGCACCAGCAGCGCGTAGCTGATCAGCATCCGCTTGTGGACGGGCCGCCGCCAGGCGATCACGCCGTAGAGCACGCCGGCCAGCATCGAGCCGCCCGCGAAGATCCCGTACACGGTGCCGCCCGCGTCGTGCTGCCCGACCGAGTCGGCGAAGGCGTTCACCGAGACCTGCATGCCGCCGAACACCGCGCCGACCCCGAGGATGGAGCCGGCGAGCAGCCGCACGCCGGGGGAGGCGATCGCCGAGACGCGCTCGGCGCCGGGCTGCGGCACGATCCGGGCCGGGGCGGTGCGCCGCTGGGCGGCGAAGGCCAGGCCGCCGACGACGGTCAGCGCGGCCTCGGCGACCAGGGCGGTCGCCGGGCTCGCCATGGCGGCGATGCCGGAGGCCAGGATCGGGCCGATCACGAAGGTGAACTCGTCGGTCACCGACTCGAAGGCGAACGCGGTGCTGACCCGGGCCGCCGAGGCGTCGGACGGGCCGTCGGCGGTGAACCGGGCGACCCAGCGGGCCCGGACCATCGCACCGATCTGCGGGACGCTCGCACCGGCCGGGACGGCGGCCAGGAACAGGCTCCAGGCCGGCGCGTGGCCGAGCGCCAGCGCGATCAGCACGCCGACCGAGGCGCCGTGCACCAGGACGGTCGGGACGAGCACCGAGGCCTGGCCGTACCGGTCGGCCAGCCGCCCGGTCTGCGGCCCGACCAGGGCCTGGGCGACGGCGGCGACGGCGGTGACCGTACCGGCGGTGCCGTACGAGCCGTGGGTCTTGGAGACGAGCAGCAGGATGCCCATGCTGAGCATCGCGTACGGCAGTCGCGCGACGAGGGCCGGGGCCAGGAAGGTCCAGGCTCCGGGGGTGCGCAGCAGCTCGCCGTACCCGACGCGGGCGGGGGCCTGGGCTGCGCTGGTGTCCGCGGTGCTGTCCGCGGAGGTATCGACCGTTCGGCGGGCCGTCACGGTCGGTCCTTCCTGCTGCCTGGTAGCGCGGCAGGGCATGGTGTGGCCCCGACGGCGCCGAGAGTCGTCCTCTCGCGCGTCGACCGGGGTAGATACCGGGTCGGCCCGGTGTGGTTGCCGGGGGCCGGACCGCGGCCGCCGAGCGGTCGCGCCAACTCTGCGTCAGGCAGATGCTGGGGGTGGTCTAGCGGTGGTTATACGGCGTGGTCGAACCAGCATACAGTTACGCGCGTAGATCCCGCCAGCCCACCCCGCCCCGAGCACCCCGGAGGGCTCGGAGCGCCCAAGCGCCCCAAGCACCCCGGAGGGCCCGAAGCGCCCAAGCACCCCGGGCGCCCCGGGCTCACCGGGCTCACCGCCCGTTGAGCCACCCCGCGAGCTTGCCGCCCCGGTCGACGGCCCGCAGTCGCCGCTCCGCGGCCTCGCTGACGTCGTCCGTGGTGACCACCAGCAGCTCGTCCCCGCCGCGCAGCACCGTCGCCTTGTCCGGCACGAAGGAGTTGCCCTCGCGCACGACCAGGGTGACCGCCGCGCCCTTGGGCAGCCGCAGCTCGCCGATCTCCACACCGGACATCCGGGAGGTGGGGGAGAGTGCGACCGACAGCAGGTGCCCGTGCAGCTTCTCCAGCGGGGCGGACTCGATGCCGAGGTCCTGGCCCATCGCGCCCTCGCCGATCCGCAGCCGCTTGGCCACCCACGGCAGGGTCGGCCCCTGGAGCAGGGTGAAGACGACGACGAGGATGAAGACGATGTTGAACACGTCCTCGGCCTGGTGCGCGCCCGACACCACCGGGATGGTGGCCAGCACGATGGGCACCGCCCCGCGCAGCCCGGCCCAGCTCAGCAGCGCCTGCTCGCGGGCCGGCACCTTGAAGGGGGTCAGCGAGACCACCACCGACAGCGGCCGGGCCAGGAAGACCAGCACGCCGCCTATGACGAGCGCGGGCACCACCGCGGACCCCATGGTCGCGGGCGTGCAGAGCAGGCCGAGCAGGACGAACATGCCGATCTGCCCGATCCACGCCAGCCCGTCGGCGAAACCGCGGACGGCCGGGCCGTGCGGCAGCTTGGAGTTCCCGAGGATCACCGCGCAGATGTAGACGGCGAGGAAGCCGGAGCCGTGCAGCAGCGCGCCGCCCGCGTAGGCGAGCACGGTGAGCGCCATCACGGCGATCGGGTAGAGGCCCGAGGAGGGCAGCGCGACGTGCTTGATGCCGAAGGCGCCGAGCTTGCCGACGGCGAGGCCGATCGCCGCGCCGATCGCGAGTTCGGCGAGGATCGTGCCGATCAGGACGTACCAGGGGTCCAGCTCGCCGCTGGTGGCGAAGGCCACGACCAGGATGACCACGGGCGCGTCGTTGAAGCCGGACTCGGCCTCCAGCAGACCGGTGAGCCGGTGCGGCAGCGGGACCATCCGCAGGACCGAGAAGACGGCCGCGGCGTCGGTCGAGGAGACTATGGCGCCGAGCAGCAGCGAGGTCCGCCAGTCCAGGCCGACCAGCCAGTGCGCGCCGGCCGCGGTGGCGAACACGCTGATCCCGACGCCGACGGTGGCCAGCACGGTGGCCGCCGGCATCACCGGCTTGATCTCCCGCCAGCTGGTCTTGAGACCGCCCTCGGCCAGGATCACCACGAGTGCCGCGTAGCCGATCACCTGGGTGAGCTCGGCGTTGTTGAAGGTGAAGCCGACTCCGTTCTGGCCCAGCGCCACGCCGATCCCCAGATAGATCAGCAGGCTGGGCAGCCCTGATCGGGTGGAGATCCGCACGGCGACCACCGCGAAGAGCAGGATCACGGAGGCTTCGAGGAGGAGCTGGTTCAGGTGGGAGACGTTCACGCAGTGGCACCTCGGGCAGGCAGGGGCGGACGGGGTGTCAGGGTGGTGCTGAGGGGTCGACCCGTTAAGAAGGCGTCAATGCTCCCCTTGCGGATCGTTACGCAGTCTAACATTTTGCCATATCTTTAGCTTGGTCCCCCGTTCACAGTGCTCGGCAGACTCGGCCTAATGTGGTTCCCTGTCACGGCCGCTGGCCCTGGACACGCCCGCCCGCCCCGAAGTCAGGACCGCAAGGACCCAGATGCCCCGCTCGAAGAAGTTCCGGCGCGCCCGTCTGTTCGTGATCGTGCTGGTCGTGCTGCTGGTGGCCGGCGTCGGCTACGGCGGCTACCGCGGGGTCTCCGCGGTCCGCGCGTCCTTCCCGGAGGTGGACGGCAGCGTCAAGGTCGCGGGCCTGACCGCGCCGGTCGACGTGAAGCGGGACGCCAACGGCATCCCGCAGCTGTACGCCGACACTCCCGAGGACCTGTTCCGCGCCCAGGGCTACGTCCAGGCGCAGGACCGCTTCTGGGAGATGGACGTCCGACGCCACATCACCGCCGGCCGGCTCTCCGAGATGTTCGGTGACGGCCAGGTCGACACTGACGCCTTCATCCGCACCATGGGCTGGCGGCAGGTGGCGCAGAAGGAGTTCGACACCAAGCTGTCGCCGGAGACCAAGAAGTACCTGCAGTCCTACTCGGACGGCGTGAACGCCTGGCTCGCCGAGCACCCCGGCGGTGCGAAGGCCTCGCTGGAGTACACCCTGCTCGGCGTCGTCAACAGCGGCTACGAGCCCGAGCAGTGGACCCCGGTCGACTCGGTGGCCTGGCTCAAGGCGATGGCCTGGAACCTCTCCGGGAACCTCCAGGAGGAGGTCGACCGCTCGCTGCTGGCCCAGGACTTCACCCCGGACAAGATCGCCGAGCTGTACCCGGACTACCCGTACACCCGCAACGGCACCATCGTGAAGACCGGCACCGTGGCCGGCGACGCCTACCGCCCGGCCGACGGCTCCGCCCAGCCGGGCACCGGCAACGGCACCGCCACCGCCCAGGGCGAGGCCACCACCAAGGCGATGCTGCAGAGCCTCACCGACCGGATCGACGGGATGCCGCAGCTGCTCGGCCGCCCCGGCCAGGGCATCGGCTCCAACTCCTGGGTGGTCGCCGGCTCCCACACCACCACCGGCAAGCCGCTGCTGGCCAACGACCCGCACCTCGGCCCCGGCCTGCCCTCGGTCTGGTACCAGATGGGCCTGCACTGCCGGACGGCCTCCCCGGCCTGCCAGTTCGACGTCTCCGGCTTCACCTTCGCGGGCATGCCCGGCGTGATAATCGGCCACAACAAGGACGTCGCCTGGGGCTTCACCAACCTCGGCGCCGACGTCACCGACCTCTTCCTGGAGAAGGTCACCGGCCCGGACACCTACCAGGTCGACGGCAAGGACGTGAAGTTCGACCTCCGCAAGGAGACCATCAAGGTCGCCGGCGGCGAGGACCGCACCATCACCGTCCGCACCACCCAGACCGGTGCCCCGCTGATCTCCGACCAGAGCAACGAGCAGCAGAACGTCGGCAAGTACGCCCCCAACGGCACCTCCGCGCCCGACCGCGGCACCGGCGGCTACGGCGTCGCCCTGCAGTGGACGGCGCTCAGCCCCGGCAAGACCATGGACGCCGTCTTCGAGCTGGACAAGGCGAAGAACTGGGACGACTTCCGGGCCGCCGCCAAGGACTTCACCGTCCCCGCGCAGAACCTGATCTACGCCGACGCCAAGAACATCGGCTACCAGGCCCCGGGCACGATCCCGGTCCGCGGCAAGGGCGACGGCACCTACCCCGCGCTGGGCTGGGACTCCGCGTACCAGTGGAAGGACCCGATCCCGTTCAACGCGCTGCCGTGGAGCCTCAACCCCTCCTCCGGCTACATCGTCACCGCCAACCAGGCCGTGGTGGACCCGAGCTACAAGTACAGCCTCACCAAGGACTGGGAGTACGGCACCCGCGCCAAGGAGATCACCGACCAGATCGAGGGCCTGCTCAAGAACAACGGCAAGATCTCGCCGGACGACATGCAGACCCTGCAGCTGGACAACACCAACGTGATGGCCAAGACGCTGGTCCCGCTGCTGCTCAAGCAGCAGATCGACGACCCGTACGTCCGCGAGGCGCAGGACCTGCTGAAGGACTGGAACTACCACCAGGACGCCGACTCGGCCGCCGCCGCCTACTACAACGGCGTCTGGCGCCAGCTGCTCACCCTCGCCTTCGGCCAGAAGTTCCCGGCCGACCTCCGGGCCAAGGACAACTGCCTGCTGGTCCGCCAGCAGGACGACCCCACCAAGCCGGACAGCACCACCAGGATCGTCACCGAGTGCGGCACCCGTGACCCGGCCAAGGCCCAGCCGGACGGCGGCGACCGCTGGACCGAGGTGGTGCGCGACCAGCTGGAGAAGCCCGACAGCTCGTGGTGGACGTACATCGACTCCCAGCACAACGTCCAGAAGGGCCTGGACAACCTGCTCAAGGAAGCGATGAAGAACGCCCGCCAGGAGCTGACCTCGCTGCTCAGCAAGGACGTCTCCACCTGGAGCTGGGGCCGGCTGCACAAGCTGGAGCTCAAGGAGCAGACCCTGGGCACCGACGACTCCTCGATCGCCTCCGGCGTGCTCCACAAGCTGCTCAACCGCGGCCCGTACCGCCTCTCCGGCGGCTCGGCGGCGGTCGACGCGGCCGGCTGGAACGCGGCGGCCGGCTACCAGGTGGACTGGATCCCGTCGATGCGGATGGTGGTCGACCTGAACGACCTCGACGCCTCGCGCTGGATCAACGTCGGCGGCGCCTCCGGCCACGCCTTCCACGAGAACTACAACGACCAGACCGACCTCTGGCTCAAGGGCAAGCTGCTCACCTGGGCCTCCAGCCCGGACGCGGTCGAGAAGGCCACCAAGCACAAGCTGGTGCTCACCACCGGCTGACGCCCGGACGGACACCCGGCGGCCCCGCTCCCACCCCGGAGCGGGGCCGCCGCCGTTTCCCGGGCCCGCAGCCGCTCCCGGCGGGCGAGCCCGTTCCGCCGTCAGCCCAGCCGCCGCACCCCCGACGGCGTGACCGCCAGGTCCACCGGCCGGTCGTGTGGCTCGGCGGGCACCCGCTCCAGCAGCTCGTGCTCGTACAGCAGCACCGCCAGGACCGGCCGTACGCCCGCCCGCCCCAGCCGGGCCAGCACCCGGTCGTAGCTGCCGCCGCCCCGGCCCAGCCGCAGCCCGCCGCGGTCCACCGCCAGTCCCGGCAGCAGCACCACCGAGGCCCGGGTGACCGCCTCCGGCCCGAGCCGGGGACCGACCGGCTCCAGCAGTCCGCGCCCGGCCGGGGCCAGCTCCCCGGGCCCCGCGTACTCGGCCCAGTCCAGGTCGTTGTCGGCCAGCAGCACGGGAAGCAGCACCCGCACCCCGCGCGCCCGCAGCTCGTCCAGCAGCGGCCTGGTGCCCGGCTCGGCGCCGACCGAGACGTACGCGGCCACCGTGGCGCCCGGCCCGGCCAGCTCCCCGGCGTGCCCGGCCAGCGCGAGCGCCGTCGCGGTGCGCTCCTCGGCGGAGAGCCCGCGGCGCCGCGTCAGCAGCCGTGTCCTCAGGTCGCTCTTCTCGTTGTGCACCGGATCCTCCACGTCTCCAGACCGCCGACGCGCAGAGCCTGCCACGCGAAAGGGCGCCCCGATTGTCCACCCCGCTGCTGGTCCAGGCCCTGGCCGCGCTCAGCGTCCCCGCACTGGCCGGCGCCACCGCCCTCGGAGTGCGGGTCCGGCGGGTCCGGGCCGGGGCCGCGGCCGGGACGGAGCGGCTGCGGGAGCGGATCGCCGAGCTGGAGGCCCACTGCGCCGAACTGGAGCGCACCGCGTCCTGCGACCCGCTCACCGGCGTGTGGAACTACCGCCACCTGCAGCTCACCCTGGACCGGGAGATCGAACGGTCCCGGCGCGCCGAGCACACCGACCCGGGCGACGGCCCCCGCCCGCTCGCCGTGCTGATGCTGGCGATCACCGGCTTCGACGCGGTCGTCGCCGAGCACGGCCGCGGCCGGGCCGGCGCGATACTGCGCGACCTCGCCCAGCGCCTCGCGATGGAGATCCGCCGGGCCGACACCCTCGGCCGGTACGGCGGCGAGGAGTTCCTGGTGGTGCTGCCCGACACCGGGGCCGAGGGCGCCGTGCAGGTCGCCGAGCGGCTGGTCTGGTCGGTCCGCCGCCACCTGCTGCTCGACTGGTCCTCCGGGACGCGCGAGTCCCGCCCGGTGCGCGGCAACGGCCTCACCGCCGCCGCGGGCATCGCCGTGCTGCCCGAGGACGGGGCCCACGCCGCCGTCCTGCTGCGCGCGGCCGACACGGCGCTGGCCGAGGCCCGGGCGGCCGGCGGCGACTGCTGGCGGATCTCGCCGCGCCACGGCGACCTGCCCGCCACCGGGCTTCCCCGGCCGGTCGATTCCGGTGCGGAGCACGGTCCGACTGCCGAACGTGACCGTTCGGGAAAGCCGGGTAGTCTGTCGGCCTGTGCCGGAGGGGACCCCCTCGCCCAGCCGGTCCCATCCCATACGCCAGCCTCTGTGGCCGTGCCCCGCGACGTGCTGTCCTAGCCGTCCGACCGCGCTCGGCCGGGCGAAAACGTGCCTGAGTAAGGTAAACGCATGACGACGACCAACTCCCGAGTTCCGGTAACCAAGGCCGTGGTACCCGCGGCCGGACTGGGCACCCGCTTCCTCCCGGCGACCAAGGCCACCCCGAAGGAGATGCTGCCGGTCGTCGACAAGCCGGCGATCCAGTACGTCGTCGAGGAGGCCTCCGCCGCAGGCCTGTCCGACATACTGATGGTCACCGGCCGCAACAAGCGCGCGCTGGAGGACCACTTCGACCGTGCCTACGAGCTGGAGGAGCTCCTCGCGCGCAAGGGCGACCAGCAGCGCCTGGCCCGGGTGCGGGAGTCCGTCGAGCTGGCCAACATGCACTACGTCCGCCAGGGGGACCCGAAGGGCCTCGGCCACGCCGTCTCGGTCGCCGAGCAGCACGTCGCCGGCCAGCCCTTCGCCGTCCTGCTCGGTGACGACCTGATCGACCCGCGCGACCCGCTGCTCTCCCGGATGATCGAGGTCCAGCAGGAGCTCGGCGGCTCGGTCGTCGCCCTCATGGAGGTCGACCCCTCCCAGATCCACCTCTACGGCTGCGCCGCCGTCAAGGCCAACGGCTTCGGCGAGGACGTCTTCCAGGTGACCGACCTGGTCGAGAAGCCCGAGCCGGGCGAGGCCCCCTCGAACTACGCCGTCATCGGCCGCTACGTCCTCGACCCGCTGGTCTTCGACGTGCTGCGCGAGACCCCGCCCGGCCGCGGCGGCGAGATCCAGCTCACCGACGCCCTGCGCGAGCTCACCACCCGCGAGCCCGCCGACGGCGGCCAGGTGCACGGCGTGCTCTTCAAGGGCCGCCGCTACGACACCGGCGACCGCGCCGACTACCTGCGCGCTATCGTCCGTCTGGCCGCCGAGCGCGAGGACCTGGGCCCGGAGTTCCGCTCCTGGCTGCGGGAGTTCGTCGGCTCCGAGATGCAGGACTGACACGACAGAGAGCGAGCCGCCGATGACCGGGTCCACCGAGCACAGCACCACGCCCGCAGCCTGCTGCGACGCCGGAACGGACCCGGCACCGGCGGCCCCCCGCCTCTGGACGGTGGACGAGCACCTCGCCGACGTGCTCGCCGCCGTCGGCCCGCTGCCCGCGATCGAGCTCCGGCTGCTCGACGCCCAGGGCTGCCGGCTCGACGAGGACGTGGTCGCCGCCGGCGACCTGCCGCCCTTCGACAACAGCTCGATGGACGGCTACGCCGTCCGCACCGCCGACACCGAGGGCGCGACCGACGCCTACCCCTCGGTGCTCTCGGTGGTCGGCGACATCGCCGCCGGCGCGGACGAGCTGCCCAGGGTCGGCCCCGGCCAGGCCGCCCGGATCATGACCGGCGCCCCCGTGCCGCCCGGTGCCCGCGCCGTCGCCCCGGTCGAGTGGACCGACGGCGGCACCGGCACCGGCGTGGCCGCCGCCGCGATGACCGCGCCCGTCCCGGACGAGGAGGTCCGCGTCCTGCGCCCGGTCGCCGAGGGCGCGCACATCCGCCGCCGCGGCAGCGACGTCGCCGCGGGATCGAAGGTCCTGGAGGCCGGCACCCGGCTCGGCCCCACCCAGCTCGGCCTGCTCGCCGCGATCGGCCGGGCCACCGTGAAGGTCCGCCCGCGCCCGCGGGTCGTGGTGCTGTCCACCGGCAGCGAGCTGGTCCAGCCCGGCGAGCCGGTCGGCCCCGGGCAGATCGCCGACTCCAACAGCTTCACGCTCACCGCCGCCGCCCAGGAGGCCGGCGCCATCGCCTTCCGGGTCGGCGCCGTCCCGGACGACGCCGACCGGCTGCGCGCCGTCCTGGAGGACCAGCTCGGCCGGGCCGACCTGATCGTCACCAGCGGCGGGGTCAGCGTCGGCGCGTACGACGTGGTCAAGGAGGTCTTCGAGACCTACGGCGGCGTCGACTTCCGGAAGCTGCGGATGCAGCCCGGCAAGCCGCAGGGCTTCGGCCGGATCGGCGACGCGCCCGGGGTGCCGCTGCTCGCCCTGCCCGGCAACCCGGTGAGCGCCTACATCTCCTTCGAGCTGTTCGTCCGCCCGGTCATCCGCACCATGCTCGGCGCCGCCGACGTGCACCGTCCGGTGGTCCGCGCGCTCTGCCCGGCCGCGCTGCGCTCCCCGGCCGGCCGTCGGCAGTTCCTGCGCGGCCGCTACTCGGCGGCGGACGGCACGGTCGAGCCGGTCGGCGGCGCCGAGTCGCACCTGGTCGGCGCGCTGGCCCGGGCCGACTGCCTGATCACCGTCCCCGAGGACGTCACCGACCTGCCCGCCGGCAGCGAGGTCGACGTGGTGCTGCTGGACTCCTGAGCGCCCGGGGAGTCACGGAGTTGTACGGTAGCGCGGTACTTCGACCTGCGCGCCCCTGGAGCCACCCGTGACGACACCTCCCCCCGGCGACCGCCTCACCCACGTCGACGACCAGGGCGCGGCCCGCATGGTCGACGTCTCCGAGAAGGCCACCACCGCGCGCACCGCCGTCGCGGCCGGACGGGTGAGGGTCTCCCCGAAGGTGGTCGAGCTGCTGCGCGGCGAGGGCGTGCCCAAGGGCGACGCCCTCGCGGTGGCCCGGATCGCCGGGATCATGGGCGCCAAGAAGACCCCGGACCTCGTCCCGCTCTGCCACCCGATCGCCGTCTCCGGCGTCAAGGTCGACCTCGCCGTCGCGGACGACGCGGTGGAGATCACCGCCACCGTGAAGACCGCCGACCGCACCGGCGTCGAGATGGAGGCGCTGACCGCCGTCGCGGTGGCCGGGCTGACCGTCATCGACATGGTCAAGGCCGTGGACAAGGGCGCCACCATCGAGTCCGTCCGGGTGCTGAGCAAGACCGGCGGCAAGAGCGGCGACTGGTTCGCGCCGGAGGTGGACGCGTGACCGCGTCGGCCGGGAGGGCGCTGGCCGTGACCGTCTCCAACCGGGCCTCGGCCGGTGTCTACGCGGACAAGGGCGGCCCGCTGCTGGTGGCCGGCCTGACCGCGATGGGCTTCACCGCCGACGGCCCCCGGGTCGTCCCGGACGGGGAGCCGGTGGAGGCCGTGCTGCGCGAGGCCGTCGCGGCCGGCTACGACGTCGTGCTGACCACCGGCGGCACCGGCATCTCGCCGATGGACCTCACCCCGGAGATGACCGCCCGGGTGATCGACCGGCAGATCCCCGGCATCGCCGAGGCCATCCGTGCGTACGGCCGGGAGAAGGTGCCCACCTCGGCGCTCTCCCGGGGGCTCGCCGGGCTCGCCGGACGTACCCTGATCGTCAACCTGCCGGGCTCGACCGGCGGCGTCAAGGACGGTCTGGCCGTCCTGGAGCCGCTGCTCGCCCACGCCGTCGACCAGCTCGGCGGTGGGGACCACCCCCGGCCCGACGCCCCGGCCCCCGGGGCTCCAGAATCCAGGAGAGGGCACTGAACGCCGGCTGGCCGGTAGAACTCCACGAGGGGGAGGTCGCGCTGCGCCCGATCCGGGCCCGCGACCAGCGCGACTGGCAGGAGGTGAGCCGCCGCAACCGGGACTGGCTGCGGCGGTGGGAGGCCACCGTGCCGCCCGGCCCGGCCGGCCAGACCGCCGGGCCCCGCCCGACCTACCGGCAGATGGTCCGCTTCCTGCGCGGCGAGGCCTCGGCGGGCCGGATGCTGCCCTTCGTGGTGCTCTACAAGGGCGAGCTGGTCGGTCAGTTGACCGTCGGCGGGATCACCTGGGGCTCGATGTGCTCGGCGAACATCGGCTACTGGGTCGACGAGGCGGTGGCCGGCCGGGGCATCATCCCGGCCGCCGTGGCGCTTTCGGTGAACTACTGCTTCCGCACCCTCGGACTGCACCGGATCGAGGTCTGCATCCGTCCGGAGAACGCCCCGAGCCGGCGCGTGGTGGAAAAGCTCGGCTTCCGCTCGGAGGGAATCCGCCCGCGCTATCTCCACATCGACGGCGATTGGCGCGACCACCTGGTCTACGCGCTGACCGACGAGGAGGTTCCGGAGGGGATGCTGGAGCGCTGGCGCGCGCTCAGTTCCGGACACCGGCCAGGTAATTGAATATATGTTCGAATGAAATATCGATATGGCATCGGCCCGGTGGCGGACCGTCACAAATACCGGCAAAATAGTCGGAGAATCAGCTTGATCACACGACACGCCGGGCCAAATTGCTGCCAGGCCTTCCCGGCGCCCGTACGGTGTGAATCGTGAGCAGTAGCGGCCTTATCTACGCCGTCATCGTAGGGGCCTGGGCCGCCTATCTGGTGCCGATGTGGCTCCGCAGGCAGGACGAACTCAACGAGGCGCGCCCGACGGAACGCTTCAGCACCGCCATCCGCCTGCTGGCCGGGCGTTCGGCGCTGGAGCGGCGGGCAGCCCGGGCCCTGGGCGACGAACCGCGTGACGACGAGCACAGCAACGACGGCCCTCCCGGACGGGACGAGGCCGCCTCCGGCGACCCCGCGGCGCGGGAACCCGAACCACCGGCGGAGCGGGCGGCCGAACGGCCGGCCCCGGCGCCGCAGGTCGGGGTCGAGCGCCGGGCGCGGCTGCTGGCCCGCCGGCGCCGGATGGTCACCGGTCTCTTCCTCTGCTTCGCGCTCGGCGCGGTGGTCGCGGCGGTGGCCGGACTGGCCTTCCTCTGGGTCCCGGCCGTTCCCGCGGCCCTCCTCACCCTGTACATCGGCCACCTGCGCAAGCTGGAGCGCCAGCGGTACGAGGTGAAGCTCGACCGCGTCCGGGCCGCCCAGGCGGCCGAACGGCTGCGCAAGCGCGAGCAGCAGCGCGTTCCGGCCCCGACGGCCGACGCTGCCCCGGCCGAGGCGCCGGCGGGGGCGGAGCCGGCCCCGGCCACGCCCGCCGAGGAGCGCGCCGCGCGCCGACCGCACCTGCGGCTGGCCGCCGACCCGGAGGAGGTCACCGTCTCGGTGCCCTCCGCCTCCGCGGTGGCCGAGGCGACCGAGCACGAGGAGTGGGTCGACGGCATGCGCGAGCGCGGCGCGGCCGGCCCGGACTCCTGGGAGCCGGTGCCCGTCCCGCTGCCGACCTACGTCACCGCGCCGGTCGCTCCCCGGGTCTCCCGGGGCCTCGACCTGTCGGCCCCCGGCACCTGGACGGCGGGCCGCCCCGCCGAGTCCCGCAGCACCCCGCTCTTCGACCAGTACGCGGAGCCGCAGGTCACCGAGTCCCGCCCCCGCGCGGCCAACGAATGACCCCGACCACCCCCCGGTCGGCGCCGCCACCGGGGGGTGGTCACGGACCACCTCCGAAAGGTGCTAGAGTTTCTTCTCGTTGGGGCTGTGGCGCAGTCCGGTAGCGCACCTCGTTCGCATCGAGGGGGTCAGGGGTTCGAATCCCCTCAGCTCCACCCAACGGATCGGCTCCGGCCGGTCCACCGAATCCCGCCGGGAGGCAACTCCCGGCGGGATTTCGCGTTTTGTGGCGCGGGGGTCGTCACGGGTCGGTCCGACGACCCGTTGTGGTCGAGATCACAACACCTTCCGGGGGCGGTTTCTGACGCGGTTTGGGCCTCAGAGGGGTCGGTTATGGTGGGTTGGCCCAGACGCTGACGACGGAACGATCTGGTCTATCTCAACGGGGTGCCATCGCGGTGCGCGAGTTCGGTCTGACACGGTGGGCGCGGCAGTCCGGCCCGGACGATTCCGGCGGCACCCCGGAAACCGGAAGATCGAATTCCTGGACCCTCGCGGCGGCCTGCGCGGCCGCCGTGTCACTGGCGGTGTTCGCCTGCTTCCGGCACGCCCACGGGGCCACCATGGTCGACATGCTGGTCTACCGGGCCGAGGGCCAGGCCGTCGTCCGCGGCCAGGACCTGTACGCGATGCGGCTGCCCGGCTGGGACCTGCCGGCCACCTACCCGCCGTTCGCCGCGATGCTCTTCGTGCCGAGCACCTGGTTCGACGTGAGCACCCTGCGCGTGCTGGTGATGCTCCTCAACTACGGGCTGCTCGCCCTGGCGGTGCACCTGTCGCTCAAGCTGGCCGGATGGGCCAGGCACAACCGGCCCGCCGTGGTGATCCTGGCGACCGGCCTGGGCATCTGGCTGGAGCCGGTGTTCACCACCTTCCAGTACGGCCAGGTCAACCTCGGCATCCTCTGCCTGGTGCTGTGGGACCTGACCCGCTCGGACCGCAACCGGTTCAAGGGCGTGGGCATCGGCCTGGCCACCGCCATCAAGATCACCCCGGGCCTGTTCGCGGTCTACCTCTTCCTGACCGGCCGGGTCCGGGCCGCACTGGTCTCGGCCGGCACGTTCGTGGCGGCGGGCCTGATCGGCTGGGTCCTGCTGCCCGACGCCTCGTACGGGTTCTGGACCACGTACCTCTGGGACCCGAGCCGGGTCGGCGTGACCGTCCTGGTGGACAACCAGTCGCTGCGCGGCGCCGTCTGCCGGCTGCTCGACGTCAACGACCCGGGCCTGGTCGGCCTGGCCGCCTCCGCGCTGGTCGGTGCCTTCGGACTCGGGGTGGCCGTGCTGGCCGGGCGCTCGGCGCGGGTGCTGCGCCGGGCCGACGCCTGGGGCGGGGTCTGCACCGCGTTCACCGCCCTGCTGGTCTCGCCGATCAGCTGGACCCACCACTGGGTCTGGTGCGTCCCGCTGATCGCCCTGCTGGTGGTCGAGGCCCGGACCAGGGCACGGCAGGTCCTGCTCGGCGTGACCCTCCTCGTGTTCCTCTCCCACGTCATGTGGACGGTGCCGCACCGCTGGGGCCGCGGGGTCGCCTGGTACTGGCAGCTGCCCGGCGCGATCTACCCGCCGATCGGGATCGCCGTCCTGGTCGTCCTCGGGGTGCGGCTGTACCGCGCCCGGCGACAGGCCGTCGATGCCACCGGCGGCGGTGCCTGGGCGCTGCTGGCCGCCAAGCTCGACCGCGATCCCGCGCTGACGAACCGGACCTGACGGACCGGACCCGACCCACCGGGCCCGCCCCACCGGACCCGACGGACCCAGACCGGACGGATCAGACCTGACGTGACCACCCAGACCGCACCCCCGTCGCCGCCCGCCGCCGCGCCCACCGCCCGGAACGCGGCCGCGGCCCTGCTGCACGGCCCGGCCCGGCGCACCGCGCTGCTCACCGCGCTCTGCTTCGCGGTGATGTGCGCCGTCGGACTGCAGGGCTGGACCTCGGTGTCGCTCGGCGGCTTCGACCTCGGCATATTCGACCAGGGCGTGCGCGGCTACGCCCACTTCGGGCTGCCCGTCTCCACGCTGAAGAGCTACCACCACGAGTTCCCGCCCGGCTTCTCGCTGCTGGGCGACCACTTCTCGCCGGTCCTGGCGCTGCTCGCCCCGCTGTACTGGATCTGGGACGACCCGCGCTCGCTGATCATCGGGCAGTCGCTGCTGTTCGCGGCCGGGGTGCCGCTGATCCGGCGGATCGCCGCGCACGGCTTCGCCGCCGCCCCTCCGCGCACCGCCCGGCGGGCCGCCGACCTGGCCGGCCTGGTCCACGCCCTCGGCTGGCCGCTGCTGGTCGCCGCCCGGGTCGGCTTCCACGAGGTCGCCTTCGCGGTGCCGCTGACCCTGCTGATGCTGGAGCGCGGCCTGGCCCGCCGGTACGGCACGGTGGTGCTCGCCGCCGTCCTGCTGTGCTGCACCAAGGAGGACCTCGGCCTGATGGTCGGGGCGTACGGGCTGGTGCTGCTGCGCACCCGCCGCACCGGGGACCGGGCGGGCCGCTTCACCGGCCTCGGGCTGCTGCTGGGCGGCCCGGTCGCCTCGGCGGTCGCCATCACGTGGCTGATCCCGGCGATGGGCGGGGAGCCGGGCTACTACTGGAACTACGCGGCGCTCGGCACGGACGGCGGGGACGCCCTGCGCCACCTGCTGCACAACCCGTTCCTGCTGGTGCAGACGGCCTTCGACCAGCCGCTCAAGCCGCTGCTGCTGCTCTGGCTGTTCGGGACGACGCTCCTGCTGCCGCTGCGCTCGGCCACCGTGCTGTGCGCGGTGCCGCTGCTGGCCGAGCGGATCCTGTCCAGCAACCCCAACCACTGGTCGATCGCCCGGCACTACGACTCGATGCTCTGGCCGATCCTGCTCACGGCCGCCGTCGAGGTGCTGGGCCGGCTGAGCAGCACCGAGCGGCCCGAGCGGACCGTCCGGCGGGCGCGACGGCTGGGCCTCGGCGCGGCCGGCATCGCCCTGGTGGCCGCCGTGCCGATCGGGCTGGTGCAGCTGGCGGTGCCGTCCTCCTGGGAGGCCAAGCCGAGCGAGGCCGCGCTGGTGCGGGCGGCGGCGCTGATCCCGGACGGCGCCTCGGTGGAGGCCGACAACCAGATCGCGCCGCGGCTGACCGCCCGTACCGACGTGGTGCTGGTGGACGGCACGCCGCGCGGGCGCGAGTACGTGCTCACCCGGTCGAACAAGCGCTCCTTCCCGTTCGCCACGGACACCGAGCAGGCCGCGCGGATCCGGCTGCTGCTGGACCACGGGTACCGGCAGCTCTGGGCCGAGGACGGCGTGGTGCTGCTGCACCGGGAGAGCGGCGAGCCCGTGCCCGGCGAGCACGTGCCGGGGCCGGACAGCAAGCCGGTCCAGGACGTCGTCCCGTCCGACGTGGGGCACGACCTCTTCCGCGGCTGACGCTCGTCCCGGGTTCGGGTCCGGACGCGGCCGAGGGCCGGTCGGAGGAGTCCTCCGGCCGGCCCTCGGGCTGTGCTGGGGCGCGGGTCAGGGGCGGTCGGAGTAGGAACCGCTCTGGTACGAGCCCTGGGGCGGCACGGTGCCGTGGTGACCCGGCCGCCGGCCGTGCGGGTGCCGGGTCAGGTTGTAGCCGAGGACGCCCGCCAGCGCGGCCAGGAAGCCGCCGCCGATCGTCCAGTACCAGCGGCTGTTCCAGCCGGAGAACCAGCCGGTGTACCAGTGCTCCTCCTCCGCCACCGGGGCGGCCGCCTTGGCGGTGCTCGCACCGCCGCCGACCGGCGGGACCAGCGGGGCCTTCAGCTCCCCGCCCTCCGGCTGGGCGTTGTCGGAGCCGCCCTTGGCGGCGACGTGCAGCCGGACGGAGGTGGCCAGGCCGAGGTCCGGCTGCGGGACGTCGGTCACCGACAGCCGCACGTAGTAGGTGCCGGGAAGCGGGTCGCCGGACCACGGCTCGGCCCAGGTGCGGACCTCGCGCAGGGTGCAGTCGAGCGCCACCGAGGTGGCGTTCTGGTCGCCGGTGGCGTTCTGGGTGCCGGCGGTGCAGGCCTGGCGGCGGCGCAGCCCGTCGAAGACCTCGACGGACCAGGTCTGCGGGCCGTGCCGGTCGGTCGCCGGGGCCAGGTTGACGGTCAGCTTGACCGTCGGGGTCTGCCCCTCGGAGGCGCCGAACGCCCAGTACAGGTAGTCGCCGGTGGAGGCGGCGACCTCGGCGTCCTGGCCGGGGGAGAGGTTGACCGCCGTCAGGAAGGAGGTGCCGGCCTTGGTGGCCGGGGCCGGGGTGCCGCTCGCGCTGGCCGAGGGGGACGGCGCGGCCGAGGCTGCCGGGGCGCCCAGGGCGAGGGCGGGCAGCAGGGCGAGGGCGGCGAGGGCGCCGCGAATCGTCGTACGCATGGTCAGTTCTCCCGCCAGACGGCGATCCGCCAACGTGCGATCCAGCCGAACAGCAGGCCGAAGACCAGGCCGGCCAGGGTGAGGGTGAGCAGCAGGATCCAGCCGCGGCCGAGGCCCATCGCGGCGCCCTCGGGGGCGGGCGAGGAGGAGGTCAGGTCCACGGTCAGCTCCAGCGGCATGCCGGGGTCGGCCTGCACGCCGGCCTGCGGGGCCAGCGAGTTGCTGACGACCAGGCAGACGGTGGTGGTCGGCTTCTCCTTCGAGGAGCCCGAGGAGGAGGTCGGGCTCGCCGTGACGTAGCCCTTGGAGTCGTCGGTGGACCAGCGCAGGCCGGTGGAGATCACGTCGGTGCGGCTGCTGCCGGCGTCGGTGCCGCGGACCAGCTCCTGGCCGGTCGCGCTGGTGGCCTGCAGCAGGACGCCGTAGTCCCGGGCCGTCGGGCGGTCGAGTGCGACGCTGACGGAGGCGCGCAGCTCCTGGCCGGCCTTGACCGGGACCTTGTAGACGCGGTGCTCGGAGAACTTCTCGCGGTCGGTGTAGACGCCCGGGGCGAGCACCGGGGCGCTCTCGCACTTGTCGGTGCCGGCGGTCTTGACCGGGGTCACCGTGTAGGTGTCGTTGGAGCGGTCGACGAGCTGCTTCACCTTGTCGGTGAGCTGCTCCTGGGTGCGGACGTCGGTGTAGGTGCCGCCGGTCGCGTTGGCGATGCAGAGCAGCTGCTGGCGGGTCTTGTCGTCGTGGGCCAGACCGAGGGTGTCGACGACCAGGTGGATGCCCTGGGAGGCGAGTTCGCGGGCGACGTCACAGGGGTCGGGCGGGGTGCAGGTGTCCTCGCCGTCGGTGATCAGCACCACCCGGCGGGTGGTCTCGCCCTTGCCGAGGTCCTGGGCGGCGCCGCGCAGGGCCAGGCCGATCGGGGTCCAGCCGGTGGGCCGCAGGGTGGCGACCGCGGTCTTGGCCTCGACCTTGTTGGTCTTCCCGACCGGGAAGAGCTGCTTGGTGTCCTGGCAGCCGAGGTTCTTGTCGTTGCCGGGGTAGGTCGCGCCCAGCGTGCGGATGCCGAACTCGGTCTCCGCGGGCAGCGCGTCGATCACCTCGTTCAGCGACTGCTGGGCCACCGAGATGCGGCTCTTGCCCTGGATGTCGGTGGCGGTCATGGAGCCGCTGACGTCCAGGACGAGGTCGACCCGGGGGGCCTCCTTGGGGGCTGGGGCGGCGCCGGCTGATGGTTCGTCGGCGTGGGCGGGCAGGCCGAGGAGCAGCGAGGCGCCCGTTATCGCCAGGGCGGCCAGCAGGCTGCCGAGCCTGGTCTGTGGTCGTCGTCCGGTAGTCACCCGGCCGATCCTAGGGATCATCAGTTCGCCGTGGCGAAACGAGTCCGGACCGTGCGTCGGGCCGCTCCGGCGTGAACTCCGGCACGGGGGCGGCGAATCGGCGCCCGCCCGGGCTTCGTGCGCGCGCGGTCGACCGGGCCGTCGGGCCGGGCCGTGCGGGAGGGCCGCGGCTGCGCAGCGCCCGCCTCATTGGTCCCGGCGGTGCTCGGCGGATGCATCCCGGCCCCCGGAACGGCTCTGAGCTGCTGCTTTAGCTGCTCGCCGGTAGATGCGCCGTTTGCGAAGTGTCCGGTTTGTGCATCGATATGTGCCGATTTGGACAATGCGCGTACCCGGACTGTTCGTTTGCGACACTGGTGCTTTCGCCGGGTACTGTCCCATCTTTGTTCGGTTGGTCCGCAATGACTCCCATCGGTGGTGTCGGGTGGCCAGCCGACACCACACCCTCCCCCGTCTAGAAGGACCGCAGTTTTGGCCAGCAACACCCTTGGTGCGCGTCTGCTGCGACGCAAGCCCGTCTCGACACTGATCGCGGAGAGCGAGGGGCGCGACGCCCTTCCGGCCGGCGCGCCCGAGGAGGGCGGTCGCTCCGGCATCCACCTGCGCCGCTCGATCGGCCTCTGGCAGCTCTCCTCGATCGGCATCGGCGCCACCATCGGCACCGGCATCTTCTTCGTGCTGAACACCGCGGTGCCCTCGGCCGGCCCGGCCGTGATCCTGTCCTTCGTGATCGCCGCGGTCACCGCCGGACTCACCGCGCTCTGCTACGCCGAGATGGCCTCCGCGATCCCGGTCTCCGGCTCCTCGTACTCCTACGCCTACGCCACCCTCGGCGAGGGCGTGGCCTTCGGCGTCGGCATCTGCCTGCTGATGGAGTACGGCGTCTCCGCCTCCGCGATCGCCGTCAGCTGGGCCGAGTACCTGAACAAGTTCCTCGACCTGGCCTTCGGGTTCAAGATCCCCGAGCAGCTCGCCGGCGCGCCGGACAGCACCCACTGGTTCAACCTGCCGGCGCTGCTGCTGGTCGCGATGGTCTGCGTCCTGCTGATCCGCGGCGTCAGCGAGTCGGTGAAGGTCAACGCGGCCATGGTCGCGATCAAGATCGTCATCCTGCTGCTGTTCATCGGCGTGGCCCTGACCGGCTTCCACTCCGGCAACCTGACCCCGTTCATGCCGCTCGGCATCGGCGGCGTGCAGGTCGCCGCGTCCAGCATCTTCTTCTCCTTCATCGGCCTGGACGCCGTGTCCACCGCCGGTGAGGAGGTCAAGAACCCGCGCCGCACCCTGCCGCTGGCGATCATCATCTCGCTGGTCGTGGTGACCGTGCTCTACATCCTGGTCGCGCTGGCCGGCATCGGCGCCCAGCCCTGGGACAAGTTCGACGGCCAGGAGGCCGGCCTCGCCCAGATCCTCCAGGACATCACCGGCCAGAGCTGGCCCGCGATGGTCTTCGCGATCGGCGCGATCCTCTCGATCTTCAGCATCACCCTCGTGGTGATCTACGGCCAGACCCGCATCCTGTACTCGATGGGCCGCGACGGCATGCTGCCCAAGCGCTTCGCCCAGCTCTCCCCGCGCACCGGCACCCCGGTCTGGAACACCATCGTGGTCGGCCTCGGCGTGGGCGCGCTGGCCGCGTTCATCCCGCTGAACGTCCTGGCCGACATCACCAGCCTCGGGACGCTCATCGCCTTCTCGGTCGTCTCGATCGGCGTGATCGTGCTGCGCCGCACCCAGCCCGACCTGCCGCGCGGCTTCAAGGTGCCCGGCTACCCGGTCGTCCCGCTGGTCAGCGTCGCCTTCTGCATCTACCTGATCACCGGCCTGCACGCCGACACCTTCCGGGCCGGCGCGATCGCCCTCGCCGTCGCCGTGGTCGTGTACTTCGGCTACAGCATCAAGCACTCGCGCCTGGAGCAGGCCGAGGAACCGGCAGTCGCGGCCGACCAGACCGCCGGCTGACCCGCAGGCGAATCCGACGTGAAGGGCCGCCGACCGACTGGACACCCGGCGGCCCTTTTCGTGCCATCACCCGCCCAGTGCCCCACGCCATGGCGACAGGGCCGGGCCCACACCCATAACCTTCCACCATGGTGAGCACCCGCACGCCCGGCTACTCCCGCCCAGGCGGCCGCTTCACCGGCCGCCGCAGAACGCCGGCGCAGACCTTCGTGACCGAGACGTCGTCCAGACCCGGACGACCGCCGAGAGGCTTCTCGGTCCGCCCCTTCCCCCGCCAGCGTGGCGAAAGCACCTTTCCGCCCACGCCCGAACGACTGAATCCCGCCGGACTCGCCTCGCTGCGGTCCGTCCAACTCCTCGGCTGCCTGATCGCCGCCGGCTGGGCCGCCGCCTTCCCGCTGGTCTCCGACCTGGCCAACCAGCGGCTGTGGGGCCTGATCGCGGCCCCCGCCTACGCCCTGGCCGGGCTGCTCTGCCTGACCCTGCCGCGGCGCTTCGCGGCCCACGCGGCCGCCGCGGTCGCCCTCGTCGGCGCCGTCCTCGTACCGCTCGGACTGCTCGCCCTGCACGGCCGCCACCAGTCCGAGGTCATGGTGGTCGAACGCTCGGCCCACCTGCTGCTCACCACCGGCGACGCCTACCTGCCCCACCCGGTGGTGGTCACCGACTACAACCCGTACCTGCCAGCGATGGCCCTGTTCGGGCTGCCGCGCCAAGTGCTCGGCGACTCCACCGCCTTCGCCAGGGTCGCCGGGGACGCCCGGATCTGGTTCGCGCTCACCTTCTTCGCCTGCCTGCTGGCCGCCTGGCGCCTGCTGCGGCCCTCCAGGGACCGCGCGCCGCTGCTGCCGCTGGCCGTCCTCACCGCCTCGCCGCTGATAGCGCTCGCCCTGGTGGTCGGCGGGGTGGACCTGCCGCTGATCGGCGTCTGCTGCCTGGCCATGGCGCTCGCCGAGCGGGACCGCACCGTCGGCGCCGGGCTGGTGCTCGCCCTCGCCTGCACCCTGAAGTGGACGGCCTGGCCCGCGCTGCCGGTCGCCGTCCTGCTGCTCTGGCGGCTGTACGGCCGCCGGCCCGCCGCCCGGACCGCACTGATCGGGGTCGGGGTGAGCACGGCGGTGATCCTGCCGTCCGTCCTGACCCAGGCGGACGCGCTGCGCGAACAGGTGGTGCGCTTCCCGCTCGGGATGACCGCGATCCGCACCCCGGCGGGCAGTCCGCTGCCCGGCAAGGTGCTGGCCGGCTTCGGGCCGACCGGGCACACCATCTCGCTGGCCCTGATGACCGTGGCCCTGGTCGGGGTGGCGATCTGGCTGCTGGCCCGGCCGCCGGTCTCCGCGATCGCCGCGGCCGACCTGCTGGCCGCCGGGCTGGCGATCGCCTTCATGCTCGCCCCGGCCGGGCGGTTCGGGTACCTCGCGCTGCCGGTGGTGCTGATGATCTGGCCCCGGCTGGCGGCCCGGCGCTGGAGCAGCCGGCGCCCCGCCCCGCCCGGCCGGGTGCCGGAGACGCCGGAGCCCGCCCTGCCGCGGAGCTGAGGCGGGGCGGGCTCGGGACGGAGGCTGCTAGCGGCCGGCGGCGGCCTTCAGGAGGGAGGCCACCGCCGGGCCGGCCGCGTCGACGCCGTGGCCGCCGCCCTGGACCTCGGCGGCCACCGCGATGTTGCCGCGGAAGGCGGTGAACCAGCTGTTGGTGGTGGACGCGCCCTGGACCTCGGCGGAGCCGGTCTTGGCGCCCGCGTTGTCGGTGATCCCGGCCATCACCTGGCTGGCCGTACCGCCGACCGCGGTGGCGTTCATCATCGCGCGCAGCTTGCCGGCGACGTCCGGCGAGATCTGGCGGGCCGCCGCCTGCTGCGGCAGACCGGCCACCAGGATCGGCTGCTTGAACGCCCCGCTCTGGACGGTGGCGGTGATCGAGGCGATGGCCAGCGGGTTCATCTGGACCTTGCCCTGGCCGATGTAGTTCATGGCCTGCTCGTCCTTGCTGCCCGGCGTCGGCGGAACCTTGCCGTCGGCGTTCGGCAGGCCGGTCTTCCACTCCAGGCCGATGCCGAACACGTCCTTGGCCGTGGCGGACAGCGTCTCCGGCTTGAGGCTGGTCAGACCCTGGTTGATGAAGGCGGTGTTGCAGGACACCATGAAGTCCTGCTGGAGCGTGTTGTTCGGGAACGCACCCGGGAAGTCGTTGGGGATCGGGACCGAGTTGCTGCTCTTCTCGGGGCAGGCCACCACGCTGTCCGGGTTGATCCCGGCCTCCAGCAGCGCCGCCGAGGTGACGATCTTCATCGTCGAACCCGGCGCGAGCAGCCCGGTGAAGGCCCGGTTCTGACCGTTGGCGGGCGAGTTGGCGAAGGCCAGCACCTGGCCGGTGCTCGGCTCGATCGCCACGATGGAGCCGGGCTTGCTGCCGAGGTCGGTCATCGCCTTCTCGGCGGCGGCCTGGACGGTGCTGTCGATGGTCACCTTGAACGGCTTGCCGGGCTTCGGCTCGACGATGGTGAAGAGCTTGTCCGCGGCGGCCTTGCCGGCCGGATCGTTGATCACCACGGCCTTGCCGGAGTCCTGGTCCCGGGTCGGGTCCGGCGGGAGCAGCTTCTGGGCGTTGTCCTGCACGGTGGCCATCAGTGCCGGGGTGAGCGAGGCCGCCTGCAGCGGCTTGCCGTTGCGGTCCACCACGGTGGACGGCGGGGCGAAGACCTGCTGGACGGCGATCGTCTCGTTGCCGGACAGGTGGGGGTGGATCACCGTCGGCGCCCAGTGCACGGCCGGGGTGTTGTCGCTCATCTTCACGACGCCCAGGAAGCCCTGGTAGTCCCAGGCCCGGTTGGTGCCCTCGAACTCGGCGCGGGCCTTGAAGCTCATCAGCGTGCCGGTGGGCCCGGGGGCTGCGGTGGCGGACGGCGAGTCGGTGGCGCCCGGGGTGCTGCCGGCCGACGGCGTCGCGGAGGCCCCGGCGGCGGGCTTGGCCGGGGCCGGGCTGCCGGTGGCCGCGGTGAAGACCTGCTGGGTGGTCGGACCGGTCGGGGTGAGGGTCAGCGCGCTCGGCTTCACCTGGTCACGGAAGGCGGTCAGCGCGGTGGTGGCCGCGGCCGGGTCGTCGGTCAGCGAGGCCGCCTTGGCGATGTCGCCGGACGCCCAGGCCGCCAGGAAGTCCTTCGCGCCGGCCGCCGCCTGATCGGCCGAGGGCGGTTCGGCGACCACCGTGCGGGGCTTGGCGCCGCCGGAATCCGAGCCGCCCATCAGGCTGTACGCGGCGTAACCGCCGCCCGCGAGGACGACGATGGACACGCCGGTGATGATGCCGATCTTCGCGCCACTGCGCATGGTGCAGTTCCCCCAGGGGTCTCGCGGCCGGGCGCAACCGGCCGGAGCCGGAAACGCGTTACGCCCCCACCCTAGGCAGGCGGAATCGGTGCGCCGACGAAACGCCCGGGACTTGTGACGGATCTGGTACGTGTCGTGCACCGCATACGGACGATTCGGGGGGACACGGTGTCGGCCGGAGCGCGCGGCCGGCCGTCCGGGGGGGGGCAAGCCCGGTGCTCAGATCCAGCTGTTGAACCACATCCGGCGGCGCCAGTCGTCCAGCGGGATGGTCTGGCCGGTGAAGAGCGGGAAGAAGAACAGGAAGTTCCAGACGATCAGCAGCACCAGCAGGCCGGCCGTCGCGGAGCCGATGATCCGGCGGTCCCGGGAGGCGCCGGGCGGGCCGATCAGGGCGCCGACCAGCATCGTCACCGCGAGCACCAGGAACGGGACGAAGACCACCGCGTAGAAGAGGAAGATCGTCCGCTGCTGGTAGGCGAACCACGGCAGGTAGCCCGCGGCCAGGCCGCACAGCAGCGCGCCGGCCCGCCAGTCCCGCCGGAACGCCCAGCGCCACAGGCAGTAGACCAGGGCCACCACGGCCGTCCACCACAGCAGCGGGGTGCCGATGCCCAGCACCTCGCGGGCGCAGTCGGCGACGGTGCAGCCGGCCTGTCCCTGCTTGGCGGACTCGTAGTAGAAGGAGACCGGCCGGCCCAGCACCAGCCAGGACCAGGGGTTGGACTGGTAGGTGTGCGGGTCGCTCAGGTGGGTGTGGAACTCGTAGACCGTCGAGTGGTAGTGCCACAGGGCGCGCAGGCCCTCGGGTATCCACGGGAAGTCCGTGGAGCGACCGACCGCCCAGTCCCGGCCCCAGCCGCCCTTCCCCGGGGCGTTGCTGCTGGCGAACCAGCCCCACCAGGACGCGACGTAGACCGACAGCGAGACCACGACGACCGAGAAGAAGGCCGGCACCACGTCCCGGGCGAGCACCGCCCGGAACGGGTGCGGGGCGCCGGCCAGGCGGCGGGCGCCGACGTCCCAGAGCACGCTCATCAGGCCGAAGGCCGCCATCACGTACAGGCCGCTCCACTTGGTGGCGCAGGTCAGGCCGATGCAGACGCCGGCCGCGATCCGGTACGGGCGCCAGCCCAGGTTCACCCGCTGGGCGAGCCCGGCGTTCTCGACCCCGCCCAGCTTCCCGGCCAGTACGCCCCTGGTCCGGTCGCGGTCCAGCAGCAGGAAGCCGAAGGCGGCGACGATCCAGAACATCACCACCAGGTCGAGCAGGGCGGCCCGGCTGAGGACCAGGTGCAGGCCGTCCACCGAGAGCAGCAGGCCGGCCACGCAGCCCAGCAGGGTCGACCGGAACATCCGGCGGGCGATCCGGGCCAGCATCAGCACCGACAGGGTGCCGAGCAGGGCCACCGCGAAGCGCCAGCCGAAGGGGTTCATGCCGAACAGCTGCTCGCCGAAGCCGATGATCCACTTGCCCACCGGCGGGTGCACCACGTACGAGGCCGTCTCCCGGTACGGGACGGCCGCGCCCGGCGTCATGATCGTCGTGTTGGCGTCCTCGGGCCAGCTGATCTCGTAGCCGCCCTGCCAGAGCGCGTACGCGTCCTTGGCGTAGTACGTCTCGTCGAAGATGATCGCGTTCGGCCGGCCCAGGTCGGTGAACCGCAGGAGCCCGGCGAACACCGCCACCGCGATCGGGCCCAGCCAGCCGGACCAGCGGCACAGGAAGTACCAGAGGCCCTGCGGCAGCGAGATGCCGAGCCGCAGCAGCAGCGGCGACTGCGGCACGTCGCGCGGGGTCACCCCGGGGCCGTCCGGCATCGGCGGCACCAGGCGCTCGGCCAGGGGCACCGTCGGGCGGGCGCGGTAGCCGTGGCCGGCCAGCCGCTCGCGCCAGGTCGGCGCCGCGGGGGCGGCGACGGACTCCGCCGGGCGCGGGGACGGCAGGCCGACGCCGCCCCACGCGGAGTGGTCCGTACCGGTGGACGTCTGGGCCGCCGTGTCGCCGTTCATCCGCCACATCGTAGGCGCGCTCTTCGCACGGGCGTCCGCTCCCTCGGAAGCTGCCCGAATCATCACCAAAAGCCCCGCGCGGCGGCAGCTGGAAGGATGGGGGACGTGACAGGAGTTTTGGTTCTCGCAGGCACCCCCATCGGCGACGTCTCGGACGCCCCGCCCCGACTGGTCCACGAACTGGCCACGGCGGACGTCATCGCGGCCGAGGACACCCGCCGGCTGCGCCGGCTCACCCAGGCGCTCGGGGTGACCCCGGCCGGCCGGGTCGTCTCCTACTTCGAGGGCAACGAGGTCGGTCGCACCCCCGAACTCGTCGAAGCACTGACAGGCGGTGCCCGGGTGCTGCTGGTCACCGACGCCGGCATGCCCTCGGTCTCCGACCCCGGCTACCGGCTGGTCGCCGCGGCCGTCGAGGCGGACGTCAAGGTCACCGCGGTGCCCGGACCGTCCGCGGTGCTCACCGCGCTCGCGCTGTCCGGCCTCCCGGTCGACCGCTTCACCTTCGAGGGTTTCCTCCCGCGCAAGACCGGCGACCGGGCCCGGCAGCTCGCCTCGATCGCCGCCGAGCCGCGCACCATGGTCTTCTTCGAGGCGCCGCACCGCATCGCCGAGGCGCTGGCCGCGATGGCCGAGGCGTTCGGACCGGAACGCCCGGCCGCCGTCTGCCGCGAGCTCACCAAGACCTACGAGGAGGTCAAGCGCGGGCCGATCGGCGAGCTGGCGGCCTGGGCGGCCGACGGCGTCAAGGGCGAGATCACCGTCGTCGTCGCCGGCGCCCCGCCGGCCGCGCCGCAGGAGCTGACCCCGGCCGAGCTGGCCCGGCTGGTGGCCGTGCGCGAGGAGGCGGGGGAGCGGCGCAAGGAGGCCATCGCGGCAGTCGCGGTCGAGCTCTCGCTGCCCAAGCGCGAGGTGTTCGACGCCGTCGTGGCGGCCAAGAAGGAGGGCCTGGACCCGGGCCTGAAAAAGGGGTGAAATCCGGGGGTTGCGTTGCGCACGGGTAGTCGTACCTTGGAGGGAAGGCCCCGGTAAACGCCCGTGGAGCTGAAGTTTCGGTCGCGGTTTTCGGTCCCGGGGAGGCCCTTCGTATAGGGCTCCCCAACCCGCATCCAAGTCTTCACAAGTGGGGCGTCGGCCGAGGTGGTCCGGGCATTTCCTGGAAAGGAAAGACCCAGCCGGGCGAGCGCCCGGCGGGCGCTGGGAGACGGCTATGAGCGAGACGATCGGTAGCCCCCTGAGCACCGCGGGCCTGGCCGGCCGCGGGCACACTCCCGTCGAGACCGTACGGGAGGCCTACTCCTTCGCGTGCCTGCGCTGCGGGTACGGATGGGAGCAGGCGTACGACATCGAGCACCACGCGGCCAAGGACGGGCACGTCGTGTTCGAGTACCACGCCAACGGTGTCCGGGTGCCGTCCCCGCTCCTCAAGCCGACCTGCCCCGGGTGCGGTGGCCACACCGTCCGGATCATGCGCGAGGGCCGGGTGGCCTCCGCCGACCAGCTCTGGCACCACTCCCCCGGCTACCCGGCGCACGCCGAGCCGGCCGGGCCGCCCCCGGCGACCGAGCCCGCCAAGCCGCGCGGACGCTGGGCCCGGTTCTGGGCACGGCTCCTGGGCTGACGCCGCAGGGCAGGGACGGACCGCCCCCGACCGGGACGGAACTCGGTCGAGGGCGGTCCGCCCGCCCGACTAAGCTTTCCGACCATGGCGGCCACTGCAGACCACAGCACCACCGGGACGAGCGCCCCGGCGTACTACGTTTCCACCCCGATCTACTACGTCAACGATCGCCCGCACCTGGGCCACGCGTACACCACCGTGGCGGGCGACGTCCTCACCCGCTGGCACCGCCAGCGCGGCGAGAAGGTGTGGTACCTGACCGGCACCGACGAGCACGGTCAGAAGATCATGCGGACCGCCGAGGCGAACGGCGTCAGCCCGCAGGAGTGGTGCGACAAGCTGGTCGAGGAGGCCTGGAAGCCGCTCTGGGAGCACCTGGAGATCGCCAACGACGACTTCATCCGCACCACCCAGCAGCGCCACACCGACCGCGTGCAGGAGTTCGTCCAGGACCTGTACGACAAGGGCGAGATCTACAAGGGCGGCTACTCCGGCCCGTACTGCGTCGGCTGCGAGGAGTACAAGCTCCCCAACGAGCTGCTCGACGGCGCCACCGCGGACGAGAAGCTCTGCCCGATCCACAAGAAGCCGGTGGAGTGGCTGGAGGAGGAGAACTACTTCTTCCGGCTGTCGGCCTACGGCGAGAAGCTGCTGGAGTTCTACGCCGCGAACCCCGGCTTCATCGCCCCCGAGTCCGCCCGCAACGAGGTGCTGCGGTTCGTCGAGCAGGGCCTGCAGGACCTCTCGATCTCCCGCTCCACCTTCAACTGGGGCGTGCCGCTGCCCTGGGACGAGAAGCACGTCCTCTACGTGTGGGTCGACGCGCTGCAGAACTACATCACCGCGGCCGGCTACGGCAGCGACCCGGAGCGCTTCGCCGAGCTGTGGCCGGCCTCCGTCCACCTGGTCGGCAAGGACATCCTCCGCTTCCACGCCGTCATCTGGCCCGCCATGCTGATGGCGGCCGGCCTGCCGCTGCCCAAGCGCGTCGTGGCCAACGGCTGGCTGATGGTCGGCGGCGAGAAGATGTCGAAGTCCAACCTGACCGGCATCGCGCCCACCGACCTGACCTCGCACTTCGGCGTGGACGCGTACCGCTACTACTTCCTGCGGGCGATCCCGTTCGGCACGGACGGCTCGTTCTCCTGGGAGGACTTCACCGCCCGCTACACCTCCGAGCTCGCCAACGACTTCGGCAACCTGGCCTCCCGGGTCGCCGCGATGGTCGGCAAGTACTTCGACGGGGCGCTGCCCGCCGCCACCGCGCCCGGTGACGCCGAGCAGGCCGTCGCGGACGGGCTGGCCAAGGCCGTCGAGACGGCCGACCGGAAGATCGGCGAGGAGCTGGACTTCGCCGGCGGCCTGGCGGCGATCTTCGAGTTCGTCAAGCAGGTCAACGGCTACATCACCGAGCAGGAGCCCTGGAAGGTCGCCAAGGACGACTCGGAGGAGGGCCGGGCGCGCCTCGCGACCATCCTCTACACCGCCGCCGAGTCGCTGCGCGCCACCGCCGTCCTGCTCAACCCGGTGATGCCGTCCACCGCCGAGAAGCTGTGGGCCTCGCTCGGCGCCGACGCCGCCGGGCTGGGCGCGCTGTCCGCGCAGACCATCGCCACCGTGGCCGACTGGGGCCGGCTGCCCGCCGGCGCCACCGTCACCAAGGGCGAGATCCTCTTCCCGCGCCTCGAAGAGAAGCCGGCCGCCTGACATGGCCGCCAAGGACGACGACCGGTCGACCCCGCCGCCGCTGCCGGAACCCCTGGCAGTGGCGGTGGCCGACTCGCACACCCACCTCGACATGCAGTCCGGCACCCCGGCCGAAGGCCTGGCCCGCGCCGCCTCCGTCGGGGTCACCACAGTGGTCCAGGTGGGCTGCGACGTACCCGGTTCGCGCTGGGCCGCCGAGCTGGCGGCCCAGTACGAGCAGGTGCACGCGGCCGTCGCCCTGCACCCGAACGAGGCGCCGCGGATCTTCCTCGGCGACGCGGACGGATGGTCCGGCCAGCAGCGCAAGGCCGGCGGCGCCGCCGCCCTGGACGAGGCGCTCGCCGAGATCGACCGGCTCGCCGCCCTGCCGCAGGTGCTCGCGGTCGGCGAGACCGGGCTCGACTACTTCCGCACCGGGCCGGAGGGCGTGGAGATCCAGAAGGAGTCGTTCCGCCGCCACATCGAGATGGCCAAGCGGCACGGCAAGGCCCTGGTCATCCACGACCGGGACGCCCACGAGGACGTCATCGCCGTCCTGCTGGCCGAAGGCGCCCCGGAGCGGACCGTCTTCCACTGCTACTCCGGCGACGCCGAGATGGCCAAGACCTGCGCCGAGCACGGCTGGTACCTGTCCTTCGCGGGGCCGGTCACCTTCAAGGCCAACCAGCCGCTGCGGGACGCACTGCTCGCCACCCCGCTCGACCGGATCCTGGTCGAGACCGACGCCCCCTTCCTCACCCCGCACCCCTACCGCGGCCGGCCCAACGCCCCGTACCTGATACCGGTCACGGTGCGCTCGATGGCCGCCACCCTGGGGCTGCACGAGGACGAGCTGTCGGCGGCCGTCGCGGAGAACACGGCGCGGGCCTTCGGGTACTGACACGCGGCGCGGGGCCCCGGGTGCCCGGAACCCGGGCCCCGCCCGCGCCCGTATCCTTGGCGCGTGAGCACCACCGACCCCACCCCTGACAGCCACCTGCTGGGCGCCGCCGACATCCGGGAGCTGGCGGCCGCGTTCGGCGTGAAGCCGACCAAGCAGCGCGGACAGAACTTCGTCATCGACGGCAACACCGTGCGGCGCATCGTCCGGGCCGCCGAAGTGACCGAGCAGGACGCGGTGGTGGAGGTCGGGCCGGGGCTCGGCTCGCTGACGCTCGCGCTGCTCGACGTGGCGCGGCACGTGACCGCGGTCGAGATCGATCCCGTGCTGGCGCAGCACCTGCCGGACACCGTCGCGGGCCGGATGCCCGCCAAGGCGGACGCCTTCGACCTGGTGTTCAGCGACGCCATGGAGGTCACCGAGCTGCCCGGGCCCGCGCCCACCGCGCTCGTCGCCAACCTCCCCTACAACGTGGCCGTGCCCGTCCTGCTGCACATGCTCGCCACCTTCCCGAGCATCGAGCGGACCCTGGTGATGGTGCAGAGCGAGGTCGCCGACCGGCTCGCCGCCAAGCCGGGCAACAAGGTGTACGGCGTCCCGTCGGTCAAGGCCAACTGGTACGCCGACGTGAAGCGGGCCGGCGCCATCGGGCGGAACGTCTTCTGGCCCGCCCCCAACGTCGACTCCGGGCTGGTCTCGCTGATCCGCCGCGAGCCGCCCAAGACCAGCGCCAGCCGCGCGGAGGTCTTCGCCGTCGTCGACGCCGCGTTCGCCCAGCGCCGCAAGACCCTGCGCGCCGCCCTGGCCGGCTGGGCCGGCTCCGCCGCCGGGGCCGAGCAGGCGCTCGCTGCCGCCGGGATCGACCACAAGCTGCGCGGCGAGATGCTGACCGTGGAGCAGTTCGCCGCCATCGCCGAGCACAAGCCCCAGAAGGACAAGGACAGCGAGTGATCACCGTACGGGTGCCGGCCAAGGTCAACGTCCAGCTGGGGGTCGGCGGCCTGCGCGCCGACGGCTTCCACGACCTGACCAACGTCTTCTTCGCCGTCGCCCTCGGCGACGAGGTCACCGCCACCCCGGGTGAGGGCGTCACCCTGACCTGCTCCGGGTCGGACGCCGCCGTCGTTCCGCTCGACGACAGCAACCTCGCCGCCCGCGCCGCCCGGCTGCTCGCCGCCCACCACGGCATCGCCGACCCGGGCGTGCACCTGCACATCGCCAAGGCCATCCCGGTGGCCGGCGGCATGGCCGGCGGCAGCGCCGACGGTGCGGCCGCGCTGGTCGCCTGCGACGCGCTGTGGCAGCTGGACACCCCGTTCGAGACGCTGCTGGAACTGGCCGCGGAGCTGGGGTCGGACGTGCCGTTCGCCCTGCTCGGAGGGGTCGCGCTGGGCCGCGGCCGGGGCGAGATCCTGGAACCGCTCGCCGTCGAGGGCACCTACCACTGGGTCTTCGCCGTCGCCGACGGCGGCCTGTCCACCCCCGCCGTCTTCCGCGAGTGCGACCGGCTCCGCGAAGAGGCCGGCACCGGCTCCAGCGACACCGACGTCCCCACCCCCGCCGCCGACCCGGCCCTGCTCGCCGCACTCGCCGGAGGCGACGCCGTCGCCCTGGCCGGCGTGCTCGCCAACGACCTCCAGCCCGCCGCGCTCTCGCTGCGCCCCTCGCTCGCGGACACCCTGCGGGCCGGCACCGAAGCGGGCGCCCTCGGGGCACTGGTCTCCGGCTCCGGACCGACCTGCGCCTTCCTCGCCAAGGACGCCGACGCGGCCGCCGCCGTCGCCGCGGCGCTGCGGGCCTCCGGCACCTGCCGGACGGCTCACGCAACCTACGGGCCGGTGCCGGGGGCCGCGCTGCTCCCGGAGTAACGGGGCGGGCGGCGCGGCGAGGCGTCGGCGCTGCAGCAGCGCGGTGAGGCCGCCGCTGCGGGCCCATTAGGCTGGGGAGATCGGGGTGTCCCCGATTCAGGGGCGGCGGGCCGCCCCGCGACCGCCGAACCCAGGAGCGCAGCACACGTGGCCGTCAACCTCGCCACCATCGAGTCCGTCACGAAGGTCTACGGCACCCGCACCCTGCTGGACGCGGTCAGCCTGGGCGTCAGCGACGGCGACCGGATCGGCGTCGTCGGCCGCAACGGCGACGGCAAGACCACCCTGATCCGGATGCTCGCCAAGCTGGAGGAGCCCGACAGCGGTCGGATCACCCACTCCGGCGGGCTGCAGATGGCCGTCCTCACCCAGCACGACTCGCTCGACCCCGAGGCCACCATCCGCCACGAGGTGATCGCCGACCGGGCCGACCACGAGTGGCTCGGCGACGCCCGGATCCGCGACATCATCGAAGGCCTCTTCGGCGGCCTCGACCTGCCCGGCTTCGCCGACGGCCTGGACACCGTCATCGGCCCGCTCTCCGGTGGCGAGCGCCGCCGGATCGCCCTCGCCAAGCTGCTGCTCGGCTCGCCCGACCTGATCGTCCTCGACGAGCCCACCAACCACCTCGACGTCGAGGGCATCAACTGGCTCGCCGAGCACCTGCAGAAGCGCCGCTCCGCGCTGGTCTGCGTCACCCACGACCGCTGGTTCCTCGACCAGGTCTGCACCCGGATGTGGGACGTCCAGCACGGCGAGGTCCACGAGTACGAGGGCGGCTACTCCGACTACGTCTTCGCCCGCGCCGAGCGCTCCCGGATCGAGGCCGTCGAGGAGCAGAAGCGCCAGAACCTGGCCCGCAAGGAACTCGCCTGGCTGCGCCGCGGCGCCCCCGCCCGCACCTCCAAGCCGCGCTACCGCATCGAGGCGGCCAACGCGCTGATCGCCGACGTGCCGGACCCGCGCGACAAGTCCGAGCTGATGAAGTTCGCCAACGCGCGACTCGGCAAGACCGTCTTCGACCTGGAGGGCGTGACCGTCAAGGCCGGCCCGAAGCTGCTCCTGGAGAACCTCACCTGGCAGCTCGGCCCCGGCGACCGGATCGGCCTGCTCGGCGTCAACGGCGCCGGCAAGACCTCGCTGCTGCGCGCCCTGCGCGACGCGTACGCGAGCGAGGGCGACGTGCAGCCCGCGTCCGGCGTCATCAAGGTCGGCAAGACCGTGCGGCTGGCCTACCTGTCGCAGGAGGTCGCCGAGCTGGACCCGGCGATCCGGGTGCTGCAGGCCGTCGAGCAGGTCCGCTCGCGGGTCGACCTCGGCAAGGGCCGGGAGATGAGCGCCGGCCAGCTGTGCGAGCAGTTCGGCTTCGGCAAGGACAAGCAGTGGACGCCCCTCGGCGACCTGTCCGGTGGCGAGCGCCGCCGCCTCCAGCTGCTGCGGCTGCTGATGGACGAGCCCAACGTGCTGTTCCTCGACGAGCCGACCAACGACCTGGACATCGAGACGCTCAACCAGCTGGAGGACCTCCTCGACGGCTGGCCCGGCTCGATGGTCGTCATCAGCCACGACCGCTTCTTCATCGAGCGGACGACGGACGTCGTCCACGCCCTGCTCGGCGACAAGAAGATGCGGATGCTGCCGAACGGCGTGGACGAGTACCTGGAGCGGCGGGCCCGGATGGCCGCCCAGGCCGCCCCCGCCCCCGCCGCCGCTGCCCCGGTGGCCGAGACCGCTGCTTCCGGGCTGTCCGGCGGGGACCTGCGGGCGGCCAAGAAGGAGATGCAGAAGCTGGAGCGGCAGATCGCCAAGCTGGACGAGAAGGAGTCCAAGCTGCACGCCCAACTCGCCGAGCACGCCGCCGACTTCTCCAAGGTCGCCGAGCTGGACGCGCAGCTGCGCGCGGTCCGGGACGAGAAGGAGGAGCTGGAGATGAGCTGGCTGGAGCTGGCCGAGCAGGTCTGAGTCGTCCGAGTCGTGTGAGCCGGCGGTCGCGCTAGCCCCCGGCCAGCAGTGTTTCGAGCTCGTCCGCCGCACGGCCCAGCGCGCTGAGCGTGGGGTCGTGCGGCGTGTCGTGCGGCGTGCTCGGACCGGCTGCGTGTCCCGGTGCGGCCGTACCGTCGGTCGGCGTGGTCGTACGGTCGGTCGGTGTGGTCGGCGGACGGTGCGCGCGGGCGGCGGCGGTCAGCTCGTCCAGCGCCCGGCGCACCCGGTCGACCTCGACCGGGTCCGGCACCCGGCCGCCGTACCGGACCTGCGCCGCGAACGCCGCCACCGCGCCGCCCAGCCGCTCCAGCGCCGCCGTCGCCGGCAGCCACCGCTCCGCCAGCCGGCCGGTCGGCGGCGGTTCGACCAGCCCCTGCTGCACCTCCTGGCGGGCATCCGCCAGCGACCGGTAAGCCGTACGCCGCAGCCACACCTCCGCCCGCTCGGCGCGACCGGCGGTGACCGCGTCGAGGTAGGCCCGCAGCGCCGTCGTCGCCGTCACCAAACGGGGCTCGATCCGGTGACGCGGCCGCTCGGGCCACAGCAGGTACCCGAAGAGCAGGACGACCGCACTGGCCAGGACCGAGTCCAGGACCCGCGGCCGGAACTCCGCCGCGCCGCTCTGACCGCCGAGTTGGATCAGGACCAGCGCCATCGGCGTCATCACCACGGTGTTCAGCCCGTAGTGCGCCGCCGTGGCGTACGGCAACAGGGCCACGCAGAGCGCGGCGACCACCGCCAGCGCCCACTCCTCGGTGGTCAGCACGAGCAGCGCCGCGGTGACGGCCACCCCGAGCACCGTGCCGACCGACCGGCTCACCGCCCGCAGGAACACCGACCCCAGGTCCGGCTTCAGCACGAAGGCGATCGTCATCGGCACCCAGTAGCTCTTGCCGAGCGGGTAGTTGGCGGTGACCGCCGACCCGACCGCGATGCACAGCGCCACCCGCAGCCCGTACCGCACCGACGGCCCGGACAACAGGCGCACCCGCAGCCGCCAGGGATCGGGCGCAGGCGCGGGCGCCGTACCGAGCTGCGCGTCGCGGCCCGCCACCGTGTCGGCGGCGGCCCGCAGGGCCACGTCCAGGGCCTGCCGGGCCGGCGTGTCCGGCCGCCACCCGGGGACCGCGACCTCGCCGCCGCCGCGCCGCACCGCCGCCGCGAGACGGTTCGGCACCTCCGCCACCTCCGGCGGCACCGGCCGCCGGGCCCACAACAGGCCCGTCGCCGCCTCGGTGGCGGCGAGGGCGGCCTCGTACATGCGGCTCGTCGGGTCCGTCGGGCCGTTCGGGCCGGTAAGGCCGGTTGGGACGTTCGGGCCCTTGGTGTGCCTCCTGGCCCTTCCGGGCAGGAGGTCCTGGAACTGGTTCAGACGGGCCGTCAGCACCCGGCGCGAAGCCGCCGCCCGTGGCGTGCCCAGGTCGGCCAGCGTCCGGCCGAGCGCGTCGTACGCGTCGGCGAGCGCCCGGTTGCGCGGATCCGCCGCCGGCCGACCCGGCGCCCCCGCCGGCAACCCGAGCAGCACCACGAACCCGGCCCCGGCCAGCATCATCGGCGACGCCGCCCACCACGGCCCCGGCAACGGCATCCCACTCCCCAGCGCGGCGGACACCAACAGCAGCATCCCGGCCGCCGACCCCCGCGGACCCGTCGCGCTCAGGGCGCCGGAAGCGAAAGCCGTCAACGTCAGTGCGACGCCCAGGGTGAGACCGTCGGCGTCGGCGCGCTGGAGAGCGGTGCCGAGCAGCATGCCCAGCGCGGAGGCGAGGACGGCCGTCCCGATCCGGGCCGCCCGCAGCCGCGACGGCTCGGCACGGTCGTTCATCGTCGCGTGCATCGCCCCGAGCCCGGCGAACACCCCCAGATCCAGCCGGTGCACCAGCAGACCCACCGCCAACGGCACCGCCATGCCCACCGCCGCCCGAACCATCAGCGCCAGCGGCAACGGCGGCCGCGCGGGCCGCGCGGCGCGGGCCCACCAGGACACGGCGTTCGGGGAGCTCATGCGGACACGTCCGTTCTGCGGCCTGGAGTCGCTGCTGTGCGACATTGCGCGGCAGATGGGGCGTACCGGATCAGTCTACCCAGCAGCCCGGAAGGCGGGTTGTACGTGTCAAGTTCGTACCGATCGCGTACGCGCGGGCCAAGGGCCCTGCCGATGCGACAGAGGTGATGGCTACGATGACGGAGGCGAAAACCGCCCACAGGGCGGGCGGTTCGCCGACCAGGACGGTACGGCGACTGCACGAGCCAGAAGTTGACGGTGTGTTGCGTTGCGGCACGGAAGCCCCCGGGTGCCGGGGAGCGACCGGCCGTACGGGGGAGAGGTGAACTGCTGTGGCAGGCAATGGTGCATCAAGTTCGGGGACGCCGACTCCGTCGGCGAGCCCTTCGGCGAGTCCGTCCCCGAGCCCGTCGGGGACCCCTGCGCCGAGTTCCACGCCGAGCCCCTCGCCGAGCCCGGCTCCGAGTCCGACTCCGACGTCCTCGGCGAGTCCGTCGCCGAATCCTTCGCCCAGTCCTGCGCCGACTCCCGACCCGAGCACCCCGGGCACCGACCCGAACACCCCGGCGGGCCCGGACGACACGCCGTTCATGCTGAGCGACCCGTTCGGCCCCTTCGGCTTCGGCATCAACCGCGTCGTCAGCACCGTGCAGACGAACTTCAGTGCCAACGACCTGGTGTCGGCGTTCGGCAAGCAGGACGTCAAGGTGGAGCTGCAGACGCTCTCCAACTTCGCGGCGAAGGTCGAGGCACTGCTCGCCGCGATGGAGGGCTCGGCGGCCGCGCCGTACAAGCTCGAAGAGCAGAAGTTGAGCCAGGCGAGCTTCGTCAGCGGGGGAAGCCCCGGATCGTTCACCGAGGCGGTGGCCCTGACCACCGCGTACGGCAAGGTCCACTCGCAGCTCGTGAGGTTCCACAAGGAGATCAAGGCCCAGATCGAGGCGATGCAGACCGCGGTCACGAAGACCGGCGGCGCCTACTCGACCAACGAGGACCACACCACGGCGGCTCAGAACGCGGTCGCGCAGGGCGCGGGTGTCAACTCGCCGGCAACGACGGACAACACGAAGCTCTGACGGCGTTGCGGGGAGAGACTTACGGGGAGACGGGGAGCAGGTAATGGCAGGAGAATCGAAGTACCACGGGATGGAGCACGCCGAACTCAGGGAGTTCGTCGTGTCGACGCAGCCGGACATGGTGTTGAAGCGGGCCGCCCAGCTTCAGGACGCCGGTCGTGTTCTGACGGAGCTCAGCACGGCTCTCCAGGGACACCTCGGCCAGGTCCACTGGGAGGGACCGGCAGCTGAGAACTTCAAGACCTGGGTCGGAAATCTGTACAAGTCCGCGGCGATCATCGGGCAGCACTCGGCGACCGCCGGTGGTGCGATGACCCAGGCCGGTGAGGCACTCAGCACCGCCAAGGTTGCGATGCCCCCGGTTCCCACGAGTGCGGTGGACTTGGTCGCCAAGTACGAGCGGCAGCAGACTCCCGCTGGTGTGGCGGCCAAGCTCGCAGTCGGTCAGACGATCGACCAGTACATGAAGAGCAGCAACACACCGGCGGGCGACGCCTGGATCACCGAGGCCGCGTACAAGGAAGCCAAGGCGACGGTCGAGAAGGAGCACCAGGAGGCCAGCCGCCAGGTGGTGAACCTGGCCCAGGCCTACAGCGCGGCGACGACGACGCTGAACGGGATTCCCGAGGATGTGACGCTTCCGGGGACGCCCGGGGGTGACCCCGACAAGAACTCGGGCTCGGAGTACACGCAACGGGGCTCCGGTAGCTCCGGCGGCTCCGGCGGTTCCTACCGTGGTCCGCGTTTGAGTGGCGGAAGTGTCGGTAGCTACAGCCCGTCCGGCGGAGGCAACTACGGTGGCGGTTCCGTGACGCCGTACCACCCCGGGTCGGGTTCCACCGGGCCCTCCGGTGGGGGCAACACCACCCCGACTCCTCCGTACAGCGGCGGCCAGTTGCCTTCCAACCCGCAGGACCCGGGTACCTCGACCCCGCCGTCCCACCCGTCGGACCCGGTCAACCGTCCGGGCACCGGGCTGGACAGCATTCCGACCGCGCCGCCGACCCAGACCGGTCCGGGCGGCGGCCCCGTGCCGACGGGCGGACCGACCACCGTTCCGACTTACCCGACCGGTCCCACCGGACCGGGCGGAGGGCCCAACACCCCCGGTGGGGGCCCCGTGCCCGGCTTCCCGGTCGTGCCCGGCGGCGGTTCGGTCCAGACCAAGGGCGGGGGCAGCGACTACGTTCCCGGCAAGGGTGGCAGCGTCAACCCCCGCACTCCCTTCGGCGGCCAGACGCCCGGGAAGGGCGGCACCCCGGGCATTCCCTCCGGGACGGTCTTCGGTTCGCGTGAAGCGGGACCGGGTGGCGGCCGGGTCGGCGGGCAGAACGGTATGAACGGCATGGGCATGCACCCGGGCATGGGTGGCGGTCACGGTGCCGTCGGCGGGGGCGGAGGCTCGCGTGGCCGGGGCCTGGCCTCGACCACCGGTGGCACGGTCGGCGGCCGCAAGGGGCCGACCGCCGGTGGTGAGTTCACGCCCGGCGGTACCGGCCTGCGCAACCGTGCGGCCGCAGCGGGAGCCGCCGAGGCCGGCGCCGCCCGATCCGGGCAGAACGGCATGATGGCACCGGGGATGGCAGGTCACGGCAACCGGAAGGAACGTGACCGCCGCAACCGCGCGGACTACCTGCACGAGGACGAGGAGACCTGGACCAGCGGTACGCCGGACAGCAACCCGGACGTGGTTGAGTAGGACGGCAACGACTGCCCGGCCACTGGGCTTTCCCAGTGGCCGGGCAGGCTTGTTCGGGGCACGCTTCCCGGTTGGTGGAGAGAGCGACGAGGAGTTGTGATGGGGCGGACGGACACGCGAGCGCGTTGGCGGACTGCTGCTGCGGTGCTTTTGGCAGCGGGAATCGTGGTCGGCCCGGTCGCATCACCGGCAATCGCAGACGGCTCCATTCGTGACGACCAGTGGCACTTGGACGCCATGCATGCCCCGGAGATGTGGAAGGTTTCCCAGGGGCAGGGAATCACAGTTGCGGTGATCGACGGCGGATTCAAGCTGGACCATCCGGACCTGGTCGGCCAATTCCTGCCCGGTAAGGACTTCAGTGGGAGCCCAGGTGGCGTCGGCACCTACGGAAACGGGCATGGAACGCAGATGGCCGGTCTGATTGCGGCGACCGGACGGGCCAACGGTGGTAAGGGATCGTCCGGATTGGCGCCGGGGGTCAAGATTCTTCCATTGAAGATCAATACCGGCTCCGTTGGTGCCGTGGTATCCACTGACTTTCTCGGTCAGATTGGCGAGGCTGTCGGATACGCAGTTGCCCAGGGTGCCAAGGTCGTCAGCATCTCTCAGGGGATCAATAAGGTAACTGCCACTCCGGGAGATGTTGCCAAGCTGAGCCAGATTCTCGTGAATGCGAGAGCGAAGGGTGTCCTGGTTCTTGCCGCGGTAGGAAACGAGGCACAGTCAGGGAATCAGATCGAGTATCCCGGCGCCCTGCCTAATGTTGTCGGCGTCGGGGCGGTTGACCGAAATGGGACCGTGACCGATGAGTCCGAGCGTGGTCCGCAGGTTGCCCTCGTCGCCCCTGGGATGGACACGATCTCGGCTTGCACGGAACCGTCGGGCTACTGCAAAAGTCACGGCACATCCGATGCGACCGCCCTGGCGTCCGCCTCGGCTGCATTGGTCTGGGCGGTGCACCCGGAGTGGACTGCGAATCAGGTTCTGCGGGTGCTCATCAATACCGCCGGTCGATCCAATGGCGGCGACGGCCGTACGGACGGTGCCGGCTGGGGTGCGGTTCGGCCGCGTATTGCGTTGACGGATCCGGGGGATCCCGGGGCGGCGGATGTGTCGCCGCTTCCGGCTGACGTGGCTTCGCCGTCGGTGGCTCCGTCGGCTTCTGCTTCGGCCTCCGCGTCGGTTCCCGCGTCGCCGGTGCCGAGCCCGACGGGTGGTGTGGCGGCTCCCGCGCCGTCGGCGCAGCCGAAGGCTGATGCGTCGTCGGGGTCGGGCAGTGCGTTGCCGATCGTGGGTGGTGTGGTGGCCGGGTTGGCGCTGGTGGCCGGTGGTGCGCTCTTCGTGGTGCGGCGGCGGAAGTCGGCGGTGCAGCCCGGGGCTCAGGTGCCGCCGGTGCCGCAGCAGCAGCCGATGGGTGCGGTGCCGCCGCCGTCGTACCAGCCGCCGGTGGCCCCGGAGGACAACCCTTACGCGAAGTAGTCCAGGCCTGGACGATGCGCCGGTCCGGTAGCCGGGGTCAGTGCGGGGGCTGGGTGCCGTCGGGCCACACGCAGGGGGAGGTGAAGCCGATGACGAGCATCCCGTGCGTGCTGCCGATGCCGTCGATGGAGCCGGTGAAGCGGTTGACGGCGTTCGTGAAGTGGATGGACCGGAAGGAACGTGACCGCCGCAGCCGCGCGGACTACCTCCACGAGGACGAGGAGACCTGGACCAGCGGTACGCCGGACAGCAACCCGGACGTGATTGAGTAGGACGGCAACGACTGCCCGGCCACTGGGCTTCCCAGTGGCCGGGCAGGCTTGTTCGGGGCACGGTTCCCGGTCGGTGGACAGAGTGACGAGGAGTTGTGATGGGGCGAAAGCAAGGTGGGTGGCGACTGCTTTCAGCGGCACTCCTGGCTGCAGGAATTCTTGCTGGCCCGATTGCTGGGCCCGCAGTTGCCGATGATTCGATCCGCGCTGACCAGTGGCACCTGGACGCCATGCACGCCCCGGAGATGTGGAAGACCTCGAAGGGTGAGGGCATCACTGTCGCGGTGATCGACGGAGGATTCAAACTGGATCATCCGGACCTGGTCGGGCAGTTCCTCCCCGGGAAGGACTTCAGCGGTGGCTCTAGCGGCGTGGGCGTCGATCCCAAAGGGCATGGCACCGAAATGGCCAGCCTCATCGCAGGTACGGGTAGGAATCGCGCTGGGAACGGTGCCTACGGCCTCGCGCCTGGCGCGAAGATCCTTCCTCTGAAGATCAACAGCGGGTCGGAGGGGTCTGTCACTACGACCGACTTCCTTGATCAGATCGGCCAGGCCGTGAACTACGCGGTCGATCAAGGTGCGAAGGTCATCAGTATCTCGCTAGGAACGGATGCGGTTGCCGCCACGTCGGATGATCTTGTGAAGATCAATCGCATCCTTGCGAACGCGCGAGCGAAGGGCGCCCTTGTGGTCGCCAGTGTCGGAAATTCCGGGCAGCAGGGCAATGTTGTCGAATATCCGGGTGGTCTGCCGAATGTGGTCGGCGTGGGGGCTATCGACCGGAATGGCACCGTGACGGACGAGTCCGAGTCCGGGCCGCAGGTCGCTCTCATGGCCCCTGGCATGGATGTGATCGCTGCTTGCACGGCTGCCACCGGCTACTGCAAGAGCCATGGGACGTCTGACGCGACTGCTTTGGTTTCTGCTTCGGCAGCGCTGGTCTGGGCGATTCACAAGGAGTGGACGGCGAATCAGGTTCTGCGAGTGCTCATCAACACAGCGGGAAGGCCGAATGGCGGGGACAAGCGTACGGATGATGCAGGGTGGGGGGCGGTTCGGCCGCGTATTGCGTTGACGGATCCGGGGGATCCCGGGCTGGCGGATGTGTCGCCGCTTCCGGCTGACGTGGCTTCGCCGTCGGTGGCTCCGTCGGCTTCTGCGTCGCCGGTGCCGAGCCCGACGGGTGGTGTGGCGGCTCCCGCGCCGTCGGCGCAGCCGAAGGCTGATGCGTCGTCGGGGTCGGGCAGTGCGTTGCCGATCGTGGGTGGTGTGGTGGCCGGGTTGGCGCTGGTGGCCGGTGGTGCGCTCTTCGTGGTGCGGCGGCGGAAGTCGGCCGTGCAGCCCGGGGCTCAGGTGCCGCCGGTGCCGCAGCAGCAGCCGATGGGTGCGGTGCCGCCGCCGTCGTACCAGCCGCCGGTGGCCCCGGAGGACAACCCGTACGCGAAGTAGTCCAGGTCCGGACGATGCGCCGGGGCGGATGGCGGATGGCGGATGGCGGGCGGTCAGTGCGGGGGCTGGGTGCCGTCGGGCCACACGCAGGGGGAGGTGAAGCCGATGACGAGCATCCCGTGCGTGCTGCCGATGCCGTCGATGGAGCCGGTGAAGCGGTTGGCGGCGTTCGTGAAGTGGATGGAGGTGCGGAGGGCTTCGGAGTCGTCGCGGTGGAAGCCCATGGATTCGATCCGGGCCCGGAGCCGTTCGACGTATTCGGCCTGGCGGTCCGCCGGGATGCCGGAGAGGCGTTTTTCGGTGACCTCCACGACTCGGCCGTCGTACTCCGAGGGGGCGTCGTTCTTGAAGCAGTTGGTGCCGTTCTCCCGCCCGCTCGCCGTGGTGACCGGTTGGGGCAGGTCGGCGATGGCCTGCCCTGCGTAGTCCGCGGTCTGCTGCTTCGCCTGGGCCCGCGTCATCGTGGGGGCGTGGGTTTCCCCGGTGCACGCCGGGACCGTCCACAGCAGTCCGGCGGTCACCGTGGCCGCGATCGCCCGGTGTGGCCTCACCGGTCGTTCCCGTTGCCGGTGATCACGGCGCCGAAGGACCTGACGGATTCGGTGCCGGGCAGCCAGTAGTGGGAGTGGTCGGTGGTGCCGGCCGGGAGGTGTCGGGCGCCGAAGTCGGTGTCCATCGGGTCGCGTCCGAACAGGAGGCCGGTGCCGGCGGCGGTCTTGATCATCGTGTCCTGGCTTCCCCGGGCGACGTGGACGCGGGAGGGGTCGATGTTCAGGTCCTCGGCGTGGTCGACGCCGACGCCGGGGCTGCCGACGAGGACGACGTCGTCCACCGGCGGGGTGTGGTCGCGCATGGTGAAGCCGACGACGACGCTGCCGTAGCTGTGGCCCATGAGGGTGTTGTGCGAGGGGGCGCCCTCGTGGGTCGTGCGCAGGGCGTGCTGGAAGCGGGCCAGGTCCTCCTCGGCGTTCTCGGCGTACGCGTCGGTGGACGCCTCCGGGAAGATGTTCTGCGGGGCGTCGTAGCCGACCCAGGCGATGGCGGCGGTCGTCCTGGGGCCGCCGGGGTCGGTCCGGTCGGCGGCCCTGACCATCTCGTCGGCCTTGTCGACGTCTCCGATGGCGGTGGCGAGCCGGGAGGTGGTGCCGGGGACCAGGGTGACCACGTTGTCCGCCGTGTCGGGGTTGTTGACGGAGACGATCGCGCGTCCCTTGCCCTCGGTGTCGTAGCCGAGCAGGTAGGCCGGGGTGCCGTCGCGGGATTCCGCACCGTCGCCGGTCAGGCGGCCCTCGATGGCCGCGATCGCCGTCAGCTTCTCCCGCAGGTCCTGCTGCCGGCGGTGCCATGCGACGTAGTCGGGGTTCGGGATGGGCTCGCCCTTGGCCCAGCCGAGGAACTGCTCCGGCTCGGGGCCGAGCCGGTCGAGCCGGGCCTGCAGGTCCTGCTTGCTCCGCGCGAGGTTGATCCGGTTGGCCTGGTCGCGGGCGACGGCGGGGATGCCGTCGAGGTTGCCGACCCGGTCGGGGTGGTTGAGGAGGAAGCGTTGCTGCTGGGCTTCGGTGAGGCTGTCCCACCAGCGCTTCACGGCCTCCGGGTCGGTTCCGGCGGGGGGTACGGCCTCGCGGGCGGCGAACGCTTCCCGGTCCTTCCGCACGGTGGCGGCGTCCAGGCCGGTGCCGCTGCTCGCGTTGCGGGCGAGGTGGTTGAGCCGCTGTGCGATCTCCGAGTCGGCGTGGGCGGCCTCGTTGAGGGCGGCGGTGATGCGGCGGCCGAGTTCTTCGGCGGTCTCTTCGGCCCGGTCGCCGGGGTGGTTCGCGGAGGTGGGTTCGGTGTCCCAGGTGATCCGCCCGTCGGGGGCGACGGTGAACTTCTGCTTCTCGGCGTCGTCCAGGGCGTTGACCAGGTGCGCCTGGGCGGCGGCGAAGCCTTCGGCGGCCTCGGCGAGGGCCCGGCTGACGAAGGAGAGTTCCTGCGCGGCGAGTCGGAGTTCGGTGCCGATCGCCTGGATCTCGGCGGTGGCGTTCTCGGCGGCGGTCCCGGTCCACTGTGCCGCGCCGAGCCGGTCGGCGACCTCGTGCTGCCAGGACTCGGCGTGCCGCCCCAGTGCGGTGACGAGGGTGTCGTAGGCGGCTCCGGCCGTGGTGATGCCGTTGATGTCGGCGTTCCGGAGGGTGGCGATGTCCATCGGCCTCACCGGGCCTTGCCGGCGCCGTTGGTCCGGGCGGCTTCGGCGGCCGGGGACAGGTCCTTGGTGAGGACGGTTCCGAACGGGTCGGCGGCCGGGGTCCGGTGGTCGTACCGGGTGGTTGCCGCGCTGCCGGTCAGGGCCGTGGACAGGCTCTGTTCGTTCCGGCGGTAGTCGGCTGCGGCGGTCGAGAGCTTGGTGCCGCTGCCGGCCATGTCGGCGGCGAGCTTGTCCAGCAGGGTCTTCCAGCCGGCGGCGCAGTCGTGGATGGCGGGCCCGGTGAGCCAGCCCCGGAGGGCGGCGGCGGCCTGGTCGCCGGGGGCGGTGATCTTCGTCGTCTCGGACGGGATCCGGCCGCCGAGGTGCTGGGCGGTCTGCCCGCAGTTTTCCAGTACGGCCGGATTGACGGCGAGAGCGGCGCGTGAATAGGGGCCCGGCACGGTTTCCCCCCGTATGTCGAGATGGTCTCCGGACGGTCAGCATACGTGCGGTGGGGCTGGGTTCGGCGGGCTGCGGGGAGCGCGTGGGGTGCGGGCCGGGCGCGGGTCCGCGGGGGTGCGCCGTGGTCACCCGGGTGGGGGCTGGTGGGGGTGGGGCGGGGTGGTGAGGGTGGTGGTATGGATGCGGAGGATGCTTGGCAGGCAGTGCAGTTGGAGCAGTCGGGGCAGTCGGGGCAGGCGGAGCGGTCGAAGCGGGCGGAACACCCGGGACAGGCGGGCCAGTTGCACCGGGCCGCGGCGGCGGCGCTGATCGGGACGGCGATCGAGTTCTACGACTTCTTCATCTACGGAACGGCGGCCGCCTTGGTGTTCGGGCCGGTGTTCTTCCCCGGACTGGGCACGGTGGGGGCGCTGTTGGCGGCGTTCTCGGTGTACGCGGTGGCGTTCCTGGCCCGGCCGTTGGGGGCGGTGGTGTTCGGGCACTTCGGGGACCGGGTGGGGCGGAAGGCGACCTTGGTGGTGTCGCTGCTGCTGATGGGGTTGGCGACGGCGGCGGTGGGGGTGTTGCCGGGGTTCGCGGCGTGGGGGTGGTGGGCGCCCGCCGTGCTGGTGGCGCTGCGGGTGTGCCAGGGCGTCGGGCTGGGCGGGGAGTGGGGCGGGGCGGCGCTGCTGATCGCGGAGAACGCGCCGGCCGAACGGCGGGGGCGGTACGGCGGGTTCCTGCAGCTGGGGCCGACGTGCGGGTTCGTGCTGGCGAACGGGGTGTTCCTCGCGCTCCAACTCGGTCTGGACGAGCGGGCGTTCCGCGCGTGGGGCTGGCGGGTGCCGTTCCTGGCCTCGTTCGCGCTGGTCGCGGTGGGGCTGTTCGTGCGGCTGCGGATCGAGGAGTCGCCGCTGTTCCGCTCGGCCGGGCGCGGGGAGCGGGCGCCGTCGCTGGAGGTGCTGCGTGAGCACTGGCGCCCGGTGTTGGCGGGCGGCGGGGCGATCACGGTGGGGTACGCGCTGTTCTACCTGACCACGACGTACGCGCTGGCGTACGCGACCTCGGGGCTCGGGGTGGCGAGCACGCTGGTCCTGACGATGCTGTTGATCGGCGCGGTGGGGATGGCCGCGACGGTGTGGCTGAGTGCCGCGCGCAGCGACCGGTGGGGCCGGCGGCGGACGCTGTGGTGGGCGACGGTCCTCGCCGCGGGTTGGTCGCCGGTGCTGTTCCCGTTGCTGGAGACGGCGAGCCGGTCGCTGATGTTCGTCGCGCTGGCGGGCGCGATGGTGGTGCTGGGGTGCATGTTCGGGCCGGTGGCGGCGTTCCTGCCGGAGCTGTTCCCGACGCGGGTGCGCTACACGGGTGCCGCGCTGACGTACAACCTGGGCGGCGTGATCGGCGGGGCGACGACCCCGCTGGTGGCGACGCGGTTGACCGAGGCGTACGGGACGGCGCAGCCGGTGGGTTGGTACCTGGCGGGGTTGGGCGTGCTGGCCCTGGGCTGCCTGCGGCTGCTGCCGGAGACCACCGGCGCCGAGCTCGGGGCGGTGGACGGCGGACGCCGCCGGGCGCCCCTGCTGGGGGCGGATCCGGCGGCGTAGGCGCGCGCGAGGGGCGGTCGGGTCGGGCCGAGCGGGTCGGTCGGACCGCCTCGGTCGGAGCGGTCAGCCGGCCAGGGCGGCGCGGCCGGCCAGCACCACGGCGGTGTGCTGGGCGACGCGGGCGCCGAGGTGCTCGGCGGTCGCGATGTCGGCCTTGTGGACGGCCTCCGGGCCGGCGTCGGAGGGGGAGGAGGCGGCGGCGCCGCTGAAGAAGCCGAGGCGGTTGAGGTCGTTCTCGGAGGCGGTGGTGGCGTTCCAGCCCGGCTTGAGGCCGAGGTTGACCCAGTTCATGCCGTGCTGGGCGGCGAGGGTCTGGAAGAAGCCGAGGGTGCCGGCCTTGTCGCCGCTCTTGGAGGCGGAGTTGGTGAAGCCCGCCGCGACCTTGTCCTTCCAGGCGTCGGTGAACCAGCGCTTGCTGGAGGCCTCGGCGAAGACGTGGAAGGCGCCGGAGGCGGTGCCCATGTAGGTGGGGGAGCCGAAGACGATCGCGTCGGCGGCGTCCAGCTGGGCCCACTGCTCCTCGGTGATGGTGTCGACGGCGATCTGGACGACCTCGGCACCTGCGGCGGCGGCGCCGCGGGCGACGGCCTCGGCGATCACGGCGGTGTGGCCGTAGCCGGAGTGGTAGGCGAGGACGACGGTCGGGCGGATGGCGGTCATGTGGGCGCTCCAGGGGGACGGCGTGGACCGGCGGAAGCCGGTGCGACGGCAGAAGACGGCAGGCAGAAAGCGGAATGCAGACGGCAGAGGACAGGGCACGGCGCCGGGGCAGGACGCACCGACGCGGCCCGGCCGACCCCGATCCGTTGGCGGTCTCCAATATAGACCAGGTCTCTATTGGTTACCAAGGGCGGATTGGAGACCGGAGGGCTACCCTGGAGGGCATGACGACGGAGGAAGCGACCCGGGCCCGGGCGGGGCAGTGCGAGGAGCAGCAGGTGACGGACGGGCCGGAAGGCGCGGCGGAGCAGGGATTCGACCTCTTCGCCCGGCTCTGCCCCAGCCGCGAGGTGTTCGCCGAGCTGGCCGACAAGTGGTCGCTGCTGATCCTGATGAGCCTCGCCGCCTGCGGGCCGCAGCGCTTCTCCGAGCTCCAGCGCGGGGTCGGCGGGGTCAGCCGCAAGATGCTCACCCAGTCCCTGCGCAACCTGGAGCGCAGCGGCCTGGTGCTCCGCACGGTGTTCCCGGAGACGCCGCCGCGCGTGGTCTACGACCTCCTGCCGCTCGGGCGCGAGCTGGCCGAGCTGGTCACGCCGGTCGGGCAGTGGACCGAGCATCGCGCCGGGCAGATGATGGCGGCCCGCGAGGAGTTCGACGCCGCGCACACCGAGGGCTGACGCCGCGCACGCCGAGGGCTGACGCCGCGGAGCACGCGCGCGGGCCACGGCGCCCGCCTCCGATCGAGGCCGCGGAGTGATCGGGAAGCCCGGGGCGGAGCCGATTTCCCTTCCGGGCCGACGGCCGTGTAATGTCTTCCTTGTTCGACCGGCCCGGGAAAACAAAAACCCGGCAAGCCCCTATAGCTCAGTCGGTAGAGCGTCTCCATGGTAAGGAGAAGGTCTGCGGTTCGATTCCGCATGGGGGCTCAACTGAAAGACCCCCGCCTCTGGCGGGGGTCTTTCGCGTTTCCGGCCGCAGTCGACGCGCGACGGCTGGCGGGTCGGGTACGGAATGCGCTGTGATGGTGCGTCATCGGCCGCCCGCCCGAAGGGCGCGGGCGCGAGCCGAACCCTGACCGGGAGGGCGTCATGGGCGTTCGACTCGTGGTGGTGGACGACCACCGGCTGTTGGCCGAGGCGCTGGCCACCGCGCTCCAGCTGCGCGGACACCGGGTGCTCGCGGTGGGCTCCCCGGCCGGTGTCGCCGCTGACCTGGTGACCGGCCGGCGGCCCGAGGTGTGCCTGCTGGGGGTGGCCGCGCCGGGGGAGCCGGGCGCCTTCGACGGGCTGCGCCGGATCCGCCGGGAGCGCCCCGAGGTGGCGGTGATCGTACTCGGGCCGGTGGGCGAACTGCGCGGTGTGGCCGGGGCGTTCGCGGCCGGCGCGGCCGGGTACGTGCCCAGCGACGAGCGGATCGAGGTCGTCGAGCGGGCCATCGGGCGGGCCCGGGCGGGTGAGGCCGCGGTCACGGTGGACGTCCTGCGCGGCGCGTTCGACCAGCTGCTGCGCCCGGCGGCCGAACCGGACGACGAGGCCGTCCGGCTGCTGCGCCTGCTGACCCGGCGTGAGGTGCAGGTGCTGGCCCGGATCGCGGACGGCGAGGACACCGCCGCGATCGCCGCCGGGATGCGGATCGCCGCCAGCACCGCCCGGACGCACGTCCAGCGGGTGCTGATGAAGCTCGGCGCGCGGACCCGCCTGGAGGCGGCCGCGGTGGCGGCGCGCACCGGGCTGCTGGAGCGGATGTCCGGGGGCTGATGACTTGGTGAAAAGCCTGCGAGCAGCTGCCCGGGTGGTCCGGAGCACCCCGGTGGGTTGGGAGAATGGCCCCAGTCGTACGGATTCCGTCGATGGCCACGCCCACCGCGCGGACCATCGCCCGCTGGAGGTCGCAACATGAGTAAGTACCTGGTCACGGGTGGCGCCGGCTACGTCGGCAGCGTGGTGGCCGCCCACCTGCTGGAGGCGGGGCACCAGGTGACCGTCCTGGACGACCTCTCGACGGGCTTCCGCGAGGGCGTTCCGGCCGGTGCCGAGTTCGTCGAGGGCCGGATCCAGGAGGCCGGCGAGGTCCTGGACGGCTCCTTCGAGGGCGTGCTGCACTTCGCCGCCTCCTCGCAGGTCGGCGAGTCGGTCGTGGACCCGGAGAAGTACTGGCGCAACAACGTGGCCGGTTCGCTGGAGCTGATCAGCGCGATGCGCGCGGCGGGCGTGCGCAAGCTCGTGTTCTCCTCCACCGCGGCCACCTACGGCGAGCCGGAGGCCGTGCCGATCGCCGAGACCGCCCGCACCGCGCCGACCAACACCTACGGCGCCACCAAGCTCGCCGTGGACCACCTGATCACCAGCGAGGCCGTCGCCCACGGCCTGGCCGCCGTCTCGCTGCGCTACTTCAACGTGGCCGGCGCGTACGGTGCGTACGGCGAGCGCCACGACCCCGAGTCGCACCTGATCCCGCTGGTCTTCCAGGCCGCGCTCGGGCAGCGCCCGCACATCGCGGTGTACGGCGACGACTACCCGACCCCGGACGGCACCTGCATCCGCGACTACATCCACGTCGCGGACCTGGCCGACGCCCACCTGCTGGCCCTGGGCGCGGCCAAGCCGGGCGAGCACCTGATCTGCAACCTGGGCAACGGCAGCGGCTTCTCGGTGCGCGAGGTGATCGAGTCGGTCAAGCGCGTCACCGGCCGGGAGATCCCGGTGCAGGTCGAGGGCCGCCGGGCCGGCGACCCGGCGGTGCTGGTGGCCTCGGCCGCCCGCGCCCACGAGGCGCTGGGCTGGACCCCGCGCCGCCCGAACCTGGACGACATCGTCGCCGACGCCTGGAAGTTCACCCTGGAGAAGAACGGCCTCTAAGCCCTGTAGGCCCTGTAGGCCCTCCAGGCCTTGCAGGCGTGCCCGGCGCGGCCGCCGACCGTCGGGGGGGGGGGGGGCCCCCCCCCCCCCCCCGCCCGCCCCCCCCCCCCCCGCCCGCCCCCCCCCGCCCCCCACCCCCCCCCCCACCCCCCCACCCGCAAAAAACAACACCACA